>NZ_BMEV01000007.1 GCF_014637175.1 Compostibacillus humi | reverse complement strand
CGAACGTGACCGCCGTCAAAGAAAGGAAATCATCTGTGCCGTTGAGGAGCAGCTTGAAAATTTGAAACAATTACCGAATGAAGCCCACCACAAACGGGCATGTGCTTTACGGGTGCATAAAGTGTACGGGAAATATATCCGCCAATTGAAAGATGGTACCTTAAAACTGAATAAGCAAGCCATACGGGATGAAGAGAAATACGATGGCAAATACTTAATCCGGACATCCGACGATACGTTATCCCTTGAGGATATTGCGTTAGGGTATAAGCAGTTACTTCAAGTCGAAAGCGCTTTTCGAACGTTAAAGTCCACATTAAACATACGGCCGATGTACCATCGGCTAGAGAGACGAATTCGAGCTCATATCATCATTAATTGGCTGGCACTTTTACTTGTCAGGTTGATTGAAAATGAAACCGGCTCGAGTTGGAATTCCGTGCGTCGTGAGGTCCAAAGGCTTCAAGTGGGTCATTTCACCACGAAGGATGGAGAACTATATCGTACGACGACACCAACCGCCAAACAGAAAGAGATTTTCAATAAAGTAGGCGTGAATCTGCCTCCTGAAATTTTAGAAATCAAGCCGAAAAGCTAGTAACACAATAATTATGCCCTTTTTACCCCTCAAAACCTTGATACACAAAGCTTTGAGGGGCATTCGTTTACCTAGTCACTGTCGAACTTGGGTTACTAGCATGGCAGGAAAAGGGAGCACTTGTTTATTTGGGCACCCTGAAACAGAGCATGAAAGGGACATCGTCTGCTGCTTTTCCCGTGATAGATAAAGCAGCTTTGGATCAAAAAGACATGGGACGGGAAAAGAATTATTTGCCCATGCCATCCATGCGGAGAGTCCTTTTCGCCATCACCCCTTTGTCGCCATAAATTGCGCTTCCATCCCGAGCGATTTATTGGAAAGCGAACTGTTCGGCTATGAAAAGGGCGCATTTACCGGGGAAACGGGGCGAAAAATCGGCAAAATTGAATTTGCCGACGGGGGAACGTTATTTTTGGATGAAATCGGGGCAATGAGTCTGCCCATACAGGCAAAGCTGTTGCGGGTGCTACAATTTAAAACAATGCAAGAGTTGGAGGTGATGAAAAGTTTTGTCGAGCGCCAGCGAAATGCGGGAATGAATGTACAAATACTCTCTGGTGACGAAGCCCGGGAACGGTAGCCGGGGTATGGACGCCGTTCATTCTGAAGCGAATTGGGATTCACATTCCAATTATCCCCCGGAAAGGGCAAATTTTAGTTTCCTAATGGATGGAGCCGCTTTTTCCTTGCAATATATTATCCGCATCGTACATTGCCAATAAAATAAATCCGAAAAAAAACAACCCGGAGCAGCCGCAAAGTGCAGGATTATCTTTAGGGCAAACGCGGAGCGGCACCTTGCTCATTGGCGGTTCCCGCGAATTTGCGGGCTACGATATAACCCCAAATGTGCAGCTTGCGAAGGAAATTGCCAACGTTACCGTACGAATTTTGCCAGTACTGAAAGATACGCACATTATTCGCACCTTCGCTGGGCTCCGTCCATATACGCCGGACGGATTGCCGATTATCGGTAAGACAGGAGAAGCGGAAGGTCTTTACATTGCGGCCGGACATGAAGGAGACGGGATCGCCTCGGCGCCAACTACAGGAAAAATCATTGGCGGGAGGCTCCTCGGCCAGCTGTACGAAGATCCGTCTTTGCCGGATGGAGAGGAGGAATGGAACGGGAAAGAAATCGCCAACAATCTGGCATTGGAAGCAGAAAGCCTTGGCGTGCAAATTTTTACAAATACGCTCGTTTGGTCGGTGAAAATATGTGAGGATAAAGGAGAGATGATGCAACGGGAGAATACGGCTCAATAATCTCTTATGATGCACATGGCTTTGCTGCCATTGAATAAGAGGACAATGATTTCCCCTTTGAAACAAGGCTTAGAACGGAGCAGTAAATTCCCAATTGAGAAATGTCCAAACCGACGGGAATAAGTTGCAAAAAGAACTAGTATGATAACATTATAGGTTTCGAAATATTCTGCACATCATAAGGGGATGATCTTTTTGAAACGTATTGTGATGGCAGGGATTACCGGGCGTACAGGAAAGGCTGTCGCAAACGTGCTCCGCCGTTTGGATGATTGTCAAATTGTAGCGGCGGTGGGGAAAAATTCTGCCGGCCGGGATATTGGTGAACTATTGGGAGGAAAAAGCAACTTCCGTTATATTTATCCGGACGTGCCATCGGCATTGGAAAAAACGGATGCGGATGTATATATTGATTTTACGGCTCCCGATGCAGCTCAGAAAAATGCTGTGTCTGCAGCGAAACATGGGTTGGACATCATTATCGGCACAACCGGTTTAACGAAGGAATCGGTAGAATGTATTGCGGAATTGCTGCGGGAAGAAAATCGCTTCGGGATTATTGCCAGCAATTTTTCCATCGGCATCGCAGCGATGGTGAAAATGGGAAACATCCTTCGAGAATATTATGGCGGAGAAGAGCTGCAAATTATTGAAAAGCATCATACTTCGAAGCGGGACTGTCCATCCGGGACAGCGCTATATTTGCAGCAGCAGCTCGATTTAACGGAAGATGCCATCATTGCAAAAAGAGTGGCAGAGAAGGCGTCTTATCACGAAATAAAATTCGCTGCCAAAAATGAAAATCTGTCCGTCTCCTATGAAGTGACGGGGAGGGAAGTTTTCGGTGAAGGCGTGGCCTATATATTGAGAAACATGCCAAATTCCGGGGTGTACTATGATTTCCTATCCTTTATCGAGCATATCGAAAAGAGAAAATAATGTTATCTTGATTATGTCACCACAACTGAAAATCCATGCTGTAAAAAAGTTTGACGGATTTATATGAAAGTCCTAACATTTTACTTTCTTCCTTTTTCCCTATATCATTTAAATGGACAGAATATTTGATGTAGGGAGGTTTACAGCATGGCCTTTGTTATTTTGGAACCTTGCCAGTCGGAAAAAGCTGCCGAGTGTGTGAGCGTTTGTCCAGTAGATTGTATTGAAGAAGGTCCCGATCAGTTTTATATAGATCCCGATGTGTGCATTGACTGCGGCGCGTGCAAAGCTGTTTGTCCGGTCAGTGCTATCGAAGAGGAATACGATTTAACGCCGGAACAAGAGATCTTTTTGCAAAAAGCAGAAGAATTTTTTGCCAACCGATGAGAAACTGCCTGCTGTTCGCTGGGCAGTTTTTTCTTTTCGCTATTGGGACAGGGTTAATGGATTGGAGGGGAGTTAATGGAAAACAGACATTTATTTTTGTTTGGCGGCAGTCCCCCTTTTACGGAAAAGTTAGGGAAGAAATTTGCGCAGTTAACGCTTGGAGGAAAAGTTGCCATTTTATTTTTGGAAAGGGACGGCTGGGAACAATATATGCCGAAGTATACGTCCGTTTTAGAAAACTTTTGCCTGGATGACTTTGCTTATCTTGCCCTTCGCCCCAAGCCGGATGACAACACTTTGGAAATATTATCGTCTTGTGCGGGAATTATTATCGGCGGCGGGGAGACAGAACGCTACAGGGATTATATTGTAGATACGTTGGTCGGAGAACGGATTAAAGAACGGTACGAAGAAGGGGTTCCCGTTGCCGGTTTTTCTGCCGGTGCGCTAATTGCACCGGAAAATTGCGTCATCCCTCCCATCGACAACTGCGAAAACAAACATCTCTTTCTCCGAGGATTAGGCCTCATCAAGGATTGTGTTATCAGCGTTCATTATACAAAATGGCAGCAAGAAGCAAACTTAAGGAGCGCTATATGGAAAGTCCGAACACCGGTCGGCTATGGTATGGATGACGGAGCAGGCCTCTATTTTATGAATGAACGTGTTGCTGAAACGGACGGAGGCAATGTCTATACATTTAAAAAATAGGTAATAGAACTTCAACGCAGAAGTTCTATTTTTTTCGCATTCATTGATATTTTCCCTTGAACTTTACGTTAACGTTAATGGTAAAATAATAATCAGAAAATTATATCAAGGATGATGGGTGTGAAAAGTAAAAATACATATACAATTTCCGAGCTGGCAAAGGAATTTAACATATCGACGAGAACGATTCGCTATTACGAAGAACTGGGGTTTTTCCGGCCGATGCGGAGCGAAGGCGGGCAGCGGATTTTTACGAATAAAGAAAGGGCGAGATTAAAGCTGATCTTTCGCGGGAAAAAGTATGGATTTTCCCTGGAGGAAATCCGGGAGATGATCCAGCTTTTTGATATTGACCCGTCGGGGAAAAAGCAGCTGGAAAGGACGATTGCCTACGGACGGGAAAAAGTGAAGGAGGTGACGACCCGGATTGACGAGCTCGTCTTCATGCGCAAAGAAATGGAAAAGCTGCTGGCGGATTTCGAAAAGCAGCTAAAAACTTTGGAAAAGGAGGGATCTTCTGATTGAAGCGGGCGAAGTGCTCACGTGGCAGCGAACCTTTACGGAGGGGGAGATGACCCAATTTGCCAATCTTGCCGGAGACGAGGGATGGGAAAAGGCTTCCCGAGGGATGGCTCAAAAGTTATGAACGATGAGTATTTCAACGTCATTTTGCAGGGGGATACGGTCACATGCCCGTTAACAATGGCAGAGGAAAGAGAAACTGGAAATCGATGCCAAATTCATCAATTAGCGAACGAAATAATATTATCCGGTTCCAGTTTTGGAATCGTGAAAAAATATAGGAGGGATACGAAATGAATTTGCCAAATTTGCTAGCCCATCAGGCGCGTAAATTTCCGGACAAGGAGGGAATTGTCACACCGACGGAAAGGATTACGTACAAACAATGGGATCGGAGCGTAAATAAGCTAGCCAGCAGCATGCTAAAGCTCGGAATTGGCCGGGGAGATAAAGTCGTGCTCCATATGCCGAATACGAAAGAATTTTTGATCACGTATTTTGCCGTCCAGCGCATCGGGGCAGTTATCGTGCCGATTAATGCCAGGCTAGTCGGCAGGGAAGTAGAGTATATTTTAGAACATAGCGACGCGAAAATGTTTCTTACCCATGAGCTGCTGTTTGGCCAAGTTGCTGACCTTGCGGCGAATGAGCTGCTGCTCGTGAAAACGGGGGAAGCAGATGGAAATTGGCTTTCCTGGGAGCAGCTGCTGGAAGAGGGAGAAGAGGAGGAAATTGCCTGCCCGTTAACGGAAGATGATGAAGCTTCCATTTTGTATACATCGGGAACGACGGGGGATCCGAAAGGGGTTCTCTTTACGTATCGCAGCATTTTGACGGTGGCAACGTTGATTTGCATCGAAATGAACGTGAAACCGGAAAGCCGGATTCTGCATATGATGCCCCTCAGTCATTCTGCACCCCTTCATTTATTTATGGCAGCAGGGATTTACGTTGGCGCTGCCCATGTTGCCGTTCCGACATTTACGCCGGATTTGCTGCTGAAAACGGTGGAAAAGGAGCGGATTACCCATTTCTTTGGTGCGCCAATTGCCTATTTGGCCAGTGCAAAACATCCGAACATCAAGGAATTTGATTTATCGTCCATGGAATATTGGGTTTATGGCGGCGCTCCATTGGCGGCAAAGGAAGTGGAATTTTTAAAGGAAGTATTTACGACCGGAAAACTGATCGGGGTATACGGACTAACGGAAGCCGGGCCAAATGGAACATTGTTGCAGCATGAAGAACATGCGGAAAAAGCAGGGAGCATCGGCAGGCGGGCAGCCCTCCAATGCGAAATTCGCCTAGTCGATGACAATGGAAACGATGTAGCAACAGGAGAAGTCGGGGAAATCATTCTCCGCGGTGAGGGAAATATGAAAGGCTATTATAAAGATCCGGAAAAAACGGCAGAGACGGTAAAAGACGGCTGGGTATATACCGGGGATTTGGCAAGGCAAGATGAGGACGGCTATTACTGGATTGTCGAACGGAAGAAGGATGTCATCATTTCCGGGGGCGTCAATGTATATCCGAAGGAAATTGAAGATGTGCTCATTCAGCATTCTAATGTTGCGGACGTGGCGGTGGTCGGAGTTCCCCATCCGGACTGGGGCGAAACGGTGAAAGCCTTCATCGTGCTGAAAGAAGAAATGACAGACGTGGAGGCGGAATGCCGGGCATTTTTGCAAGGGAAAGTGGCGGACTATAAAATCCCGCGTTTATATGAAGTGATGGATGCGTTGCCGCGAAATGCCACCGGAAAATTGTTGAAAAACCAATTGCGTGCACGTGTGACAAACTAAGGAGGGAACTAAAGTGGCAAATTTTTACACAGAGGACATTCGCCTGCAGCAAATTTTACGAGCAAAACTTCCAGCGAATTTTTTCCAGTGGGCGGATAATGAACTGCACCAATTTGGGGAGCTGGCCGCCGGAACGATGGATGAACGGGCAAGGCATACGGACCGGGAAGGCCAGCCCCGGTTAATCCGTTACGACAAAATGGGCAATGAAGTTTCACGAATATGGGTAAACGAAGGCTATCGCAAAAATGTGAACGATGCCTACAATACCGGGATTGTCGGGTATATCCACAAGGAAATTCCCGAGCTGGGACGAAAGGGAAATTACATCTATTCCTTTGCCCAAGGGTACTTGCTTTCGCAAACCGAACCCGGGCTTTATTGTCCGGTCACACTGACGAAAGCAACCGCCTACCTGTTAGATCATTACGCCTCTCCGAAACTGAAAGAAAAATATTTGCCCCACGTGCTTTCCACCGGGGAGACGGAACTGTATGAAGGTGCTACCTTCCTCACAGAGAGGCAAGGGGGGTCTGACGTCGGAGCCAATGAAGTGAAGGCAGTGGAAGAAGGAGACCATTACCGGATTTATGGAGAAAAATATTTTGCCAGCAATGCCGGGATGTGCGGCGTGGCCATGATCCTCGCACGGAGGGAAGGCGCTCCGACGGGAACGAAGGGCTTAAGTCTGTTTGCCGTTCCTTGGGAGGAAAATCGCAAAAATGGTTTTCTCCGCATCCGGCGGCTGAAGGACAAATTAGGGGTGCGGGCGGTACCATCGGCAGAAGTGGAGTTTGACAGCGCCCTCGGCTATTTAGTCGGCGGTGCGGATAAAGGATTTTACTATATGATGGAGGCCCTGAATTTATCCCGTGTTTCCAATGCGATTGCTTCCTTAGGCATTATGCGCAGAGCTTACACAGAAGCCGTTGCCTACACCCGGGAGCGGAAAGCCTTTGGCAAAAGGCTAATTGAATACCCGATGGTACAGGAAACGTTAGGGAAGCTGGTTTCCAAGCTGGAAATTGAAATGGAAGTAATGTTTGACGTCATCGAACTGATGGACCGGGTCATGGGACCGCCGGGGCAAAGTGCTGTACCGTCAGCAGAGGAGCAAATTTTGTTCCGTCTGTTCGTTGCTCTGATGAAAGTGGAAACGGCGGAGCAGGCCATTCATTTTAGCCACGAAGCGATCGAACTCCATGGCGGGAACGGCTATATTGAAGACTTCGTTACGCCGAGACTGTTACGGGATGCGCAAGTGCTCACCGTCTGGGAAGGAACGGCCAATATTTTAGGGCTGGAAGTGCTGCGGCTCATGCGCAAATATGATGCGGAAAAATTATTTGCCAGCAAAATGGAGGAAAGATTGCAGCAGCTTAAGGGAGGATTACCGTGGAAAGCGATTGTTGCAGAGGCATTGCAAAACTTGCTTCAGGAAACGGAAAAAGTAAAACAAATGCCTGAAGAATTGCAGACCTTTTACTGCAAAAAAATCGGCAAGAAAATGACCGGTATTTTGGAAAGCGTCACTGCCCTCGAACAGCTCGCCAACGGGAATAGCAGAGATCGGGCAATTGCCGAAGTGTTTTTGCAAAATGTATGGAAGAAAAATGAACTGGAAATGGAACCGGCCGTATTGAAGCATTTTGATGAGATTGTCCGTGGCGTGCCGGCAGGAGTATCGTATATGTAAAATAAAGGAAAATCCCCGTACCGACTGATGAATGGACATTTTGCAGCAGCGGTACGGGAATGTTGATGTTGGAAATGATAATTGGGGAAATTGTCGTTGTGGAATAATGGAGTATTAAAAATCATATAAGTGTTTTAAACGGGCAATATCCCGGTCATTTTTCGTCAGCTTTTCGAAGATTAAATTTTGATCCGCTTCGATGTTGTTTAACTTCTCCATCATTTCCTCATGTCTTCTCTCTTGTAATGCTTTAAAATCATTGAAATCTTTCGTAAGGGTCTGTTGCTGTGCTCTTAGAGAATGAACATCTTTCTGCATGGAATCTTGCTGCACTTTAAGAGAGTGTATGTCCTTCTGCAAAGATTCCTGCTGTGTTTTAAGAGAGTTGATATTCTCCTGCATGGATTCCTGCTGCACTTTAAGAGAGCGTATGTCCTTCTGCAAAGATTCCTGCTGTGCTTTAAGAGAGGTGATATCCTCCTGCATGGATTCCTGCTGTGCTTTAAGAGAGTTGATATCCTCCTGCATGGATTCTTGCTGCACTTTAAGAGAGTGTATGTCCTTCTGCATAGATTCCTGCTGTGCTTTAAGAGAGTTGATATCCTCCTGCATGGACTCCTGCTGCACTTTAAGAGAATGAATATCCTTTTGCGTGGATTCTTGATTTTCTTTCATTGTTTCGATGTCCAGGCTCATTTTTGTCTGTTGCTCCATCATGGTCCCGACCGTTGTAATCAGTGTGGAGACCATTTCCTCTAATTTGTCGAAACGCTGATTCATACCGTTCATCGATTGCACCTCCTTTATTGGATAGTATACCTTATAAACGAAAAAAACGTATATCATTTTTATGGCGGATGATAGAGTTTGCAGTATGCTGATATTTCTGTAAGTACCGCTGATTTTCCGTTCCGAACGCTGATAAAACCGATTCGCTGATATTTTAAATTAAACGCTAGATATTTTTGGAGATAAGCTGATATTTTTTCCAAACGCTGATAGCCCGGCCGTGGCCGCTGATATCCTGCAAAACGCCGGCATTCTTGGGAATCAGAGATTATCCGACTTGCATAAAATCACCACAAACATAAAAATCCCTGCCAGAGCGGACAGGGATTTTTGCTATACTAACTTTAGCTTTTAACAATACGATTCCACGCTTCTTCCAAATCGGTTGTCGGCTGCTGGCAGGCAAAGTTTTCACAGACATACACTGTTACGTCTCCGTTTAACGGCCGATAGCCCGCCGCAAACGGTGCTGCCGATGCAAGCGCACTTTCATCTTCTGCTGCGAGCAAGGAAACATCCGGCAAAAATTCCTGCTGGAGTTTGGCCAGAAATGCAGAATCCCGGCTTCCGAGCACGACGACTTCCTTTGTCGGGAGTTCGGTCAGCTGCAGCGCCTGCAGGAAAAAGGGACTGGCGGAAGGTGCCCGGGTCATTTCATCATAAAAGGTATAATACATTTCTTCCGTCTTCTCCACGTACTTCGTCTCCCCTGTCAAAAATCCTAAACGTACAAGCATGACCGCCGCAACACTATTGCCTGACGGTATCGCCCCGTCATAAATTTCTTTGTCTTTCGCTATGAGCTGTTCACTGTCTTTGCCGCTGAAGAAAAACCCGCCCTCTTCTGGGTCCCAAAACAAATCGAGCAAATTGTCCGCAAGACGGCGGGCCGTGATGAGCATCTTTGCATCAAACGTTGCTTCATACAGCTCCAAGTACGCCCAGAGTAGATAAGTATAATCGTCGAGATACCCAGGAAATTTGGCCTCCCCGTCCCGGTAGCGGGCGTACAGCCTGCCGCCGATAAAAAGTTTTTCCTCGATAAATTGCAATGCTTTGCTGGCGCGCTGGACGTATTCTTCTTTTTGAAAAACTTTCCCTGCTTTTGCGAGAGCCGCAATCATCATTCCGTTCCATGCAGTTAACACTTTATCATCCACATGCGGACGCACCCGTTTTTCCCGGGCGGCTAAAAGAATCTTCCGTGCCTCTTCCAGTTGCCGTTCCAGTTCCTCGAGAGGAATTCCCAGCTCTTCCGCCTCATCTTCCAAATCCGTTTCAATGAGGTTCGGGATGTTTTTTCCTTCAAAATTTCCTTCCGGGGTAATGTCGTAGAGTTCGGTGAACAGCTCTCCCCGTTCCGGCCCGAGCAATTCCATCACTTCGTCATAATCCCAGACGTAATATTTTCCTTCGACACCTTCCGAGTCTGCATCAATGGCCGAATAAAAGGCGCCGTCTTCTCCTGTCATTTCCCGGCCGATAAACTCGATAATCTGCCCGGCGATCTTCCGGTAGAAGGGTTCCTTCGTAATGGCGTAACATTCCGCAAATACGATCAGCAGCAACGCATTGTCATAAAGCATTTTCTCGAAATGGGGGACGAGCCATTCATCATCGGTGGAATAACGGGCAAAGCCAAAACCGATATGATCCCATATGCCGCCCTTTGTCATATCCTTTAGCGTCGTTTCGGCAATCTTCAGGGCGGCGCTGTTTCCGGAGAAATAATAATGCCGGAGCAAAAACAGCAAATTTTGCGGCATCGGGAATTTTGGCGCTTCGCCAAAGCCGCCGTAAGTAAAATCAAAACTTCTCGCCAGCTGGCCAAATCCCTTTGCCGCCATGTCCACAGTCAGCCGCGCTCTCCCTTTCTTTGCCGCCGTTTTTGCCAATGCATTTTTCACGCTTTCTGTCACATCGGCAATATGGTCCGGGTCTTCCGTATATTTGTTATGCAGCTGGGTCAGCACTTCCATCAGCCCTGGCCGGCCGTATTTGCTTTCTTTTGGGAAATAGGTGCCGGCATAAAAGGGAACTTTATCCGGAGTCATAAAAATCGAAAGGGGCCAGCCGCCGTGGCCGGTCATCATCTGGCACACTTTCATGTAGATGGAATCGATATCCGGGCGCTCTTCCCTGTCCACTTTTATGGATACGTATTTTTCGTTTAATATGTTGGCGACTTCTTCATCCTCAAAGGATTCGTGGGCCATGACATGGCACCAATGGCAAGTGGAATAGCCAATGGAAAGAAAAATCGGCTTGTTTTCCTCTTTCGCTTTTGCAAAAGCTTCTTCGCTCCAAGGATACCAGTCAACCGGGTTATGGGCATGCTGCAGCAGGTAGGGGGATTTTTCGCCAATAAGTTTATTTGCTCCCATTCCTTCACCACCTTTTTTATAGTTTATCCTAAATGGAGAGAATGACCCAGCCAATGGAGGCCGGGAATAAATTTTCGGACCTTTATTATTTTAGAGCTTTACCAAACATTCGTACAAAGATATAAAAAACGGAACTTCCAATGATGCGAAAGTTCCGTACGTTGCGTTAATGCAGTGGCGAGATTATAGCAACTCTTTATTTTTATGATAGGAACGTTTTAAAGAGATGTAATTAACAAAAAACCAGAGCAAACTGATGCTTAGGATTAATCCTATCATTTCAACCCAGTCATGTTGGCTGCTGGGAATTCCTATAAAAGCTATATATAAGAGCAGATAAATCCCTAAAAATTTGCCTGTTCTAACGAAAATATGCTTTAGTTCCTTTTTGTACGCACCCTCTGTGGCGATATCTGCATATTCAATCCCTGACAATGCATATCTTCCTAATACATAAACGAGGAAGACAGCTGCAGGCAGCAGGAGTGAAATTTCTGCGTCGAGATGAAAGCTGTTGCTGAAAATCATCATAATAGTAAGGCTGAACATTAGAATAACGGAACCTTCGGATAAAAAGTACAGCATTCGTTTTTTCTTATATTCGTCATCTGGCAGGAAAAAAGATATCCATGATTTCATTCGTCGTCGACCTCCCAAAACAATTCATCCAATGTTTTATTCAGTTCCTTCGCAATGGCAATGCAAAGCTGCAGACTAGGGTTATATTGGCCTTTCTCAATCAGTCCGATCGTCTGTCTCGTAACGCCGACCCTTTCGGCCAGCTGCTGCTGCGTCATCGATTGTTTTATCCGTGCTATTTTTACGTTGTTCTTCATCACCTTCACCTGCAAAAAGCAATATATAAATTACATTTGTTAAATATATATTACATCAATTATGGGAAAAGTCAATAAGAAAAAACATTAATGACTCATTACTAAAAAATGAGGTGATTTCATATAGTTCCTCACAGAGAAATCACCTAAACTTAGTTCCTATCGTAACATGATTAAATCAAAATTTCCCTGTAATCGGTTGGCAAGTCTTGCAAAATGCAATATGGACTCCTGGAAGTCCAGCTGCTTAAAAAAGGCGATATTCTAACGGGCATTAGTTTCTCCTGTTGTAGCATCGACCCTTTCACTGCATAATTAACTTTTTAATAATAAGGATACCCATATTCGCCGTAGAACGGATATCCACCATAATATGGATATCCATAGCCATATGGTGGGAATAAGGCGCTTCCTAATAATCCGCCAACGACGCCGCCTAAAAATGGTGCTCCGAAACCGAATGGATACCCATATCGAACGGACGGCGACCAAAGCCATGTCCATATCCGAAGCCATAAGGGGGCCGTCGCCCGACAATTCTTTCATCCTGCTCATTCCATTGAGGATTGGTCATCATTTCATTCAACTTTATAACCTCCATTTTTCCAAATTAATGAAAAAGCACAGTATATTGTAGGGTATGGCAAACAGCCTCGTTTTGGATAGGCGATGACCCATATTTGGAAACTAACTGGCGCAGCATGCAATATCATCCGGCTAACCCGGTTCCATAAAAATGCGGAACTCTGCATCGTTTAAACTTGTATGCAGACCGCTTCCCTGATGGTGTTGCAAGATAATTGGCGAGATAAGCAGATAATCTATTGCCATATTCCGTTTAAAAATCTCCTGCTCATCAAATATTAAATAATAATTTCATTCATAAAAGGGGAGTGGACTGGTGGAATTAGAGCGGGAGTCCTTTGCCGGCTTAATTAAAAAGGGAAATAAATCATCGCTGATTGCCGCCCTGGGTAACACCATTTTAGCGATTGCAAAATTTTTTGCCGCAGCCTTAAGCGGAAGCGGCGCTCTATTTGCTTCCGCGATGCATTCCACCGCGGATGCAGTGAACCAGGGGTTTGTATATGTCGGGAGCATTTTATCGGAAAAGCGTCCAACGCCGAGGTTTCCGACGGGATTTGGCAGAGTAATCAACATTTTCTGTATGGTTGCCGTAATTGTCGTGACGATTATGGCATATGAAACAATCCGGGAAGGCTGGCATTTAATTCAGCATCCGGCGGAAGCAGGGGACGGCTTTTGGATTAACGTCGGTGTATTAGTGTTGAACTTAGTAATTGATGGGGTTATTTTAGTGAAAGCGATGAAGGAAATTAATGTCGAAGCCCGTGCCGAAGCGGCAGGCTTTGGCATCATAACTGGTGCTTTCAAAAATGTCGGCAGGGCAGCCCCGCCGACAAGGCTTGTGTTTTATGAAGATTTAGTCGCCGTAAGCGGAGCTGCATTGGCACTGATTTCCGTTGTCGTTATTTCCTTTACCGATTTTGTTCTGATTGATGGGCTCGTAACGATTCTAATTGGAATATTAATGATTGGCGTCGCGTTCCGTGTCGGTTATGACAACATGGTCGGCTTAATTGGCGTAGCGGCACCGAAGGACATTGAAGAAAGAATTACCGGGATTATTTTGCGGGACAAAGATGTAACCGATATTAATCAAATGCGAATCATGCAGGAAGGCAGATATTATCATGTGGAAACGAGAATTGAGCTGCGGCAAGGGTTAACATTAGCGGAGGCCGATGATATAAAAGTAAGAGTAAAAGAAGAAGTGTTAAAAGATCCGGATATTGCCGATGTCGGCATCGGCATTATTGAGGATGACGGGGATATTGATTGGAAACCTAGCTAATGTTAGACGGAAAATTAATTGTACAGAAGGAGAAGAATGGTAGAATCGTTTTTCTGGTACAGCTGTCAAAATGCATTTGTTATTGGCATCAAAGGGATCCTTTTATAAAAAATTAAGTCCACCCGCTTTTCAGAAAAGCAGGGTTGATTTTTTTTGTATGCTATAACCGGACGGGTGCATCGTATCACGGTCGATATCAGAGGAAAAAGCGCAAGAATCGACCGAGAGAGCGCTTTTCACGGTCGATATCAGAGGAAAAAGCGCAAGAATCGACCGAGAGAGCGCTTATCACGGTCGATATCAGAGAAAAAGTTGTAGGAATCGACCGAGAGAGCGCTTATCACGGACGATATCAGAGAAAAAGTTGTAGGAAACAGCCGAGAGAGCGCTTATCACGGTCGATATCAGAGAAAAAGTTGTAGGAATCGACCGAGAGAGCGCTTATCACGGACGATATCAGAGAAAAAGTTGTAGAAATCGACCGAGAGAGCGCTTATCACGGTTGATATCAGAGAAAAAGTTGTAGGAAACAGCCGAGAGAGCGCTTATCACGGTTGATATCAGAGGAAAAAGCGCAAGAATCGACCGAGAGAGCGCTTATCACGGTCGATATCAGAGAAAAAGTTGTAGGAATCGACCGAGAGAGCGCTTATCACGGTCGATATCAGAGAAAAAGTTGTAGGAATCGACCGAGAGAGCGCTTATCACGGTCGATATCAGAGAAAAAGTTGTAGGAATCGACCGAGAGAGCGCTTATCACGGTCGATATCAGAGAAAAAGTTGTAGGAATCGACCGAGAGAGCGCTTATCACGGTCGATATCAGAGAAAAAGTTGTAGAAATCGACCGAGAGAGCGCTTATCACGGTCGATATCAGAGAAAAAGTTGTAGGAATCGACCGAGAAGAGTGCTTATCACGGTTGATATCAGAGGAAAAAGCGCAAGAATCGACCGAGAGAGTGCTTATCACGGTTGATCTCTGAGAAAAAAGCAGAAGGATCTGCCGAGAGAACACTTTGAAGGATTTCCTGCATTCCCTAACTTTAGCCCCATCAACTTCACTTCATATTTTGTAGTTTTGTCAAATGATCACCCCATCCCAAAACAATTCCACCTGTCTAATTTTCCCAAATTCGTCATTGACGTTCCAAATTAAACTTGTTATGATTTCTCTATTGTTTAAAATATGCCTTGTATAAGTTCAAGAATAGGGCTTGAGCGTTTCTACCAGCTACCGTAAATAGCTTATCTACAAGGGAATACATTTCCTATTCCTTTGCAGATAAACTTTGGCTTTGAGTTAGCCAAAGTTTTTATATGTCTTGAAAGCTTATCGGCTGAATGAATGCAGAATAGGGGTACATAGGATATGAAAAATTTCTTCCAATTCGCTGAACGAAATACGTCTTATAAACAGGAAACGTTGGCCGGAATAACGACCTTTTTGTCCGTAGCTTACATATTAGTTGTTAACCCGCTTATTTTGAGTCAAGCCGGGATGGACCGGGGCGCGGTGTTTACCGCAACGGCGTTAACGGCAATCATCGGGACGCTTCTGATAGGGCTGTTGGCCAATTATCCCATCGCCATTGCTCCGAGCATGGGGCTTAATTCTTTCTTTACCTTTTCTGTCTGTATCGGCATGGGAATCGATTGGCAAGTGGCTTTAACCGGCGTGCTGATTGCGGGAATTATTTTTATGATTTTAAGTGTGATGAAAATCCGGGAAAAGATTATTAACGCCATACCACAAGATTTAAAATATGCCATTGCTTCCGGAATCGGCTTTTTCATCACCTTTATCGGCCTGAAAAATGCGGGGATTATCATTGCTAACCCGGATACTTTTGTCAGTATTGGAGACATCACTTCAGCGACAACGGCACTTGCAGTCGTCGGTCTGATGATAACAATCATAATGTTAGTACGGGGAATCAATGGCGGTATTTTTTACGGTATGGTGATTACGACGATCATCGGGATGATATTTGGCTTAATCTGTGTTCCTTCATCCATTGTCGGGGAAATCCCAAGCCTGGAGCCCACGTTTGGGGTTGTGTTTTCCCATGTAGATGAAATTTTTACTCCTGAATTAATTGCCGTTATTTTTACGTTTTTATTTGTTGCCTTTTTCGATACAGCAGGGGCATTAATCGGAAAAAGGTTTATTTTTTTACTTATGATTATTTTAGTGTTGCTTATTGCAGCCGGCTGTGGCACAAGTGAAGAAACGACTGCGGCAGAAAAGAATGCAAATACAGAAGAAACGAAGTCAAGCGAGGATGGAAATGCAGCTAATAGTGAGCATCGCATTATTTCCACTACCGTTGCTTTAACGGAAATTACTGATGCATTGGAATTGGACCTAGTCGGTGTGCCAACGACCTATAAAGATTTGCCAGAAGTTGGATTGGCGATGGAACCGGATATGGAATAATCATCGTTATTTGTTTAGGTGTCTTTCTTCCAGAATCACTGCTATGAAACACGCAATTTTTTATACATGATACAACCTCTTTCGTCATGGGCATGCCCCATTCAGTTACTCGGCTAATTCTGGATAAAGGATGACGACCAGTTCTTCCAATGCTTCTGGTGCAGCCAAATTGGCGGTGGAATCGAAGCGGGTTTCCTCTAAATCATAGACTTAGACGCGGCCATCTTGTACGGCTTTGAAAATGTTTCCAAATATCGTTTTCTTTAAATTCCTTGTCAAACATTTCTACGACTTCTTCCGGCATCCCATGGGCCATTTTTAAAATGATGTCCGGATTGGATTGCCGCAAGTTTTCCGTATTGGAGGCAATATATTCGACACCTTTATCCGGTACGGCATTCACTCCCCCTGCCCGCCGGACAAGGTCTCCGACATAGGAATCTTCAGTTGCTACAAGATAGCTTACCGGCACACCAAATAAAATCAGTACCGTTGGCGGTTCTTTGTCTTTTACTTTTTCCTCAATCTCTGCCATTTTATCTTCAAAATTATTGAGGATTTTCTCCGCTTGTTCCATGCGGTCATATTTTTCTCCAAGGACGAGAATGCTCTCATTCATCCCTTCCACACTTTCCAAGTCAATATAGGTTGCTGGGGATATGGGCAGTGGCGATCGACGCCAAGAGCACCGATGATGGAAATGATAAAACGTGCCCGGTTAACGCGGAAGCCTAGGTTTTTCAAGGTTTTATCCTTTAACCCTAAATGATTACACCATGCATAAACGAGATAAGCAAGAATCAGTCCGATGGTACCATAGAAACTGGCGAAGAAATTAGGGGTCGTTCACCAGCTTCTTTCGGTTTATACTGGTTCAGCGTTTCAATTTAAGGATGAAGAGTTTTTCAAGAAACATCCAACTTTTACCTTCCATACATTGGAAGCCAGTTATGAAGCAGAAATTTTTGCGGTGTATCCGAAGACGACCGATTTCAACTATATTCAAACGGATTTTGGCAGCGATGAGGAATTTGAACAAAACCCGGGAACATTCCTTATATATACCGAAGTGGAAGTCGATGCAGACGACGTCATTGTAACTTTATCGACCTGTGATTATGAAATGGACCGGCTGGAAGGGAGATTTGTCGTCCAGGCAAAATTAGTGAAAAAAGAATAACTCCTTGCCAATGCTCCTTTGATCAACTGAAGGAGCATTTTTCATTAGGGTAACAGGCAAAGGAATTGTATATGCGAATGAAATCTTCCATAATAATAGATAATAGCTATGAAAAGGGAGTGGAAAGGTTATGGAGCTGCGGCAACTGGAATATTTTATGGCAGTTTGTGAGGAAATGCATTTTACCCGGGCAGCAGAAAAGTTAAATATCGCCCAGCCGACGTTAAGCCAGCAAATTAAAAGTTTAGAAGGAGAAATCGGCATCCCCCTGTTTGACCGCATCGGCAAAAGAATTGCGCTGACCGAAGCGGGAAAAATTTTACTTGACCACAGCCGGCGAATTTTTTACGAAGTCGAACAAGCCCAATTAGCTCTGAGGGATTTAAACGGACTCGGACGGGGAAAACTTGCCGTCGGAACGTTGCTCACCTGTGTCAGCTACTTACTCCCGCCTGCCATCCTTCAATTTAAACAGCTGTACCCGAATATTGAACTATCCGTCTTTGGGATGCGGTCTGGAGAAATTGAAAAGGGAATCATGGAGAATGAGCTGGATTTAGGCATTACCTTCTTGCCTGTGGAAAATGAAGAAATGGAGTCGATTCCTCTGTTTACCGAAGAATTGTCTTTAGCTGTACCTATAACATCTTCTCTAGCAACAGAAACCGAAGTGGGATTGGAAACGCTGAAAGATGTGCCGATTGTTTTACTTCCTCAAAATTACTTCTTACGTCAACTCATCGAAAAGTACTGCAATGAAATAGGATTCTCCCCGAACCCAACATTGGAAATGACAACGCTGGAATCTTTAATGCAAATGGTTGCGGAAGGGGTTGGTGTCACCATTCTCCCTGCTCCTTATTTAGATTATTTATCTAATGACCGCATCGCCCATGTCAAATTGTGCAATCCGACACCAACGAGAACAATCGGATTTGTTTACCGGAAAAATAAATTTATGTGTACCGCAACTAGAGCTTTTATGCAACAAGTTATTGAAACGAGTCAACGAATCGAAAGTGTATTATCTTAGTTGCACAGAAAAAACGAGAGACGTGCTGCTGTCTCTCGTTTTTAATGTTCGATAATATTTAGAAGCTTATCTGTCACGTTTATCCGTTTTTTACGTCTTCCATACTGGCGCCATAATTGATATGGTACGTTTGTCCATTCACGACAAGAGCTGGAACAGATTTTACCCCAGCCGCCTCTGCTTCCCTAATTCGGGAAGGATCTTCACCGAAGTGAACAACTTCCAAGTCTACTTTGGAACGGTCGAAGTAGTCCAAAATCATTTTCTCTGCATCTACACAAACTTCGCAACCAGCATGATAGAAAACTGCTTTTGTCAATTTCCATACCTCCTTATGATTCTACTTCTAGCATAAAAGGGACAAATCAGATTATCAATTAGTAATTTCCTATCGAATCGATAGTTTACAACTATATGGTTCCAGTATCATTCACAAAGATGTAATGGAAAAATCGAAGAAGCCATTACAGAAGTAGTCGGAAATATTGGTGCCATTACGAGCAAACTATCCGCGATAACTGCGGATAGTTTAGAAATGAGCCGGTCGATCGAAGAAATTGCCTCCATCTCTGAAGAATCCGCTGCTGGTGTTCAACAAACTTCAGCCTCGACCGTGCAAACAACGGGCATTATGGAGAAGGTAGTCGTAAATTCGGATCAGTTATCGAAACTAGCGGAGCAGCTAAATGGATTAGTTCAGCAATTTAAATTGGAGTAAGCATGAAGTGAAAGGGGAAGGCATGGTTGCCTTCCCCAAATATTTGCTTAAAATAAGAACATATGTTCTTGGCCGATTATACTAAATATAGTATGATATCCTTACATAATCTTATAAATTTGGGAATCATCCATAAGAACTGCTGTTTATGACTCAATTTGTAGGAAATATATAAAGGTGGGCGTGTAAAACATTGTACAAGTTAATTAATCAAGTTTTTCACCTTTAATCCTGCTTTGAAATTCTTCCGCAGCGCTATATCCTTGCTGTTTTAAATACCAGTTGTTTGCTGCTGCTTCAATTAGCCCGGCTACATCTCTTCCCGGCTGGAGCTGAATTTGAATCGTCGGAACAGGGACCCCCATATACTCGATAAATCTCGGCTCAAATTCCAATTCATTGTAGAGGGCGTCCTTATCCCATTTTGTCAGTTCGATATCCAAAGCGATTCTTGACTCTTCCTGAAAGGCTTTTCGCCCATACGCCCGGACGACATTTAACAGCCCCACGCTTCTCAGTGCCAAAAATTCTTTATTCGTTTCATTATGGGTTCCGAGGATCGTTTTATGGCTCAGTTTCTTTAAGACGACAATATCGTCGGCAACGAGCCGGTGCCCTCTGCCAATGAGTGTGTGGGCCACTTCGCTTTTTCCGACCCCCGATTCCCCGCGGAGCAAAATGCCAATGCCAAACACATTAATGCACACACCATGAATGGCAATCTCTTCCGCCAGCATTCGCGTTAAGTAAGCATCCACTTTGGCAATAAAATCCGTTGTCTTTTCCTTTGTCCGCAGCAAAGGGATTTTTTCTTTCTCGCAATGCTGTTTTAAGTAGGTCAGGCCGTCCTGATTGTTGGCAACGATAAAGCACGGCGGATGATATTTGACGATATTGCCAATTCGTTCTGACCGTTCTTCATGGGTTAATTGATGTAAATAAGTAATCTCTTTTTTACCGAGCACTTGCACCCGTTCCATCGGAAAAAAGTCAAAATAACCGATAAACTCCAGACCAGGCCGATGGGTCCGGGATTGGGCAATGGGCCGATCGAGATAAGCTTCCCCGACTAAAATTTCTAATGAAAATGCTTTCACTAAATCTTTCACTTGAATCGACTTCATTTTCTCCTGCTCCCGTCACTAAACTTGTTTTCTATCTTTTCGGTTGTTTCCGGAATATAGGAATGCCGCTTTTCTCCGACAAAGGATTTGTATAAGAGTATTATAACGTAAAAGCAGAAATTTTGGAGGGATTCTAAGATTTTTCAGATAAAAGACGCTATCTCGTGTATTGTGAAGTGCGTTTGCCGAATATTGGTGGCAAAAAAGCAGAAACACTGCACGGACGGTGCCATGCAGTGTTTCTTTTATTTTTTCATTTTTTCCAGCCTGTTAAGGATATCGCCAATCGTCTCCTCGCCGAATTCAACCCATTTGCTCTTGTCGTGGATGTAGCCGTCGGTATCAAGCGGTTTTTGGAACTGGCTTAGTCCCGTTACCGTCAGCAGCGCATTTTCGTCTGTATCGAGCCCAAGATTGACGACATGTTTTACAATGAACGGCTTCTGAAATTCAATTAATGCATCTTGCCGGTCCAGTTCTCCTTCCACAACCCGAAAAGGCAGGCGTATGTAAATGGTTTCCCCGCCTTCCTTGTGCATAACTCCATCAAAAACCCCTTTATGATAGTCCCAGCTATCGCCGATGACGAGTCCCATTTTTTTAAAGTCCCTCTTTGCCTCGCCAAAATACATTTGTTTTCCTTCGATTTCCGTTTCATTTAAAATCAGCATACTGATCCTCCTCATTGGAATTTTTTAGTATTAGTATTGGCAAGGAAAAAAATTACATACTGCCTTTGGGCACAATTTTGGAATAGCGCCAATCACACTGAATCATCAAATGTCAACGAATTACCATAATCTTTGAAAAAGGACTACACTTATTAGACAAGTAGTGTTAAAATAGTAAAAATTAATAAATTGTTTGAAAACTTAACAAAATCAACAAGCAAGAAGGAGTGGAGATGAGATTGGCTAAAATGCGCAGTGACATGATTAAAAAAGGGGTGGACCGGGCACCGCACCGCAGCTTGCTGCGGGCAGCAGGAGTGAAGCCGGAGGACTTTGGCAAGCCGTTTATTCTTGTCGTAAATTCCTATATTGACATCGTGCCGGGGCACGTCCATTTGCAGGAGTTTGGAAAACTCGTCAAAGAGGCAATCCGGGAAGCGGGCGGCGTTCCGTTTGAAATGAATACAATCGGGGTAGACGACGGTATTGCCATGGGCCATATCGGCATGCGTTATTCGTTGCCGAGCCGGGAAATTATCGCCGATTCGGTTGAAACGGTAGCGAACGCCCACTGGTTTGACGGTATGGTATGTATTCCGAACTGTGACAAAATTACTCCAGGGATGATGATGGCTGCCCTCCGGGTAAACATTCCAACGGTGTTCGTCTCCGGAGGACCGATGAAAGCAGGGAGAGACAGCCAAGGAAATCCGCTGTCGCTGTCGTCGGTGTTTGAAGGGGTAGGAGCCTATCAATCTGGCAAAATTTCCGAAGAAAGATTGCAAGAAATCGAACAGTTTGCCTGCCCATCCTGCGGCTCCTGTTCGGGAATGTTTACCGCCAACTCGATGAACTGTCTGGCGGAGGCATTAGGCTTGGCATTGCCAGGAAACGGAACAATTTTGGCGATTTCGGAAGAACGGAAAGAATTTGTGAAAAAGTCAGCCAAACAGCTGATGAATTTAATTAAGGAAGATATCCGCCCGCGGGATATTGTTACTGTTGAGGCAATTGACAATGCGTTTGCCTTGGATATGGCGATGGGTGGGTCCACGAATACGGTGCTTCACACACTCGCCTTGGCCCACGAAGCAGAAGTGGACTATCCGCTGGAGCGGATTAACGACATTGCCAAGCGGGTACCGCATTTAGCGAAGATTGCTCCGGCATCGGATTACTTTATTGAAGATGTACACAATGCCGGAGGAGTAAGCGCCATTATTAACGAACTGCTGAAAAAGCCGGGTGCTTTACATGGCGATTGTATTACGGTAACCGGAAAGACTCTGCGGGAAAATGTTGAAGGGGCCGAAATTAAAAACACGGATGTCATTCGGCCGCTGGATAATCCGCATTCGGAAGTTGGGGGACTTGCCGTACTGTTTGGCAACTTGGCGCCAGACGGAGCAATCGTCAAAGTAGGAGCGGTTGATCCTTCGGTTGGCGGCTATCACCGCGGTCCGGCAGTTTGCTTCGACTCCCAGGAGCATGCCCTTGGCGGCATTATTTCCGGAAAAGTGAAGGAAGGAGATGTCGTCGTCATCCGTTATGAAGGACCAAAAGGCGGCCCGGGCATGCCGGAAATGCTCGCACCGACGTCACAAATTGTCGGCCGCGGCCTGGGAGCGAAAGTCGGCTTGATTACCGACGGCCGTTTCTCGGGAGCGTCTCGGGGAATTTCCATCGGACACATTTCTCCGGAAGCAGCAGAAGGCGGGCCAATCGCCTTTGTAGAAGACGGGGATATGATAGAATTGGATTTAAATAACCGGACGATTACACTGGAAATTTCCGATGAAGAAATGGAACGGAGAAAAGCGAAGTGGAAAGGCTTCGAACCGAAAGTGAAAACCGGCTACCTTGCACGCTACTCCAAGCTTGTCACCTCTGCCAACACTGGCGGAGTCATGAAAATATAATCAAAGTGCCATGGGGGAGATTCTCCCGTGGCACTTTCTTCATGTTGCGACCTATTTAGAACGACGCCTAGATTTGTGGCGCTTATAAGGTCATTTGCAGCTGCCGTAATTTTTCCTGGATAGAATCCGATAGTTGTTCGATTTTCTTTACATTTTCCTTTGCTTCTGCAATACGATTGTTTCTCTTTATGGCAATACTGAATATATTCCTCGTTCAATGCAGGTTTGGTGAGTCTTGTAATATTTTGTAATCAGCGTGGTATAACGCCCGTATTCTGAATATGTATTAAAAATTTCTTTAATATGTGGGATATCCATGATCATTTGATAGTGCCGGTCTGCAATTGCAGCGGCGTGAGTTTCCATCAAATCATCGATTTTTTTTAAAGCTTCTAAGTCTTTTTGAGTAAGCTGACATAAATGAATCCAGTTTTGAATTGTCGGTGAGCCGACTGAAGATATATCACTTACCTTTATGGGGGAAATATGTTCACTTGCCTTAAACTTTGCAGGGAATAACATGTCAATTCCTCCTAGCATGACATGGGACTATACGACAATTATAGTAGAATAGCTGCTAGCAGTAAATTGACGTAGGTCAATTTTGGTGCCTGGCACCCGTGACACTTTTGACAAATTTTCGATGGGTACCTGGCACCATTGGCATTTAAAGGATATCGGTAATATTCTGTTGGGCTTCTTGTGCTTGCTGTCTTGTGTCATGCAATGATTCGAATGCTTGCTGGAATTGGGGATTTTCGGTAGCTTCCGTCCCAAATTGCTGCTGTAATTGTTCCAAAACTTGTTCTGCCTCTTCCAACTTAGCTTGGGCAACTTCAATTAAAGCTAAATCTTGTCCTTGAGCCTGCAGTACCGCCTCCTGGGCTTCCTTTACGTTTCTGCTTGCTTGCTGCAACTGTTCGTGTAAGTTTTGATTTCCCATGATGCCAATCCTCCATTTCATATTCGATACGTATATTTTTTCTTCGTTTATTGGAATTATGTATGCTATGCAAGCCGCAGTCTATAGCAGAAAATAGAAGAGAGAGGCATTTTCACGGCCGATTTCAGCGAAAAAGAAGGAAGAATCGACCGAGAGAGGCGCTATCACGGCCGATTTCAGCGAAAAAGAAGGAAGAATCGACCGAGAGAAGCGTTCTCACGGCTGATTTTAGCGAAAAAGCAGGAAGAATCGACCGAGAGAAGCGTTCTCACGGCTGATTTCAGCGAAAAAGAAGGAAGAATCGACCGAGAGAGGAGCTCTCACGGCTGATTTCAGCGAAAAAGAAGGAAGAATCGACCGAGAGAGGCTTTCTCACGGCTGATTTGAGCGAAAAAGAAGGAAGAATCGACCGAGAGAAGCGTTTTCACGGCTGATTTCAGCGAAAAAGAAGGAAGAATCGACCGAGAGAGGCTTTCTCACGGCAGATTTCAGTGAAAAAGAAGGAAGAATCGACCGAGAGAAGCGTTCTCACGGCTGATTTCAGCGAAAAAGAAGGAAGAATCGACCGAGAGAAGCGTTCTCACGGCTGATTTCAGCAAAAAAGAAGGAAGAATCGACCGAGAGAGGCTTTCTCACGGCTGATTTGAGCGAAAAAGCAGGGAGAATCGACCGAGAGAAGCGTTCTCACGGCTGATTTCAGCGAAAAAGAAGGAAGAATCGACCGAGAGAAGCGTTTTCACGGCTGATTTGAACGAAAAAGAAGGAAGAATCGACCGAGAGAAACCCACTCACGGGCGATAACAGCAAAAATAATGGCAAAATCAGCCGATAAGTGCCACCAAGTACGCAAAGATAGACCCGACACAAAAGCAGCCATCCCCATAATAAATAAAATCGGGGGGTGCCAATTTTGACACCTCCCGTGATTCCGTACAATTATTTATTTCGCATCAAGTAGTCGAATGCTCCTAATGCTGCTGTTGCACCAGAGCCCATGGAAATGATGATTTGTTTAAATGCGCTGTCGGTACAGTCACCTGCAGCGAAAATTCCAGGAACGTTTGTCGCACCTTTTTTATCGACGATGATTTCACCCATTCTAGTTTTCTCGATGGAGTCGTCAATCCATTCCGTATTTGGAACAAGTCCGATTTGCACGAATACGCCGTCCAAGTCAATATACTTGTCCTCGTTCGTTGCCCGGTCAGTATAGGTGAGCCCGGTAACTTTTGTGCCGTCGCCGTGAATTTCTTTCGTAGCGGCATTTTTAATTACCGTTACGTTTTTCAAGCTGTACAAATTGTCTTGCAGTACAGCATCGGCTTTCAGCTCATCTGCAAATTCGATTACCGTTACGTGGTTGACGATTCCGGCCAGGTCGATTGCAGCTTCGACGCCAGAGTTTCCTCCGCCGATAACTGCCACGTCTTTTCCTTCAAAGAGCGGGCCGTCACAGTGCGGGCAATAGGCGACACCTTTTGTTTTATATTCCTGCTCGCCAGGAACGCCGATATTGCGCCAGCGTGCCCCCGTTGTAATGATGGCCGTTTTACTTTTCAGTACGGCACCGTTTTCCAGTTCCACTTCAACGTAATCGTCTTTTTTCGCAATGTTTTTCGCTTTTTGCGCCGTCATAACATCCACGTTGTATCGCTCAACATGGTCTCGAATATGGGACGCCAGCGTATCGCCTTGCGTTTCTTTCACACTGATAAAGTTTTCGATCGTGCTTGTGTCAAGAATTTGTCCGCCGAAACGGTCGGTTACAATCCCGGTGCGGATACCTTTCCGGGCAGCATAAATCGCTGCGCTTCCGCCGGCAGGACCTCCTCCGACAATAAGGACGTCAAACGGATCTTTATTTTCAAATTCAGAAGGGTCGGCAGTGCTGCCAAGTTTATTCAAAATTTCTTCCAGTTCCATCCGTCCGCCGCCCCATTCTTCCCCGTTCAGGAATACGGTCGGCACGTTCAAAATGTTTTTGCTTTCCACTTCGTCTTTATATGCATTGCCCTCAATCATCGTATGGGTGACGCCTGGGTTGAGCACGGCCATGACGTTTAATGCCTGTACGACGACCGGACAATTATGGCAGCTTAAGCTGACGTATGTTTCAAAGTGGTATTCGCCCTCAAGTTTTTTCACCCGTTCAATCAGTTTCTCGTCAACTTTTGGCGCTCTGCCGCTCACTTGAAGTAAAGCAAGAACGAGGGAAGTGAATTCGTGCCCGAGAGGAAGGCCGGCAAAAACGATGCCAGTATCCTCTCCCGGACGATTCACGCTGAAACTAGGTGTTCTTTCAAGCTTTGTATGTTCCACTGTAATTTTGGAAGACATGGATTGAATTTCTTCCACCAGTTCGGTCATCTGTTTGGACACGTCATCCGAGCCGGCACTCAGTTTAATGACGATATCATTTTCCATGAGCTGCATATACTGTTCCAGCTGTTGCTTGATGTCTGCATCTAACATAAATCTCTCTCCTTATTTATCGCTTGAAAGCTCAAATGCAGCTTAGATTTTACCTACAAGGTCAAGGCTTGGCTTCAAAGTTTCTTCTCCTTCTTGCCATTTAGCCGGGCAAACTTCACCTGGGTTATTGCGCACGTATTGTGCAGCTTTAATTTTATCAATTAGAGTGCTTGCATCCCGGCCGATTCCGTCTGCATTAATTTCCACAGCCTGGATTACACCGTCTGGATCGATAATGAACGTACCGCGTTGAGCTAGTCCAGTTTCTTCGTCTAAAACATCGAAGTTACGGGAAATTTGCTGGGATGGATCGCCGATCATTGTATAAGTAATTTTATTTACCGTTTCGGAATGGTCATGCCATGCTTTATGAACAAAGTGAGTATCTGTAGAAACAGAAAATACTTCCACACCCAATTCTTTTAATTTTGGCAATTGCTCCTGAACATCAGCAAGTTCAGTCGGGCAAACGAAAGAAAAGTCTGCTGGATAGAAAACAACGATGCTCCAATGGCCTTTGAAATCTTCTTCCGTAACATCGAAGAAATCTTCTCCAGCTCTGAAAGCTTTTGCTTTGAATGGTAATACTTCTTTTCCTACTAATGACATTTTTGTTCCTCCTCGAAGTCTTATTTAAAATGATTTTCACAACACACTTATTATAATATCTTTAACCGAATGTTTGTCAAGTTTAATACTATCAATTTAACGAAATTTTCAGAAAATAATCTAAACCTAACTTTTTCTTGAATCGGAGCTTTTGCCGTGCTATAATGATTCCATCTTACAAGAAATGGAGGGTTTCCTTTGACGGCAGCAATGAGATTACGATTCCAAACTTTGAACCGTTAATTGAATACGTTCAAGGGCTCTGCCTGCATGCAGAGTAAATGGGATTAGTCTGCCTATTTTTAGGAAACCTGACATTTTACGGTATAACATATTGTAAAAAAGAGGGAGACGATTCTGCCCTCTTTTTTGCTGTCCAAAAAAGGGACGGATGTGTTTTTTGCAAAAGGGGAAAGTATCCCCCTTTAACATCTATCCTTTCCTTTTTGCGCCCACTCCATCCGTGACGCGCACGATTTGACGTGGAAAGTTTCGGCAGGTTTCCTGACAAAAAAATACCTACTTCCATTTGCAAAACGCAGGCAGAAGTCTGCGCTTTTTTATGCCAAAAAAAGGAAAGGATGAGGAAAATGACGGAAAAGAAAAAAGCGATCCTTGTCGGGGCAAGTATAAAGCAGCAAGCGGATGATCTGGATTTTTCCATGAAGGAGCTGGAGGGACTTGCCGCTGCTTGCCATCTTCAAGTTGTCGGGACGTTAACGCAGCAGCTGCAGCAAATTCATAAATCCCACTATATCGGAAAGGGAAAACTTGAAGAATTACAAGAGCTCGTGGAAATGAAAGAAGCTGATGTCGTTATTTTTGACGATGAACTGTCCCCGTCGCAAATCCGGGTGCTGGAAGAAAAACTGGAGAAAACGGTTATCGATCGGACGATGCTTATTTTAGATATTTTCGCCGAACGGGCGCAAACGCGGGAAGCAAAGCTGCAGGTAGAAGTGGCAAAGCTAAAATATATGCTGCCCCGCCTAATCGGCCAAAGAGATGACCTTGGGCGGCAGGGGGGAGGAGCCGGGCTGAAAAACCGGGGTGCCGGAGAGACGAAATTGGAGCTGGACCGCCGAAAAATTGAAGAGAAAATTAGTATTCTTTCCAAAGAATTGGAACAGTTAGTGGAGCAGCGGGAAATTCAGCGGAAAAAACGGCAAAAGCATGGTCTTCCGGTAGTCTCTCTTGTCGGCTATACAAACGCCGGTAAATCAACGATTATGAATGCCATGGTGGAAAAATTTAATCCGGCCGCCAATAAAGAAGTTTTTGAAAAAGATATGCTCTTTGCCACGCTGGAAACGTCCGTCCGCAAAATGCATCTTCCGGATAATACGAGGTTCTTGCTGACGGATACGGTCGGGTTTATTCATAAATTGCCTCACCATCTCGTCAAGGCATTCCGTTCTACGCTGGAGGAAGTGAAGGAAGCAGATGTCATCATCCATGTTGTCGATTATTCCGACCCGAATTACGAAAAATATATGGAAGTGACTGATGCAACGTTAAAAGAAATTGGTGTGGAAAATATTCCGGTCATCTATGCCTATAATAAGAGCGATTTGACCGAGGCTGAATTTCCAAAAGTAGAAGGAGATACGGTATATCTTTCAGCAAAAAAACGGATTGGCATCAAGGAATTGACCAAGGCTATTCAACAATATATTTATAAAGATTATCGGCAATTTGAAGTGCTTATTCCGTATGAAGAGGGCCAGCTCATTGCGTATTTCAATGAAAACGCCCAAGTGTTAGCAACAGCTTATGAAGAACAAGGCACAAGATTAACCGTAAGAGGCACAAAACAAGATTATGAAAAATACGAAGCATATGTAGTTCATGGATAAAGATTAAATCACAGAGGAAGTGTACGATTGGAAAACGAAAAATTATATGAAAACTGGAAACGAAATATCATTCTTTTTTTGGGAAGCCAGACAATTTCCCTGTTTGGTTCTTCCCTCGTTCAATATGCCATTTTATGGTATATCACGTTAAATACCCAGTCCGGGTGGATAATGACGATTTATATTATTTGCGGGTTTATCCCCGCCTTTCTCCTCTCTCCCTTTGCCGGGGTGTGGGCGGACCGATATAACAGGAAGCTGCTGATTGTCATATCTGATGGGGTAATCGCCCTTGTAACGCTCATATTGGCCATTCTCTTTATGATGGGGTATGAAGCATTATGGCTTCTCTTTCTCATTGCGGCAGTCCGGTCATTAGGTACCGGGGTGCAAATGCCCGCCGTCGGAGCTATTTTGCCGCAAATCGTTCCGCAAGATAAATTAATGAAAGTGAATGGAGCAAACGGAAGCATTCAAGCGCTTGTCACCCTTACTGCTCCGATGGCGAGCGGCGCCCTGTTAGGGTTTGCCTCCATGGAAGTCATTTTCTTTGTCGACGTTGTAACTGCAGCAATCGCAATTTCCGTGCTAGTATTCTTTTTATCGATACCTGCGCATCAAAAGGCGATTACAGACAAAGCAATCAGCTATTTTCACGATTTGAAGGAAGGATTTATTTATATTCGCAAACATGCCTTTTTAATGAAGTTTTTCCTTTTCTTCGCCCTGTTCTTTATTCTGGCGGCACCGGCATCCTTTTTAACGCCGCTCCAAGTAGCACGAAGCTTTGGCGAAGATATATGGCGGCTCACTGCCATTGAAGTAGCCTTTTCCATCGGGATGATTCTCGGGGGGATTCTCATTGCTTCTTGGGAAGGATTTAAAAACAAAATCCATACGATGGCTTTGGCAAGCAGTCTTTTTGCCGCATGTACTTTTGCATTAGGGATTACACCGATATTTTCAATTTATTTAATCTTTATGGGAATTATCGGGCTTTCCATGCCATTTTTCAGCACTCCGTCGAACGTGCTCTTGCAGGAAAAAGTGGAAGGTGATTTTCTCGGCAGAGTGTTCGGGGTCGTCACGATGATTTCTACATCGATGATGCCGCTGGGAATGCTTATTTTTGGGCCGATTGCCGACATCATTGCCATTGAGCTGCTGCTCATCGGAACAGGAATTGCCCTGTTTCTTCTCGCCTTTTTCCTTCTATTCAGCAAAGAATTGGTGAAGGCAGGAATGTCAGTACAAAAGCAAATATAAAAATAAACTCCTATGGAATCGGCTTCCGATTTCATAGGAGTTTTTCATTTGGCAAGCTGGGAATCCATGCTAGCAATTACAAATCATTACGACATTTCCATCAGGATCTTTAATGTTAAACCAGGCGGTATCCCCGCCCATTCAATTTCCCGCACGATTTCAATACCTTTATCTTTTACGTATTCATATGCTTCCTCAATATGAGGTGTGTATAAATTAAAGATAGGGTTCGAACTGACATCATGGCGGAAGGATGGGTCAAATGCATGGTCATCTAGCGTAAGCGACGTTGTTCCCGTAACAGGCACGTTAAAAACCGGCGAAGTCACCTTGTTTAAATCCACTTCGATTCCCAATAGATCTCCATACCACTTGGCAGCAGCCTTTAAATCGGTGACATGGACAAACACAGTGTTCATCTGATTTTTAATCGGCAGGTTTTTCATCCATTAACTCCTTAATAAATAATAAAAAAGGGAATGCTTTAAAACTGCAAGCCATTCTTACAAGATTAGACTCGCATTACCTGAGTTCAGGCCCAATTTTGACTAAATGATATTTTTCAGCCACTTTTCCGTTTTCCATTGTTTGCTCATATAGTCTTCTGATTCACCCGTATTGGCGTTAATATAAATAATTTCTTGCAATTGATTGCTTTGCACGTTCACTTTCCAGAGCGGCAAATATAATAGACAAAGCTCTACAATCTGGTGCTTTGGTTTTTTCAGCAAATACTGCCGGTTAATTTGCTTCTGCTGAATATCTTGAATGTATTTCGTTACTTTCTCGGAATGAATCACTGGAGAAGCAATCTTGTCCGGATCCGCTTCAAATTCTGTCATATGGGGCATGGCAGACAGAAGTCCCCGGTATCCGGAAACAGCATCGACAAACCCCATCATCGGGATTTTTTTCGGCGGAAAGGGACTTCTTGCTGCAATGACGAGTAATTTGGCAACCCACAACGGATGGAAAATTAATTCTGTTTCTCTCATATGTTTTCGGAAAAACTCTTCATTTAGACCTCTTTTCCATTTTACATTCCATTTCATGGCACGGTATGCATGTTTTGCAAGTTCATTTTCCGGAATTAAATTTCCTTTTCCGAGCAATACAATCTTTTCCTTCATCGTTACTTTCATTCACACCGCCTTTTGATCACGATGATAACTTTCCACCCGGCTTTGAATTTCTTCCGAAGGCGGAGATGTAGCCAAGCTGACGACGATCGTTAATAGTAAAGAAACTGGAGCAGCAATAATCGGCTCGGATACGAGGGCGAAAGGTTCGGTAATGACTAAAATCAGGAACATGATTGCCCCGCCAAGCATTCCTGCCAGCGCCCCCTGTTTATTCGCGCGTTTCCACCAAATACCAAGCACGAGCGGGAAGCCAAAGGACGACAGCAAAAATCCTCCGACCCAGCCGACCATAATGGCAATGAGCTGCGGCGGATTAATGGCAATGAGAATGCCGATTATACTTGCAACAATCATGACGACAAAACCGATTCTTGTTACTGTTTTTTCTGACGCTTCCTTATTGATATATTCCTTATAAATATCTCTGGCAACGCCGGCAGAAATGGCAAGCAGCATCGCATCGGCCGAAGACATGATGGCAGCGAGCAAACCGGCAAACATGATTCCTGCAAGAACAGGGGACATATAATGTTCAATAACAGATACAAAAATCATGTCCCGGTTTTCTAACGTATCTAAAATACCTAACGATGCTCCGCCGGCAGCGACGACAAATCCGAAGACGAAGACGAGCAAGTACAATAGACAGGCCCACATGGCTGAACGGCGGGCAGTTCTCGCATCCCGGGACGCAAAATTACGCATGACGGCAGATGGCGAGACAATCCCAAACCAGAGAAAAGCTAAAAATAATCCAAAATAAGATAGCCATGGCTGTGTGACGTCCCCAAAATGCGGTGCTGCGGCCAGCGCATCTTGTACAAGTGCACTTAAGCCGCCATGTTCGAATAATACTAATGCGGCTAAAACAAACATTCCGATTAATATTAGAGCGCCTTGGATTAAGTCCGTATACGTAATTGCCCACATACCTCCGAGGGCTGCGTATAAGGTGCAGCCCAGTCCGAGAACGATCACCGCTGTTTTATACTCAATGCCGAGCACATAGGACCCGATGAGTCCGGAAGCAGTCATTTGCGGCACCATATAGAAGGTCATGCCAACGACGACGATAAAAACAGAAACAACTTGAACGGAATTTCCAAACCGCTGTTTAAAAAATTCCGGCAGAGTGGCAACCCCTGACCTGCGAATTTGTCCGGAAACGAGGAACATGGTAAAAGGCAAAATGGCAACCGCCCCAAAACCGTAGGCAAACAGAAACGGAATGCCGAGGGCAACCCCAGACCCTACCGCCCCCATCAGAGAACTGGAACTGGCTAAAGCAGCAAAAAGAGCAAACGCCCCGACATAGGAATTAATGCTTCTTCCTGCGGTCCAGTAATGATCTTCGGAAGAATGTGCCCTTTTTGTAAAATATATTCCGATGATTGTCATACCAATCAAGTAAATTGCTAATATAACTGTCTCCATTACTTGCATAATACTTTCCCTCCGATCTATTCATTATTTTCATCTTTTTTCTCAATCCAAAGTACATAGATGGCTGCCAACAAGAACCAAATGATATAGGTAGAAAACATTAACCAGCCAGCAAGAGAAATGCCCATCAGGTAAATATCCGTCGGCCACCAGATTAAGACGAATAGGGAAACGAATACTAATACAATCGTTAAAATAATACCGGGGTCTTTTATACGGGAATTGCTTTTCATGATTCACCCTCCTTTCAAATACATTTGCAAGCTAGAAATCTAGCTGTACTCCAATTCCTTTTTCCCGTGCTTTTTCATAGATGAGGTTTGCTGTGACCACGTCAAACAAAGCCATTCCAACGGATTTAAACAAAATCGTAGAATGGTTTTCTCTATGAAAGGAAGATTGGGATGTCAGCCAGGAGGACATCGTTTGTACATCCTCTTTTTTAATCCATCCTTCCTTAATCGGAATAGCAATATCCCCGGATTCTTCGATGGCATGTTCTGTATCGACATAAATGGAATTGGCTAATTTGTAGACTGTATTTGGAAATTCTCGCATTGTCGGCTGAAAGGAACCGATACCGATAATCAGTTTTTCTTTGAGAAGGGCTGGGTCGTCTGGGAGAACTGGTTGATAAGAAGTGGTTGCTGTGATGATAATATCTGCACTGGAAATTGCTTCTTTTGCTGAATTTGCTGTATGAAGCCGGATGTTTGGTTCGATCCATCTTTCTAGGGAAGCTTTAAATCCAGGGATTTTATCTTTCGTACGATTAAATAGATAAATATCGCTAATATTTCTCTCGGTACATGCAGCAATAGCCTGATATAATCCTTGAACACCGGTGCCAATGATAGCGAGCTTCCTATCGTCCTTTCTGGCAAAATGACGTACCGCATTCCCGCCAATGGCCCCGGTGCGGAGGGCGGTCAAAAAGGAGCCGTCCAACAGGCTGAGTATTTGTCCTGTTTGTTTATCGTTTAAAACGACTAATCCATGAAGGGTCGGCACTTCTGTATTATTTGGAAACACGGTGACAAGCTTCGTGGCAATGGCCCTTTCAGTCAAGACAGGCATCAACAATAGCGTATTATCACCGTCTCTTACCTGTAATCTAGTTGGCATCTGAAAATGATTGGATGCGTAAATTTCGTAAGTAAAGTCAATAGCATCGATGACGTCTTTCATCGTGACGGCTTCTTTTATATGTTCTTCGTTTAAAAAGAGCAAGCATATCTACCTCCTTTGAAGATCAGCATGCTAGACGACGGCTCCTTCCACAATAAGGTCCTTTTCGGCAAATCTTTCAAAACGGAGCGGTGTGAGGTCAATCGTTTCATATTTTCCCTTCCGGATAAGTTCAGACAGTCCTTTTCCGACGGCAGGCGCCTGCTGCATTCCATGCCCGCTAAACCCACAAGCCATATAATAACCAGGCACATCAGGATGTTCGCCGATAATTGCATTTTGATCAATCGTATTATAGCTATATATGCCTGCCCAGCCGCGGACGATTTTCGCCTCGGCAAAATTCCGCACCCGCTCTCCCAGCACCGGCCATAATTGCTCATAGAAAAACTCCCGTTTCCAGCTAAATTCAATTCCCGGTTTGACGTCTTCCGAAAACCCGGAAATAATCGACTGTCCTTCGTGCCGGAAATATACACCGCTTGGATCCACCGTTAGCGGCAGGTCATTTTCCAATGGTTTGGCAATATCAAATTGAATGACTTGCCGTTTTAGGGGAACGACCGGAATCGGACAGCCTAATTTTTCGCTCAGCATCGGTGCCCATGGTCCTGCACAGTTAATGACTATGGGAGCCGTATAGATTTCTTTATTTTTTAGCTGAACTCCAGTGACTTTGCCTTTTTCCGTAAGGATGGAATCCACTTCTTCATATTTATAATTCGCCCCCAGCTGCCGAGCTTTCCGTATGTATCCTTGCATGACAGAATAAGGATCGAGATACCCGTCTTCGCTGCAATACAGTCCTCCTTGCAAGTCAGAGATATTTAACTCAGGAATAATCGATTGCAACTCATCCTTCGTGCACAGCTCTGAAGGTACTCCCAATTGTTGTTGCAGTTTATGCTGTTGTTTTAAATAAGCGAAATTTTCTTCCGCAGCAAGGAACAAATATCCTCTCTGTTTAAAATCGATTTCCGCTTTTTCATCGTTAATCGCCATATCATCAGGAAAGGTTTTATATTTTTGCAGACTAAAACGGCTGATTTGAATATTTATGGCAGTCGTAAACAGCTGGCGAATACCGCCGGCACTACGGGGAGTGGACGCATACGTATATGTTTTATCTTTTTCAAAAACCGTAATTTCCCCGGAAAAACCATCTTCCAGGAGATTGTATGCCACACTGGAACCGATAACCCCGCCGCCAATGATAATGATGTCTGTTTTATGAACCACAAAGGCACCTCCTGATTGCAGATTATTCATAATATTAATTCTATTATAAAATTAACCTATTTCCATACCGTTTTCTATAGTTATAATGACTAAAAAAATAGGAATGGTTGTCAGGAAAAATAGGGAAATGCTATGATGGACGTACGATGGTTGACGCATAAAGTGAAGAGGTGATAGAGTTTGGAAGGCTTAGTGCACTTTGCACAAAAGGTTGTGGAAGCGGTTTCAAATATATCTCCCTTTCCCATCAGTTTAAGCGATGAAAACGGAATAATTATTGGTGCTACCGATGAAAAGCGTATCGGAACGCTGCATAGTCCTTCCCGGGAGGTGATCCGAAAAGGGACATATATTTTATACGACGAACAAACAACGAAACATCTCGATAATGTATTGCCGGGAATTGCCGTTCCATTAAAATTCGATGCAAAGACAATCGGTGTACTTGGCATAATCGGACCGCCTGAGCAAGTAAAACCATATGCCCAGCTGATTAAAAACCATGTAGAAATGCTCTGGCAAATAACACTCCGCCAGCAGCTGACAGATTTGGAATATGATATCCGGGAAACCTTTTCCCAATACCTTCTTCTTCACAACGCTCCGAATGAAGCCAACATCAAGCAATATTGTGATTTGCTCTCCATTGATTTTTCCTTAAACTATTACTGTATTGTCATCCATATAGGAGATTCATTGTTAAGCCGGCTTCAGCTGAAAAATCCGGTGAATCAATTGAAAAACGAGCTGCTCTCTTGTACGGAGGAAGCTTTTCAGGCAAAAGCGGATGCCTTCTGTTCGTTTCTCAATACGGAAAAAATCATTTTGCTGAAACCGGTGAAGGACTTGCAGGACTATCGTAAAGAGCTGGAAAAGTTCCATGCAAGGGGGGAGGATCTGAAACGTCTGTACCGCATGTATCAAATCACCCCTGAGTATATTGCTGCCGGTAACCGTTATCCTACATTAATGAAAATTCACCTTTCGTATAAGGATGCGGAAAGGCTGATCCAATTCGGAAAGGACAACAATTTAGGCACGAATATTTATCACTTTTATCAATGGGACCTTTTGCATTTACTGCTACCAAGCCAAATAACACCAGACTTTTACGAGAAAGTGTTATTTCGTTTAGAACCACTTTTTCAGCAAAAAAATAGCAAAGATTTAATAAACGCCTTTATCACCTATTGCGAATGTAACATGAGCATCGCTAAAGCTGCGAAGGCCTTGTACATCCACCGAAACACGTTAATCTATCGGCTGAAGAAAATCGAAGAATTAATCTCCCTGAAAATCAATAATTTCGAACACTGCATGATGATTTATATTACTCTAAAGGGTGTCTGCACCGGTGACACCGAGAAACTGCTTCAACAACAATTGGGGAGTGACACTTATCGGCGGAATTAGAGAAAGACTGAGAGGTGATATCACGGTCGATAGAGAAAAAGATGGTAAATCGGCTGGGAGAAGACCTGCTGGAACCGTTAGAATCAGAGTAGAGCGCTGAATTTTAAAAAATATCGTTAGAAAAAATAGGAGAATCGCTGAATCATTGTTTGAACCGTTAGAATACCTGCTGAAACCGTTAGAATCAACGGGTAGCGCTGAATTTTTAAAAATCTCGTTAGAAAAAAATAGGAGAATCGCTGAATTATTGTTCGCACCGTTAGAATATCTACTGAAACCGTTAGAATCAACGGGAATCGCTGAATTTTAAAAAATCTCGTTAGAAAAATAAGAGAAACGCTGAATTATTGTTCGCGCCATTAGAATATCTGCGAAAACCGTTAGAATCAGAGTAGAGCGCTGAATTTTAAAAAATATCGTTAGAAAAAATAGGAGAATCGCTGAATCATTGTTTGAACCGTTAGAATACCTGCTGAAACCGTTAGAATCAACGGGTAGCGCTGAATTTTTAAAAACCTCGTTAGAAAAAATAGGAGAATCGCTGAATTATTGTCTGTATCGTTAGAATATCTGCTGAAACCGTTAGAATCAACGGGTAGCGCTGAATTTTTAAAAATATCGTTAGAAAAAATAAGAGAAACGCTGAATTATTGTTCGCGCCATTAGAATCCCTGCTGAAACCGTTAGAATCAGAGAAGAGCGCTGAATTTTAAAAAATTCCGTTAGAAAAAACAAGAGAATCGCTGAATTATTTTTCACACCGTTAGAATACCCGACAATAACTGCTAGAATCCAAGTGAACCGCCGAATTAAATTTGACAGCGTTAGAATAAAAAGTTAAAAACCCCCTCCTATTCCTGGTTATAGGAACATATTCCTGCCTCTATAGTAACTGGTACCCATGGCGCTTTCGTTATTTTTTTGGGAAAATTTGGATAGGCATGAATCTCGTATATTATGAATAAAATCACTTCTTCTACTATATGAGACCGGGTATAATAGGAATTGTCTGTTTATGACTAAATACCTAAAAAAGGTTTTTTTTCATTTCGAATAAAAGATATTCTGAATTGAGAGGGGAATCGATTTGGAAGATAAGATAAATATACTTCTCGTCGATGATCGTCCGGAAAATCTGTTATCCATAGAGGCGATTATCGAAAAAGACGAGTACCGTCTTGTGAAGGCTTCCTCTGGGGAAGAAGCGTTAAAATATCTACTAAAATACCAATTTGCGTTAATTTTAATGGACGTTCACATGCCGGGAATGGACGGGTTTACGACTGCGAAAATCATCAAAGCAAGGGAAAAGACGAAACATATCCCCATTTTGTTTATTACCGCTAACAATATGGAATCCGAACATATTTTCATGGGATACGCGGTCGGTGCGGTAGATTACATTTTAAAACCGATTGATCCGCTCATTTTAAAAGCGAAAGTGGAAAGATTCGTAGATATTTACAAGATGAAACAAAATTTAGTCCGAAAAAAAGAGGCATTGGAAGAAAAAACGCAGGAGCTGGAGAAGGCCAATCGCGACCTCCTGGAAACGACCTCCAAACTGCGTGTCCTGGAATCATTGACTGACGTCGTTTTCGAAACATCAAAAGATGCAATGTTTATTTTAGATCCAGACGGTAATATCGTAAAATGCAATCCATCTAGTCTAAGCATGCTCCAATACGACAAAGCCGAACTGCTCGGAAAACCGATTACCACCCTGTTTACTCAACACGAGGCAAAACAATTCATCAAAGACAATTTGACTTTCATTCTACAATATGGTCATGTGAAAAATTATGAGAATCAAAAAGAAGTGCCCGTTACCGGAAAAAACGGCCGGACGTTGATAGGAAACGTTCATATCGGCTTTAAAAACATAGACGATAGACCAGTCATCGCCTGCACGATTCAAGATTTGACAAGCCAGAAGAAAAATGAAGAATTGATTACCCATATGGCGTATCACGATTATTTGACCGAATTGCCCAACCGAAGAATGTTTCGCAAACAATTGTCAACAATGCTCCAGCAGGCAAAACAGTCGAACGGAGCGTTAAGCTTGCTGTTTTTAGATATGGACGGATTTAAATACATCAATGAATCATTAGGGCATCTCATCGGGGATCAAGTGCTTAAAGCAGCGGCAAAAGCTTTGCAACAAATTGTCCGGAAAAACGACTTCATCGCCAGGCTCGGAGGCGACGAGTTTGTCATCCTGCTGCCAAATACCGACCGGGAAACATCATTAGAAATAGCAGAAAGGATTTTGGACCGGTTTCAGCAGCCCTTTACCATTGACTATTATGATTTGTATATTACAACGAGCATCGGGCTGAGCGTCTTCCCTTATGACGGAGAAGATGACGATGAACTGATGAAAAATGCTTTCGCCGCACTATATACGGCAAAGCAACAAGGAAAAAACCATTATCGGGTGTATCATAATGGGATGAACTTGAAGTTTTACCAAAAATTTCTCTTAAAAAACGATTTGCATAAGGCGATTGCCCGCAATGAATTCGCATTCCGTTATCATCCTTCCGTCAATACAAAAAGCGGTAAAGCCGAGACAATCGAAGTAAAGCTTACGTGGAACCATCCAAAATGGGGGGAAATTTCACCGGAAGAACTGCAGTCTTTAACCGATGAATCCGGCCTCGTTACGATGATTGGAGATTGGGTCATCCAAACGGTTTGTAATCAAATAAAAATTTGGCGGGAAAAAGGCGACATTCCAGTAAGCATCGCCTTGAATCTTTCCCCAAAACAGCTGCTGGAAAAGAATTTTATCGAAAAGCTAAAGAAAGTTTTGCAGGAAACGAAAGTAAAGCCAGCCCAATTGCAATTTGAATTCCTTGAAAATGAATTAAAAGAGTATTGGGAACTTGTAAAAATTCCGATGCAAGAGCTAAAAGAATTAGGGATAAAACTTTGTATTGATGATTTTGGCATCGGATATTCCGGCCTGCAATTTTTGCATCTGCTGTCGGTCGACAAAATAAAAATCCATCCTTCCTTTTCCCGCATGGCTGGGACGGAAAAAGATGCTTACACCCACCTTCTCGCTGCCTATATGGCCATCGCGGAACAGTCTGATTTATCCATCGTCGCCACGGGGGTAGAAACAACGGAGCAATTCCAATTCTTTGGTAACAACGGCTGCACCGAAGTCCAGGGGCCAATCGTGAGCTCCCCTCTATCCCGGAAAGAGGTGGAAGCATTATTATTCCAAGGCGAAATGCAATTTTTCAAAGAATGGGAGAGTCTCTCCAGTTCTTCGGAAAATCCTCCTAAAGAAGAGAAGCAGGAAAGCCTGATTCGAAGTTCTTTACACGAATTAAAGGAAACTTTTTCTCTGTCAACGAGGGAACTGGAAGTGTTGGAGCTTATTTTGAATGGGTTAAGCAATAAAGAAATATCACAGCAATTGTATATAAGCGAGCATACGGTAAAAAATCATATTTATCATATTTTCCAAAAAATGGATGTTACTGACCGCTCACAAGCGATGGCTATCGTATTTAACATGCTGAAACAAGGATAGATGAATAGTTTTTCAAAAAGAAGGGAAGATGGACGTGAAAATACGTACACAAATGCTGCTTGTCCTAAGCACACTTCCGATTTTGCTTTTTCTGTTTATCGGGATGGAAAGCAGACAAATGGCCGGATTTCAAAAAGTGAGCAATACGTTAATGAAGAATTATGAACTTACGATTTTGTCCGAAGAAATACAATTGAATTTAAAGGACAATGCGATTTATTTGCGGAACTTAATCCTTACTCCGGAACAGGAGGGGATGGAGAAAGAAATAAATAAAATCGATGCATTAAGCGAAGAAATCGACGACCAAATGAGCAAACTGGAATCTTTTTCATATACGGAAGAACAAAATGAGCTGGTGAAACATGTCGTAAGGCAATATGAACAGTATACAGCCTATAAAGAAGAAATTATCCAGCACGTTTTAGACGGAAATCGGGAAGAGGCGAGGACAAAATTAGAAGCGTACTCCCAGGAAATGCAAGAGGTGTTTTATTCTAGCCTGACAGAAATGACGGACACCTTTGAAGATGATACAACTGCCTTAATGGAAAATGAGGAAAAAACATATGCCCGCAATTTTTGGACGGAAGTCATCGTACTCGGTGCGGTAATTATCGGGATTTTTCTGATGTTTTTCCGCAACGTTCATGTGTTTACGTCCAGATTAAAAAAAATTACGTCCACGATGAACGCCATCGCCAGCGGGAAAATGGGATTGGACACAGGCATTGAAATCAAAGGGAATGACGAACTGGATGAAGTAGCGACATCCTTCAACCAAATGTCCCAATCTCTAAAAAAAGAGCAGGAGAGAGAACAGGAAGAAGGTTGGGTGAAAACGCATATCGCCGAGATTACGAAAAGCATGAGCGGGCAGAAAACACCAGATGCTTTAGCGGAAACGTTTCTTTCCGAGATTGTACCTCTCGTCGAAGGGAGTCATGCTGTTTTTTACATTGCGGAGGAAAGCCAGGAAGAGGAGCCAATCTACACATTGCGGGCATCCTACGCTTTTAAAGAACGGAAGCATATGAAAACGGTCTTTCGTCTTGGAGAAGGGTTAGTCGGCCAATGCGCATATGAAAAGAAACCGATCATTCTCGCAAACGTTCCCCGCGATTATATCGCGATTCAATCCGGGCTTGGGGAAGCGCCTCCTTGCTTTTTATATTTGCTGCCTGTTATTCACGAAGGGGAAGTGAAAGGCATTATTGAAATAGCTTCCTTCCAACCGTTCGAAGACAAAGAACAGAGGTTGCTCGAGGAATTAGTTTCTAATTTAGGAATTACTCTTGATAATGTCATCGGCCGAATTAAACAGGCGAAACTATTAGAAGAAACTCAAACATTAATGGAAGAAATCCAAACTCAATCAGAAGAATTGCAAACCCAGCAAGAAGAACTTATCGCGAAAAATGAAGAGTTGGAAAAACAGACGAACGTATTAAGACAATCGGAAGAAAGACTGAAAGTACAGCAAGAGGAACTGGAGCAGGCCAATGTGGAACTGGAAGAAAAGACGAACAGTCTGGAAGAACAAAACAAACGCTTCGAAGAAAAAAATAAAGAACTCGAACAAATAAAAACCGAATTAGAACAAAAAGCAAAAGAACTAGCCTTGAGCTCCAAATACAAAACCGAATTCCTTGCCAATATGTCCCATGAATTGCGCACGCCTTTAAACAGCATGCTTATTTTGTCGAAACTCCTTTCCGAAAACAAGGAACAAACGTTATCGAGCAAACAGGTGGAATATGCGAAAACGATTTATTCTTCCGGAAAAGATTTGCTAATGCTCATTAACGATATTTTGGACCTTTCCAAAATCGAATCGGGAAAAATGGATATTTATCCGACCGACGTAGCAATCGATGAAATTATCGAATTTGCCGAAAGCAGTTTCCAGCCGGTTGCCGATGAGAAAAATGTACGATTCCGCATTATGAAGGAAGCGGATTTGCCGGAGACCATTTATACCGACGAAACGAAATTACAGCAAGTATTAAAAAACTTGCTGGCAAATGCGTTTAAATTTACCGAAGAAGGGGAAGTCACATTAGAAATTAAGCGGAAAGGCCCTCACTTTGCCTTTGTCGTAGCCGATACAGGCATCGGGATTGCGGAAGAGCACTTAAACACGATTTTTTCCGCCTTCCACCAGGCCGACGGTACAACGAGCCGTAAATACGGCGGAACAGGACTTGGATTATCGATTAGTAAAGAGTTGTCAGAGCTGTTAGGCGGCTGGATTGAAGTGGAAAGTGAATTAGGAAAAGGAAGCACATTCACGTTTTATGTCGGGAATTTCCGTCATAACAGCTGTTTGGAAGAAGCCGCAGCGGGGCTGGATAACGAAGTACAGCCTGAAGTAACGGAGACGATAAAAGAGGACACGAGAAAAGAAGCCAAGCAGGCAATGCCGGAAGAAAATAGCCACATTAAAAGGCTCTTAATCGTTGACGATGACCGGACTCAGCGGAACAGCATGATGGAATTGCTCGGGGATATGAATGTCATTATGAAGGCTGTTTCTACCGGAAAGGAAGCGATGGAGGAATTGAAGCGGAATTCCTATGATTGCCTCGTGTTAGACCTTGGACTGACCGACACGACCGGTTTTGACCTATTAGAAAAATTAACCGAGCAGGAAAAATACGACCATTTAAAAGTATTTGTTTATACGGGAAGAGACGTCACATCAGATGAAGAACGCTTTTTAGAAAAGCATGCGGACAGCATCATTATTAAAGACGAGCATGCCCCTGCCCGACTGAAAAAAGAAATTGCCTTATATTTGGACGGTATCACGTTGCAGACAACGCCAAAGAATAATGACACAGAAGTGAGAAACAACGATAAATTGGAAGGAAAACATATACTCATCGCCGATGATGATGTCCGTAACGTGTATGCCCTCTCCAGCATTTTGGAACAATACGGCATCCAGATATCCTTTGCGGAAAACGGGAAAGAAGCCATCAACGTGTTAACCGGGAATCCTTCCATCGATTTAGTAGTCATGGATATTATGATGCCGGAGCTAGATGGTTATGGAGCAATCCAGCAAATTCGGGCAATGGACGAATACAAAAACCTTCCGATTATTGCGCTAACGGCAAAGGCGATGAAAGGCGACAGGGAAAAAAGTCTGGAAATCGGTGCCTCTGATTACATCGTGAAGCCGGTAGATATTGATCAGTTTATGTCCCTTATTAAAGTTTGGCTTTTTAAAAAGGAAGGAAAGAGCGATGCCTAAAGCACAGGCAGACTTGGAACAGCTGGAAATAAAATTGTTTCTGGAAGGCATTTACGAACGGTACGGCTATGATTACCGGAATTATGCTTACCCGACGATTCGGCGCAGAATTTGGCATCGGATTCATGCGGAAAAATTATCTAGCATCTTAGAACTGTTGGATAAAGTATTGCGGGATCCAGTTTATATGCAAAAAATTATTGCCGATTTTTCCATCCATGTGACGGAAATGTTCCGGGATCCGCTGTTTTTTGCCGAATTCAGGAAAAAGGTCATTCCGCTATTAAGGACCTATCCGTCCATTCGGATTTGGCATGCGGGTTGTTCCAGCGGGGAAGAAGTATATTCGATGGCCATTTTGCTTCAAGAAGAAGGGCTGTACGACCGGGCTAAAATTTATGCAACGGACATTCATACCGACGTGCTTAAAATTGCCAAAAACGGCCAGTTTCCTTTGGAACCAATGAAAAAATATACGACAAATTATATTCAGGCCGGAGGGAAAAAAGCCTTTTCTGAGTACTATACCGTTGTCAACAACAAGGCGAAGTTCCACCCGTCCTTATCGAAAAACATTGTCTTTGCCCAGCATAATCTCGTGACAGACCGATCTTTCAACGAGTTTCACGTCATCATTTGCCGAAACGTTCTTATCTATTTCAATAAACCGTTACAGCAAAAAGTCCACCGGCTTTTCTATGAAAGTTTAGGGATGTTGGGAATTCTCGGGCTGGGTAATAAGGAAAGCATTGCTTTTATGGATGTAGAGGATCATTACAAAACGGTAAGCAGAGAACAGAAATTATATCAAAAAATAAAATAAACCTTTGGTCTGGCGGTTCAGCCTGACCGAAGGTTTTTTTAATCAGCTGGGGATTCGATTGTTTTCGGTAATGCTGTAGGACATCTTCCCTGTATTTTTCACTTTGTACAATGCTTTATCCGCATTTCGGACGACAGAATGGGGGGTTAAATGCTCGTCTTTGTTGATGACGAAAATGCCAATGCTTGTGGACACGTTAAGCTGGTAATGATCGATCATCCAAGGCTCCCTCATCTTGTTCTGAATGCGTTCCGCAATTTGTTCTGCGTCATGGACCGAGGCAATCTCAGGAAGCAAAATAGCAAATTCGTCGCCGCCAAGTCTTGCAGCGATGTCCGTATCCCTTAGACAGCTTTCGATTCGCTTGGCAAATTCAATCAGCACTTTGTCGCCGATATCGTGGCCGTACGTATCATTAATCATTTTAAAATCGTCCATGTCCATCATCATTACCGCCAACTTACGCTGTTCGCTGCCGGACGGTTGAAATGATTGCAACAGATATTTATCAAATAGCCGACGATTCGGCAAATTCGTTAACGGATCATGAAGGGCCAAATTTTTTAGCCGATTTTCATATTTCTTTTGCATCGTAATATCCCGGATGACGAGGACGAAATGGCTAAGCTTGTCCGTCGAATCGCAGTAGACCGGGGTTCCCGCCATTTCCAGCCACACGATTTCTCCTTCTTTATTGTGATTGCGAAACTGAATTTTACAGTTTTTTCGCTCTTCTACCGCCTTCATCATCTGCCATTTCACTTTATCTCTATCTTCGGAAACAATTTGCCGGAAAAGCGATTCACCGATAAAGGATTCCGGGCTATGCCCGATAAGTATTTCGCAGGATGGTGAAACATACGTAACCGTATAGTGCTCGTCTGTTAATACGATCATATCCATCGTGTTTTCCGCAATAATGCGAAATCGTTGCTCACTTTCCTTTAATCGCCGAATCGTATCGAGAAGCTCAGACATATCCCTTATGATGGCGTAAACCCCGACGATTTTTTCGTGAATAATCATCGGTGAAAGTTTTATCATGCTGCGAACGAGCTTTCCGCCCTTGCCGATAAATGTTCCTTGGAATTCATGAAAGCCGCCTTTCCCGGCATGATGAAACTTTTCTATTGCCATTTCATTTTCTTCCGGCAAAACGAAAGCAAGATAATGTTTGCCGATTAAATCTTGTAATGGATAACCGGTAACTTTTTCCACGGCTTCGTTGCCGTCAATAATATATCCGTCCAAATTGATAAAGAAAATTGCATCAAAGTTATAGGAAAATAACGATTCATATTTTTGCTCATTTGCGATTAACCGCTCGCTATATTCCTTCATTTTCACTTCAGCGATTTTTTCCTTCGTAATGTTTTTTACTTGTGCGACAACATAGTTGCATTGGCCTGCATCGTCCACAATCGGGGATAGCCTCGTTCTCGCATATTGATGAAAGCCGGTTGCGGAAAGGAATGTATCGTTGTACGTAACCGGTTCCTTTACAGCAATGACCTTCCTATACTGTTCGAGAAGAAACTGAGCCTTTTCCGGCGGGAAAAAATCGTCAAAGGTTTTCCCATGAAAGTCCTCGGTTACAAAGGATTCTTTGATGGCAGCCTGATTGGCAAACTCGTATACAAATGAATCGTCTTCCTTCACTTTAACAATAAAGATCATGTCTTCCATGCTGTTAAAAAATTGCCAAGGATTATTCATGCCCTGCTCCCTTTCTGCTGTTGTTTTTGGCATATTGTTTTAAGCTTTCAATTAATTCGTGTTTTGCCTTTTCCTTAAGCAAAAAGTGTACACCATATTGATAGACATTTCCGGATTGTTTCTGCCATATTACATCTCCGATAAAATGAAACTCACGTTCTTCCAGTTTAAAATGCGTATAAATTTTTACTTTTTTATCGGGTAATCGGAGCTTGCTTTGCAGTTTTGCACCTTCTGGGCTAATATCGATAATGTTTATTTCGCCGAGGGACGTTTCGACAACCTGGTCATCTACCGCTACAATTTGGAACATACCAGGGACCGGCTTTTCAAAAGTATATCTAAACGGTTCATTTCGGTTGTATTTATGCATGTTGCGAACTCCTTTACTTAAGAATCAATTTAGCTGGATAGAAGCCGTTGTAAATAGACATAGTCATTTTCGAAAATAAAATCCGTCTGCGGCAAGAGCTGGTTCATTTTTAAAAACGTACTTGCCTGATTAATTAAAGGTGCTAACCGGTCTTCCTCCTGCTGTTGCAGCCGGAATGCAGCCCCGTAGTAGTAGGCGTCCCTTTTCACTTCCTCTTTCCAAATTAATGTTCCTTCAATTTGGAACGTTTCTCCCATCAAGGTAAAGGAGAAGCGATATTTAAAATGGGAATGAACAGGTAAATTTAAGTAGGATAAAATTTTTATTCCGCCTAAACTGAGATTTTGAATTAAGATCGGGGTTGAACCGACATTTACTTTCTGATTATTCACCTCGACGATCGTCATTTCGCCTTTGATGCTATGTGGAAACTCCAGCCGATAAAACTTTCTCCGCTCTTTTCGCCGAGGCATGTACATTTTCTTTTTCGGTTTTAAGTATCCTGTTTCCATCATTTCTTCCCACGTTTCCAGAGGCACCGGCTTGGAAAAAAGAAACCCTTGAATTAAATCACAATCCTTTTGCTTTAAAAACTGATACTGTTCGTACCTTTCAACCCCTTCCGCAATGATTTTAATATTTAATCCTTTTGCTAAATGGATTACGGACGAAACGATTGCTTTATCTTTTTCATTATCGTGAGCGAGCTCTTTGAGAAATAATTTATCCAGTTTAAGGATATCGACTTGAAAATCGTGGATATATTTTAACGAAGAATATCCAGTACCAAAGTCATCGATCGCAATGGCAAGTCCTAGCTGTTTTAACATTTTTAAATTTGATTGAATCTTTTCATTATCTTTCAGAAGTGTATTTTCCGTAATTTCCAGCTGAATGAGATGGGCAGAAATTTCGTAGTCTGCTAGAATTTGCTTGATTTTTTCGATGAACCCATTTCGCATGAGACAGAGCGGGGAAACGTTAATGGCAATCGGCTTTACCGGTTTTTCCATCGTTTTCCATTTTTTCAGCTGCGAACAAACTTCTTCGATTACCCAACTTGTCAAATCATGAATTAAGTGATTTTCCTCTGCGAGAGGGATAAATTCTCCTGGAGAAACCGTTCCCCAATCCGGATGATTCCATCGGACCAATGCCTCCGCGCTATGAATTCTCCCTTCCATATTTACTTGAGGCTGGTAGTAAAGCTCAAACTGATTTTGTTCCAATGCTTTACGCATATCATTTTCCAGCGCTAACTGTTTATAGGATGAAATATCAATCGAGTCAGAAAAAATTTGATAGTTATTTTTCCCAAGTTTTTTTGCCCGGTTTAAAGCATGACGAGCTTTTTCCAGAAGAATGTTCGGCTTGTCTCCGTTTTCCGGAAAAAAACTAATGCCGATACTTGTCGTCACGTTTATTTCGTAACCTTCGATATGGAAAGGAAGTCGAGTATTATCTAAAACATTTTTTGCAAAAGCAAAAATGTCTTCTTTATGTTGGATGTTTCCAAGCAGGAAAACTAAATGATGATTGTCGACGTAAAACAAAGATCCGTTTGCTGGAGTCATCGTCTTTAGCCATGAAGCCAGCTCTTTTAGCAATTTATTGGCTATATCATAGCCGAGGGCATCATGGACGATTTGCAGCCGGTCAATATGCAAATATAAAAGGGCCAAGGTTTTGCCGTCGCGGCAATGTGCCTCTAACGATTGCTGGAGCTGGATTTGATTCGGCAATCCGGTTACGGCATCATGGGTTGTCCGAAAATCTAACTCTTCCCTTATTTTTACCCTTTCGGTGATGTCCAGCATCATTCCGAACAAATAAGTAAGATTGCTGTTTTCATCAAACCAAGGAATGACCTGTTTATAAATCCATTTCGTCGTGCCGTCACCGGCGATGATTCGGGTTTCTATATGCTGAGACTGTCCGCCTTCTGCCAGTTTCATTCGGGCTGAATAATTAGCAGCGTCATCGGGGTGGAGAAAGGATTCCCATTGGATTGGCCTGTCTATCAGCTGGTTCACCGGAATTTGTAAAATGTCTTCCGTCCCTTTTGACACAAACTTCATCTTCCCGCTTGGATATTCCATTAGCCAGATGGAAGCATCGAGATGATTAAACATGTACCGGAAATATTCCATTGTGCTATTTAATTTTTGTTCTAATTCTTTCCGTTCTGTGCAGTCTTTAACGACCCCAATCCATTTATGGACTTTATCATCCAATAAGATTGGTTCCGCAACCATTTTTAAATAATGCAGCTTCTTCGTTTTGCCGTGAAAAAAACGAAACTCTGTGGAAAGAGAACTTTTGTTGTTGCCAAGCACTTCAAAAAATTGTTTTACTTTTCTCAAATCGTCATGATGGATGAAATGATCGAAATCATGTAAGTTTTGGATATCCTTTTTCCCAATTCCTAACAGCGGATAAATTTGGTCAGAAAATAAGAATTCATCTTTGTCGGGCAAATATTCCCAGCTGGCAATTTTTGCAACTTGCTGGGCATTGTTTAAATGCTTTTTCTTCAGGTGCAATGCTTTTTCCAATTCCACTCTTTCGGTAATATTTTCAAAGATGCAAAAAACTCCTTCAGCCGGCCCCTTGTCAAATTGAATGGGGAGAAAGGTTACATGAAAGTAATGCGGCTTATCGGTGTTATTTGTAAAAGAAACGGAAAGTTTGTTTGCTTGTCCGTTTAATGCCTGCTCCAAACCTGTCTCCATCGAGCGATAAGTTTGTTCTGGCACATTGTCCTGGAAATCACTAAGATGTTTCGGGTTAAAGCCAAACGCTGCTCTATACCCTTTTTTGTTTTCGGAAACTATTTTTCCAGAATCGTCAAAAATAAGTACTGTATCTGGATGCAGTTTTGCCAGCGAACATAAATCTGTAACTAAGTCATTATTTCGGTTGATATTCTTTGAAAATGAATTACCAACTTTTCGCCATAGCATGTGAAACACCTCTGATAAAATTTAGATTTGGATAGATCATGCAGGAATGGGCTTTATCTCACGGATGAGTACCTGTTGCTGCAAATATGTCAGCCGGCTGTTTTGCTTTTGGCTGGTGGAATTATGTTAATAAATGAATGCTTTTTCTATCGATTGGATTAATTGAACAAAATTTGGTTTTTGGACGAAATCTATGGCACCTTGTTTAATCGCGGTATTGACGATGCTGTCGGGTGCTAATGAAGAATGCATAATTACTTTTGCCATAGGGTTGATTTCTTTTATTTTTTGTAATACGGATATGCCATCTTTATCGGGCAGTACATGATCAAGGATGACGATATCCGGGAAGTAGTACTCATATTTTTGAATTGCTTCCGTACCATCCTTCGCCCCAATGACATTTGTAAATCCATGCTGTTTTAAAAGTTTTTTTAAATGCAGTCGCATAAATCGGGAATCATCGACAACTAAAACCAAAAGGAACCCTCTTGATTCATCTTTCTTCATGCTAAATTCACTCCATTTTTTGATACATCCATATTGTCAGCGAATCCAGGGAAAAAACATATCACCATGATTTCTTATTTTAGGAATAAAGGAATAGGAAATATTACTTATTCAGTAGGAAAGCCTATTACCGGCGATGCTTTCGACATCTTTTGACAAAATTGAAACTGCCATATGGCGCTTATGATTAATTTCCCTAGGCAGTAAAGATGGTGGACTTGAGCCAATAGGAGGTAACAAACAATTGAAATCCCGTTATCATTCCCGATTGCGGAAAGGAAACGGAAAATCGGATGAGCAGCAGTTATCACGGCAGATACGAGAGGAAAAGGCAACAGAATCGACCGAGAGGCACTCTGTCAAGGTTGATAATTGGAGCGAATGCGCTAGAATCAACCGAGAGAGGCGCAGTCACGGCCGATTTGCGCAAGAAAGACGGGAGAATCGACCGAGAGGAGAGCTGTCACGGCTGATTCGCGCAAGAAAGACGGGAGAATCGACCGAGAGGAGAGCTGTCACGGCTGATTTGGGCTAAAAATACGCTAGAATCGACCGAGAGGAGAGCTGTCACGGCCGATTTGCGCAAGAAAGACGGGAGAATCGACCGAGAGGAGAGCAGTCACGGCTGATTCGCGCAAGAAAGAAGCGAGAATCGACCGAGAGAGGGGTTGTCACGGCTGATTTTTGTAAGAGGGACGCGAGAATCGACCGAGAGGAGTGCAGTCACGGCTGATTTGTGCTAAAAATACGGTAGAATCAACCGAGAGAAGCCCTGTCAGGCCTGAATTCAAAGAGAAAATGCTAATAATCAGCCGAGAGAGAGCAATTCATTGGTAATTTTAAAAGCCGTCAGAGGATATCTTTAAATACGGAAAAAGCCTTTTACAAGATGATTTAGGAGTACCCGCACCTATGGCACCTGGATAGGACCAATGGCAGGCTGCATCAATTAATAGAGAGCCGGAAAATAACTCGGGAGGTAATTGCCTGTGGCTAGCCTCAGCATCACGCTAGCAGTACTTATTTTTAAAAACATCCAACCTTCACAAAGGAAGATCGGATGTTTCTCAAAGGGCGATATTCTTTCGTTTTTTCTTTAGTTCTTTCTCGTACTGTTCTTTTACCATTTTCGCAATTTTCTCATGGGACATTTCCTCAAGCCCGTCCACCTTGCTTAATTTTTCGCAAACTTTAATGTAGGCAAAGGCGAGGCTTGTCGTAATGGCTGAGGCTACTGTTCCATTGATTAAACCACCTGCTACCGTTCCGACGCCAGGGATAATTTTTAACAGATTCCCGACGATGGCTCGTCCAACGAGAGTAGCTGCACTGGAGCCGGCAATGGCTGAAACAATAGTCTGAATTAAAGCCTGAGAGTGGGGAAAGCCGAAAATGTTCGTAATTTTTGCGATCAGCGTCACTTGGATTCCGGAAAGGGCCACTGCATCGGAAAAAGGAATCGGTGTAAAGCCGACGCCAAAGGAGCTGGCAATAAATCCGACAGCCCATTTTTTAGCCTCTTCCACCTTCAAGGCGATGTCCGTTTTTTGTGCATTTACGAAGGCCCTTTTCGTCGCCTCGGGCAAAACCTGAAAAGTCACCTGCACCAAATCCTTCAGTCCGTAAGCAGGCACTTCAAAGTTATTCATAATTTTCTTTGGTGCTGCCAAAAGCCGCACGATGTTTACTACCGGCAAATTCATTTTTTCCAATTCTTTATAAAAGGTGTCATCATCGGTAATACATTGGGTGAGAACGAGGATTACCGGCATTTTTTTCGCAAACAGACGAATCCATTCCATTTCCGCCTGCTCCAGCCGATTCGATTCATAGTTGACACAGTACCACATTAAATGAATATGGTCGCTGGCATCATTGCTGGCTGCTCTTCTTTCCACCTCGGCCATGATTTCATTTCGCACTTCGTCCCGGGCAATATCCTCCAGCTCCAGTCCCTTTGTATCAAAAAGATTGACTGGAACCGTTTCTTTAGAAATCTTTTTTAGGTGTTGAGTCACCGGCATACCTACACCAGTTTTCACCAAATTTTCCCGGAAAATCGCATTAATCAACGTGCTTTTGCCCACGCCGGTTTTTCCCGCCACCATAATATTTGGCTTCATCATCGATTGATAATCTTCTTCCATTTGATTCAATATGTCTTGAAAGGAAAAATCTTTGTGCTGGTTCGAGTTTTGCAACATCGTTCACCTCTTATCCCGCCGCATGACGTTAAATATCACAATCATTTCTCCATCATGGTATGCTTAAAGAAGAGATTCGTCAAGATGGAGGATACCGATGAAACCGACAATATTATACGAAAAAAACTACCATATTGATCTCAGGGATGTAGATTTTCAGAAAAAGCTAAAATTAAGTGCGTTATTTTCCTATTTTCAGGATGCGGCGAATGATGCGGCGATAAGACTTGGCGTTGGAATTGATACACTGCAGGAAAAATTTGATGCCGCTTGGGTTTTAATGCGCCTCAAGGTCGATATCGAGCGCCTGCCTTCGCTGGACGAGGAAATTACGATAGAAACATGGCCGCAAGAGCCGCGCCGGTTTGATTTTGAACGGGACTTTTTGGTGAAGGGCAGGGATGGAAATATTATTATCCGGGCCATTTCATCCTGGGGCATCATCGATTTGAAGGAACGGAAGCTCGTCAAAGCGAGTGCCATTTCCTTGGAATATCCGGAAGTAATTGAGGAGCGGGCCATACACGGCAAGCTGCGAAAGCTGAAAGGTACCGACCCGATGCATCCGGTCTATAAAAAAGTGATCGGCTACAGCGACATTGATTTTAACGGCCATTTGAACAATTCCCGGTATATCGATTATATGATGGACTGTTTTCCGATTGAGGACCATGAAAAATATCAGCCAGAATCCCTGGAGGTTAATTTTATCAACGAAGCGTTGCCTGGGGATGAAATCGTCATGAAGCAGGGCGAGGGGGAAACTTCCGGCGAAATCATTATGGAAGGTGTCAGAGAAAAAGACGACACTGTCATTTTTCGCGCCAAGGTGAAAATAAAGGAAATATAGAGGAAAGGTGCCCAGTGGGCGCCTTTTTTATGTATGACAGGCAGGTCTCTCTACATTAGCAGCGGAATAAGAATTTCTCCAAAAAAATTCCGGCCGAGAATTTTCGCCACGCCACTCCCCCTACACTTCTCAAATCCGCCATCAATCTGTCAAAAAACTGTAAGAAACATAATGAAAATGATTCTCATTATTGACTACAATAGTATTAGATGCAGTTTTTACATAGAAAAAACCATCCTTCATATAGACAACAATTTTTAAAGGAGTGACAGCGATGAAAACGTTAGTGCTTTATGCCAGTGCGACGGGAAATACAGAACTGATTGCCAAGGAAATCGTTCAGCTGTTGACGGATAAAGGCATTGTTCCGGATATAAAGGAATTTGACTTTGATGAAATTCGGGCAAGGGATTTGCTCGATTATGATATGATTTTATTCGGTGTATACACTTGGACAAATGGAGAAATTCCTTTTGAAGTGGAAGACTTCTACGACGACTTGGATGTAGTTGACCTCACGGGGAAAATTTGCGGCGTCTTCGGATCAGGAGATATGTTTTATGACGAATTTTGCGGCGCGGTAGATATTATGTATGACCGGCTCGAAGAATTGGGCGCTACGATGGTTCCGGCAAAACTGAAAGTCGACCTGGAACCGGACGAGGACGATAACCGGATTTGCAAAATTTTTGTTGATAAAGCAGTGGAAATGCAAAACGAAATGATAGTCTTATAGAAAATAATCCCTGCATAGTAATATTCTCCCTTTTATACGGGAGAATATTATTTTTCTGTGAACATTTTACCAAAAATATCTATTTCCATAGTGAATAAGACATAATATAAGTAAGAATGCTATAGAAAGAAGGGTGGCACAATGTTTCGTTTTCGTGAAAAGGCAAGCAAAGAAGTCCCGTTAACAGAAAAGCTGAAAGAAATGAATCCGGTTTTACAGGTTTGGCGATGCAGTTGAAATTGACGAACATGACGAAAGAAGACTTAGCTGTTGCCCAATGTTTAAAACCGTACATCGAAGAAAATATACAAGAAATTATGGAAAAGTTTTACGATAACATCGAACAAAATCCTGATTTAAGAGCCATCATCAATAAGCACAGTTCCACAGACAAATTAAAGAAAACACTGCGCCGTCACATTACAGAAATGTTTTCTGGCGTATTAAACACAGAATTTATGGAAAAACGAAAAAAAAATTGCTATTGTCCATTTGCATATCGGCCTCACACAAAAATGGTATATCGCATCCTTTTCTTCCCTTTTTGAATCTTTTGCAGATGTCATTTATAAAAATCTCACCTTGCCGGAGGATCAGGCGTTGGCGCTCCGGGTTTGTAATCGCCTCCTCAGTTTAGAACAGCAAGTAGTGCTCGAAGCCTACGATGACCAGCTTGAAATAGTAAGAGAATCAGAAGTGCGCTCGAAAGCAAAAGTTGAAACAATCGCCATGTTAGAGCAAACATCCAATGAACTCGCCACCCATTCTCAGCAAACAAACGGTTTAATTCAGGAAATGACGGCACGGATGGATATCATTGCCCAAAACGCTAAGGGCGGCCGTGTTTTAGCGGAAGAAGCGCAGCAAACTGCCAACGACGGAAATACCCAATTGGATAAAATCAACCGGACTATCGAGCGGGTAGAGGAGAGCTCCCGCATGGTAGGCGAGCAGATGAAGAATTTAGAAATGATGACGAACCAGATTAAGGATATCGTTGGAATCGTGAAAGGAATCGCCGACCAGACAAACCTCCTTTCCTTAAACGCGTCTATTGAAGCAGCCCGTGCCGGCGAACACGGAAAAGGGGCTGCCGTTGTTGCCAGCGAAGTGCGAAAACTTGCCGAAGGAACGCGGGACTCGGTGATGAACGTCAGTGAGCTGGTAAACAAGATCAATGAGTATGTAGCTAGCAGCAGTTCCTCGCTGGAACAGGCACAGACCCTTGTGGAAGAGACGAAGGATCAGATGAACGGAACAAGAAAATCCTTTAAAAATATTCTCCAGACAATGGAAAATACAAAGGAAAGCAATGTAAGAATTGAACAGGACTTGGAAAGCTTTCTCCAAGCCATCTATGAAATCGAACAATCCGCCGCAACACTGGCAACTACAGCAGAAAACTTGAACGTCATGATGGAAGAATTGAACGAATAGTATAAGAGTGCATTCTGGCGCACTCTTTTTTATATTGGAATGGAGGAGCGAGCCATTTATCGACGCTCAGAGTCAAAATATCGGCGTATATCCAGAAATATCGGTTTATCTCCAATTATATCGAGCGCAGAAAAAAAGATATCGGCTTTTCTTCAGAAATCGGCTTTTGTTAGAAAGATATCGGCGGTTCTGACGAAAAATCGGCATTTCTTCTATTTTATCGAGGTTGAAAAAAATCGTTTTTCTGTGAAATATCAGCGTTTCTCACAGAAAAATCAGCGCTCCCAGGTAAAATTCAGTATATCTCCGAAAATATCGAACCTTTAATAAAAAATATCAGCGAATCGGGATTTATCGGCGATCCGAGCCAAAATATCAGCGAAAATACGAAAATATCAGCTTATCTTTCAATTTATTGAGCGTTGAAAAAAATAAATCAGCTTTCCGTGAAATATCAGCGTTTCTCACAGAAAAATCAGCACTCCCAGGTAAAATTCAGCCTATCTCCGAAAATATTGAGCCTTAAATAAAAAATATCAGCGAAACGTGAAATATCAGCGTTTCTGACAAAATATCGGTTTTCCTCCAAAAATATTAAAAAGGCAGGTCGCAGTCCTCTATTTCAGAGGCTATTGGAAGTCCTTCATCTTTATCGGTAGTCCGCTGCTTGTTTTCTCCTTCCATTTTTTCATACTCTTCCCAAGTAATTCCGAAAGGCGCTCCTCCAGCTGTATATCCAGCGATAAAGGCGAAAGTTTCATTACGATCGATTGCAAAATCATTCAGACGTTTTTTCTTTTTTGCCATGAATAACATCCTTTCTTTTAAAATCTCCACAGACACCGAAACTTCAACAAACCGTGCCTAAACATCATATCACACCTTTTCGCCACTTCACTATAAAATTCCGTTCTACAGCATTCGGCAATTTTCTAGTATACTATTTGTTAGGAGGGGATTCGATGCTTCCAAAATTGCGGGAAAAGTTATTATCCTATCAGAGAAAAACGATTACACTTTCCGAATTGGAAAAATTAATGGCTCCAAGAACGTATGATACATTTGCCGAGCATGTGCTGGAACTGGAGGATGGAAATTACTTACAAATGGTCAAATCAAAGGGACGGAACGGGAAGGCCCCCTCTCTTGCTTACCAATACCGCATTAATAAACACCTTTTACAGCAAAAATACCACCAGGAGTTGCAGCGCTACCGCCTAAAACTGCACAATGCTATCCATATGGATAAATATTTTCGCCTGCCGGAACGGGTGTGGAAAGAGGACTTGCCTTATTTGGAAAAGATTCATCATTACTTAGAAACAAAAGGATTTCCTGAGGAAAATGCACCGGCGCCAGAACGGAGCTATGAACTGGTCGGGGATGAGAAATGGATTACAGACCATGGAGGGGCCGAAGTATTGGAAAGAGTCCATTTATGGGACAAAATGAAAATTTTTCCCGTTTCCGACCCGCTGATGTTTGCCATCAATCCGGCACAAATTCAGGAAAAACGCCACTTGCATTTAATCATTGAAAACAAAACGACGTATCACGGGCTCCTTCCTGCATTGACGAAAACTCCATTTTCCACATTGATATATGGAAGCGGCAATAAAATTGTGAAAAGCATCGAAAACTTCCCGACTCAATTTCCAGTTTTTGGCGACCATCGTTTCTTCTATTTTGGCGATTTGGATGCTGCAGGAATCAATATTTGGCATTCTCTAAACCAAAAACAAAAAGTCCTTCCTGCCTATCCTTTTTATCATGCTTGTCTTGCGAAAGAGGAAGCTTACGGAAAAACGAATCAGCGTATCCAGAAGGAGGCATTGGACGCATTTTTAACCAATTTTCCTGCTGAAGAGCAGAATCATATACTATCATTGTTTGAAAACGGGGCTTATTACCCGCAAGAAGTGCTGAAATCGGCAGAACTCCAGCGCATATGGGAGGAAACACAATGGAATTTCTGGATCTCCAAGAATTAACGAAAGGGTACCGGGAGCGGATGCGGCGCCTCGCATTATTGGACCCGCTCGTAGAATTACAGCGGAAACAAACGGTCGATGCCCAAGGAAAAGAAATCGATATGCTTGGTCTCGGCTTGAATACCCTCCTGTTCTTTTTTGAGCGCAGGCTGTCCCGGGAATATAAAACCGGCGTCCATCATCTTGCGCAGTTTTTGCGAAAATTAACGGAAAACGTCTATATTCTTGAGGAAAAAACATACGAATCTTTGGCACGGACGATGATTCAAACTTTTCGCCCGTCAAGCGGAAAAAAGCGGAGTTTTTCTTTTTACAACTGGGAGACAAAGCAAACGGAAGACATTGAGTATTCGATTTTAAAAGACAACGATTTTGACCTGAAGACGAATACTCAATATTATACGCTTGATGAAGACGGTCTCGAGCTGCTATTTGCCACGAAGGAGTTTTACAGCGAATTCCAAATTTCCATTAATCAACTGCTGCTCCGCCAGCAAATTGCCAAGGGCGAGTTTCACGGTGCATTGCGGCAAATCCGGGAAATGGAAATGGACGTGGAAACGTTAAAAGAGCAAATGGAGAAAGTGAAGCTGGAGATTTTACGGAGCATCGTCTCGGAAGAAACCTTCGAACGGTACAAAAAGCTGCTGGAAGATACATATTTTCGTTTGGAAAGGGAAGATGAAGAATTTAAAGAGCTGAAAATGTTTATCCGGGAGACGAGCGACGCCCTTTATGCTGATGATGTGCGCCAGAAAGAAGTTAAATCCTACGAGCTGCTGATACAAATTACGAAGGAGCTGGAAAAAGTCCATTATGAGCATGGCCGGCTTTTAGAAATTACTGCCGACTTAAAAAATACTGCCCTTGTGACGGCACAAGAATCGCTCTATTATACAGGAATCCAATCTTTTAATTTTGACAAGGATATCGTTTCGACGATTCTTGCAAAACCGCTTCCACCTGATGTGATGAAAGGGGTTCTTCATCCCTTTTTCAAAGTCGAAGAAAACCGGTTTTGGTCCCCGCTTACCGTCCTGGAAGAGCAAAATATTACTGAAGAGCGGGAGGACCATGGAGCAACCGAGTTTCTTGAAGCAAGGTCAGAGGAAGAGGAAGATTCCTATCAGCAATGGCTCGGCGAAAAATATAAAAGGATTATGGAATTGTACTTGCAGCATCATGAAAAAACCGAAACTCGAACGTTAAAACAATTTATGGATCGAATCCAAGAAACGCATCCCGATCTTCTCGGAAAAAGATATTTTTATAGTTTTTGGCTCCTTCTCCATCAGCGCTCACCTATTCAGGAACAAATCGAACAGGAGGAAGAGAAAACGATTCTCGGCGGTGCCATCCAACTTCTCAAAGGTAAAAAACTCTTCATCCAAGAAACGGCGGAAATCCTGCGTTTCCATCACCAATATTCGATACAAAATATGACAATCAGGCTGGAGGAAGCAGAATGAACTATCCAGAGAACAAAGTAATGAAAGCATTTGAAATTTATACGGTCCTTGCCCGGGATGGAGTCGCCCCGAAAGAAGCAGTCCACGAATATATTGCCGACGACAGTGTTCGCAGTCTGTTGGACAGCTTCAGCTATAAAGTCGATGCAGCTATTATTCGGACAAGCGAAGCATTGTATTTGGTGCCGAAATCGAAATTATCCCCCTTTCACGTAAGCAATGAATGGATTAAAAAGAATTATTTGCGCTCGGGAGCAACGAATGCCGATATTTATTTGCTTTACTTTGCTGCCATCGTATTATTTGGATCCTTTTATGACCGGTATAACAGCCAGGAACCGACCATTCAGTTCCTGCGCCTCGATGACTGGGTAAAAAATATGAACGAGCGCATCAGCTATTTGAGTTCCCATGACGAAGAGGAGCTCATCAAGGCGGAAAAGGAAATGTCCTATAACTGGCGGGCGATTATCGATAAATGGGAAGATATGGACGATATTAAAGAAACAGCCAAACGACAAACCGGAAACACGATCAGCCGGATGAGTTTCATCGACACGGCGAAGCGGTTTTTAATCAGCCAAGGACTGATCCAGGATATCGGAAACGGGGAAGTGGCTCTTACGGAAAAAGCGAAAACGATCATCCAGCGTTATTTTATGGAAGAAGGCCATAATAAAGGGATTTTTGAATTTATGTACAGTTTCGAGGAGCGTGAGGAATAATGCCAGCAATCAGCAAAATTCGTCTAACCAATGTCGTGTATGAAGACGGCAATAAGCGGTACAATGATGAAGTTTTTTTGTTTGACGGGCATAACGGAGCGATCGTTTTGGAAAATGGCGGCGGGAAAACGGTGTTTATCCATACGGTCCTGCAAGCCGTTCTCCCGCACACGAATCTTGGCGACCGGAAAATTAAAGAAACGCTGCAGCTGGAAAATGCTCCGGCCCATATTGGGATTGAATGGATTAAAAATGATCAGCCAAGACGTTATGTCACCACCTGTGTATCCCTCTTTTTAACGAAGGACGGACTCGACTCTCTCCGCTATGTCCATGAATATGATGAAGGAAGCAGCGACTCCTTGGAACATATCCCTTTTGTTCGCAAAACCGATAGAGTGAAGCGTCCCGCCGGCAGGGAAGAGATGCTGGAATATTACAGCGCGATGAAGCAAAAGTCGATGTATGCCCACACCTTCACCACGATTCGGGAGTTCAAAGACCATTTGGAAAAAGAACACCACATTATTGCCAATGAATGGGAAAGCATCGTCAAAATTAACGGAGATGAAGGCGGGATTGATAGATTTTTTGCAAGCTGCCGGACGACGACAGACCTCTATGACCGCTTATTAATTCCGACTGTTGAAGATTCGATAATGGACCATAACCAAGGAATGTTTGTTGATACGTTTGAAAAACAGCGGGCAGGTTTTCAGACGTACAAACAATTAAAGGCGAGCATTGAAGAAAACGAGCAGATCCAGCGGGAACTGGAAGCCTATGTCGATGTTTTTCGGAAATTTGATGACAAACAAAAAGCGTACGAAGAGCAAAAAGCAGCAGCTAAGGGAACGTGGAATCTCCTGCAAAAGCAGAAACTGCAAGCGGAAAAGGAAGCGGAAGAAAACGCCAAAGCTTTTCTGGAATGGCATGAGGAGAACGAAACCTTTGCCTGGAAAGAAGCATCCTTCCGTATTTATCTGGAACAAAAAGTGGAAAAGCAATATCAGACAGAATATGAACAGGCCCTGACGCATTTAGAAGAACTTGAGGAGCGCATCACCCAAAACCGCAACAAAGTGCATTCTCTGAAATACGCCAGCTGCAAACGGGAAAAGAAACAGCGGGAAGAACTGCTGAAAGAGTATGACGAAAAACTGGCTGCGCAAAAGGAAAATGCGGATCTCGAGGATTACGAAGCCCGGCTGGAAGAAGCAAACGAGGCACTGCACGGCTATTTCCAAGAACAATTAGAAAAATTGGAAAAAATGCTGGCAGGCGCTCAGCAGGAATTGCAGCCGCTGGAGGAGGAAGAGAAGAGGCTATCCGCAATCCAAAAGGAACAAGAACGGGAAGAAAGAAACCTCCAAAATCAGGTATCGAATCTATCCGTAAAACAAAAAATGCATCAAGAACGTCTCCACAAGTTAAAACAAGAAACGTTGGCAAATCCGGATCAGGAAGACGTGAAAACCGAGTTTCATAAATGGAATAAGAGGCATCAATTTTTGGACGAAGAAATGATCCGCCTGCAAGCAAAGGACCACCAATTGGACAAGCAATGGGAGGAGTTGGAGCAGGAAAAGGCAGAGCTATACGAAGCGAAAAATGAAAAGGAAAAAGAACGAAGCAAACGTGAATCGGAAGAAACGCAAATGCAAGAGGCCCATGACTATCTTCTAGCGGAGTTAGCCGGAATTCGTCCAAAATGGGGCAGCCTCATAGATCTTTACCTGCGGGAAAACTCTGTGTACCAAGAGTTATTGGAATTACAAACCGTTTTAAATCGAGAGTATGACGAACTTCTGTATCAAGAGCGAACGATGCTAAGGTTTGTCGATGATTATGGAGAACAGGACATCTTTTTCAGCGACCGATTTTTATCCAAGCAGCTGCATTCCTGGAAAAACCAACTGGATTATCTCGTTACTGGGGTGGAATTTTTCCAAAGTTTAGATGCGGACGAACAAGAAAACTTTCGCAAATTCCCGTTATGGCCGTTAACTTTAATTACGACAACATCGGAAAAACAAGTACTTCAGGAGCGACTGGAAAAGGTAAAGGACCGTCTCGTTTTTCCGATTCGCCTCCTCACGTTGGAAGAAGCGAAGCAAGCAGGGGAGGAAGATGCTGCCGCCTGGATTGCACCAGCCCATTGGGAAACGAATTTGGATTCAAACAGCTTTGACAAGTGGAAACGGACGTTAAAGGAACGAGCAAGAGAGATAACGGAGACGCGGAAGGTGAAGGAAAAGGAAAAGGTCCGAATCCATACCGCCATCCAGTCTTTTGAACAATTTTTCCAAACGTATCCAAGTTCCTGGAAGGAGGAATTACGGGATAGCATTCGCCAGCTGACCCGGCAAATCGAAAGCATTAGCGAAAAATTGAAGGAAATAACAGAACAGCAGGAGGAAATAAGAAAGGAAAAATCTGTCATACACGATACGATTCGTCAGTATCAAGATGAGAAAAATGGATTAGAAACGAAAATCAGCAAGGCGATGGAAGTTTTTAGCATCGAGCGGGACCTTTCCCAACTTGCTGACGAGGAAAGGGAAATAAGCAGAAAACTCCTTCACCTGCAAGACCAATTGAAAGATACGACAATTCAAATTGACCGTTATCATGAAGAAATTGCAAATAAACAGGAACGGATACAATTTTTGCAATACGAACGAAGCAAGATGATCGACCATGAAGATTACCAGGCTGTAAAAGAGTTTGCGCCCCGCTTTACAGGAGAAGAAAAGGAAACGATTCAGCAGCGGCGGAAGGACCTGGAATTTGCAATTGCCAGAATCCAACAGTCCTATGACGACTTAATTACAAAATACGAATATACGAAAAAAGACATTCGGCGAATCGAGACTGAGATGGAGGAGCTGCTCCGGGAATTTCCTAATATTGATACAGAGATGGAGTTTCCGCCAGACGGCCAGCAGCTGATAGAACAGCTTCGTGAACAATGGAAAGAAAATGAAGGGAAGGCAGCAAAACAGCGAGAATCCGTTACGGCAAGCAAAGAAAAATTAGACCGGAAAAAAGGAGAAGTAGCCAGCCAGCTGGAACAATTCAAACAACGTTTTCCAGAGCGGGAACTTTATAAATTCATGGAAGATGTGGAGACTATACCAGCAATGTTGCAAGAAGAACAAACCCGGCTGTCTGAAAAGCATCGTTATTTAGAACAGGAAAAGGCACGGTTCGACAAAGAATTACAAGATATTGAACAGGCCATCATTCAATTGCAGAGCATGGAAGAAGCCCACCATTTTCAAAGCACAACGATTATCGGTAAAGAATTTTCCGAAGCAGAGCTTACCGAATTTATTTATAAACGGAAGTCACATGTAAAAGAGATCATTGAAGGGCTGCGCAGGTCGAAAGCAGAAGTGGACAAAGGAATAGAGAACCTCAACGTTGCGAAACGGGATTTTCGGGACTTTTGCAACCGTACGATTAGCGACGTCAAGCTAAAACATATGGCGCTAGAAGGAATCGAGCATAAGGAAACGTATGAAGAAATAGTTCAGTTCCAGAAAAATATGTTTACCCGGATTGAACAGGCGGATAAATACGCAAGGGAGTATATCAGCCAGAACGATAAGGATTTGCAGGCTTTCATTAACAACGTGCACAATCATCTGCTGAACTTAACCGACCAGCTGAAAATGATTCCGAAGCGGACGAAAGTGAAAGTGAAAAACGGCTGGAAGGAAATTTATAAATTTACAATCCCTGAATGGACCGAAGAGGACGGGAAAAAGCGAATCCGCGATCATATGGATTGGATTTTAGAACAGCTGGAATCAGACCGATACAAGACAGCGGAAGGGACCGAGGATCACGGACTAATCAGAAAAGATTTAGAGAAATGGTTCGAATCCCGTCAGCTCCTGCAAGTAGTAATGCAAAACGAAGCGATGAAAGTGTCCTGCAGAAAGGTTACCAATGATAACGAAGTAACAAGCAAATTTTATTCATGGGAGCAAAGCAATAATTGGTCTGGCGGTGAAAAATGGAGCAAAAACATGACTCTCTTTTTAGGGATTTTAAATTATGTTGCCGAGAAAAAACAGTTTATAACATCAAATCGAGTGCGGCATCGGGCAGTTATTTTAGATAATCCATTCGGCAAGGCTTCCAGCGATCACGTATTAAGTCCGGTCTTTTTCATCGCCGAACAGCTAGGCTTTCAAATTATCGCCCTTACCGCCCATGCAGAAGGTAAATTTTTGCAAGATTACTTCCCGATCATTTATTCCTGCCGCCTGCGGGAATCCACCGACCCGGCGAAGAAGGTAATGACGAAGGAAAAACAATTGCATTATGCCTACTTCCAAGACCATGAACCAGAATCTTTGGAACGATTAGGGGAAGCAGAGCAGATGGAGCTTTTTTAGAGCACAGCTATAACTAAAGCCAAGTGGGCAACGTCCATCACCAATGACGTTGCCCGTTAATTTTTATGTGAGGTAATATAGGCGGTATCCGTAGAGTTCTGTTATATCAGTGTTCCTGTGGGCTGGATGTTAGCACTTCAGGAGCGGAACAACCAGCGCTTCTAGGAAATATCAGCTTTTCTTGCATAGGAATCGGCTTTCGTAGAAAAGTATCAGCATATCTCCGAATATATCGAGCGCTTAGTAAAAAATATCGGCGAAGCGGAAAAAATCAGCGTTCCATGCCGAGATATCAGCGACTATGATGCAAAATCAGTTTTTCTTCCATTTTATCGTGCGCAGAAAATAGGATATCGGCTTTCCTCAAAATATCGGCTGTTCTGGCAGAGAAATCGGCTTTTCCCCGAAATAATCGGCGTATTTCTCAAAATATCGAGCGCTGAACAAAAAATATCGGCGAACAGGGATATATCGGCGGTGTGAACCAGAATATCGGCGTTTCTCTAAAAATATCAGCTTAACGATGAATTTATCGGGCATTAGGAAAATATATCTGTAATTTATCAAAAACAGATTAAATATTTATGCAAATATAGTTTTTCATCAAGAATATGTTTTTATTGCTGGTGGTTTATAGGAAGCAAATTTTTCTAGCAACCTGTTTGGATCATCGTCTATAAGGGCCAGCGAACGGTACTTTTCGTGTAAAAATTGTTCCTTTGTCATATGATGAAACAGTTCTATAAGCGGATTGAAATATCGATTAATATTTAGTAGACCACAAGGTTTTTGATGAAGTCCTAATTGCGCCCATGTAAACATTTCAAAAAACTCTTCCAATGTTCCCGGCCCGCCAGGCAAAGCGACAAAGCCATCTGCTAGCTCTGCCATTTTAGCCTTTCTTTCGTGCATCGAATCGACAATGATGAGTTCGGACAATCTATTATGCGAGATTTCTCTCTGCTCCAAAAATGCAGGCATCACCCCGATAACTTGTCCGCCTTCTTCTAAAACAGCATTTGCAACTGCTCCCATCATACCGACACTTGCTCCGCCATAAACAAGGGTAATATCACGTTTAGCCAATTCCTTGCCAAATTTTTTTGCACTTTCTATATAAATATCAGATGCCCCATTACTCGAACCACAAAATACAGCTATGCTTTTCATAGAATCGCTCCCCACAATTAATTTCAGTGTTTATATTATACGAAAATTGCCATTGTTTGTTAAACTTGATGGTGATGGAATGGAAGGAGTGCGAAACATGGATGTAAATGAATTTCAACAATGGGTAAAAGAATATTATGAACATAGAGGCTGGCATGATTTAGACATTTTTATTCGCATTGGTTTTTTAGCAGAGGAAACAGGAGAAGTGGCACGGGCAATTCGCGCCCTTGAAATTGGGAGAGACAGGCCAGACGAAGAAGCAGAATCATTGGTGAACAAACGAAGGGCTTTAGTAGAAGAATTAGGGGATGTATTAGGCAACGTTATTGTGATTGCCAACAAATATAACATCGCCCTGGAAGAAGTATTTCATTCCCATAAGGAGAAACTCTTAAAGCGTTATACTATTGATTAATAGAAAAATAGTTAATCCAAAAGGAGAAATCTCTATGCCTGATTTCCAGCAGCTTGCAAAAAATAAAATTCTGCTATGGAGTTTGATTCTAACCATTACTATTCTTTGGGGTTATGCTTGGGTTGTGATGAAGGCGTCCCTGGAATTTATGGGTCCCTTTACTTTTTCTGCCTTTCGCTTTGGGACAGGCACCTTGACTCTTTTTCTTATATTATTCCTTGTTCGAATGGGGCCGCCGCCCAAAAAGTATTGGAAACACCTTGCCGTCATCGGCTTCCTGCAAACAGCCGTCGTCTTCTTGGCCGTCATGTTTGCGTTAAAATTTGTGGAAGCGGGGAAATCATCAGTGCTGCTTTATTCCATGCCGATGTGGAGCAGTTTGCTTGCGGCAAAATTTTTAGGGGAGAAGCTGAACAAATATAAAATAATTGGTCTTGCGATAGGAATGGTCGGGCTCCTTACCATTTTAGGCTGGGATATTTGGATGAAGCAAAATTTGCAGGTGATTTTTGGGGAACTGCTTATTGTTTTTGCCGCTGTTGCCTGGGGAGTGTCCAATATTTACTATCGCATCCATGTGACTAATCTCCCTCAGCTGCAAGTATCCGCCTGGCAAATGCTCTTTGGAACGATGGCGATCATTCTTGCTACAGTCATTATGGAATGGGGCGAGCCAGTTGCATTCACTCCTGTCAGTATTTTTTATGTGTTGTTTACCGGAGTTTTTGCCTCGGCAATCTGTTTTACCGTCTGGTTCATCATTATAAGCTATATCGATATGGTAACGGCAACGATTAGTACGCTCCTCGTTCCAATTTTTGGCTTGCTGCTAGGGTACCTAATCCTTGATGAAGCACTAACGGCAAGCATATTAATCGGTTCTGGGCTCGTTATTATAGGGATTATCATTGCCCAAAAGAAAATGCCTGTTAGAGATAAAATCGCCGAATAATTAGTGCGGGATTCTTCTTATAAAATTCCAGCCCTTCCATTGTCCACTGGCCAATCCAACATTTAAAAGGGATGGCTCCTTCCATAAAGGAGTTCCATCCCTTTTTCGATTATTTACCACGGCTTCCCGTTACATAGTGGGTTGCCTACACCTCTATTAAAAGAACAAGAATCCAATCGCCATCGGAATAAAGCTAAAGAACAAAATCATGACACAGAAGCCCATGATATCTCTGATCTTTAATCCGGCAATCGCAAGGGCAGGCAATGCCCAGAACGGCTGAATCATGTTTGTCCAAGCATCGCCCCATGCAACCGCCATCGCCGTTATTGCTGTGTCTGCACCAATATTCATTGCTGCATCCATCATAATCGGGCCCTGCACCGCCCATTGTCCCCCGCCGGACGGAACGAAAATATTGACGAGCCCTGCACTAATAAAGGAGAAAAACGGCAATGTAGCTTCCGTTGAAAAGCTGACAAACCAATTGGAAATTTGTGCCGATAAACCGGAGGCGACCATCATTCCCATAATTCCGGCATAGAACGGAAACTGAATAATAATTCCGCCGGCATTTTTTACGCCCCGCCCAACTGCGTCTAAAAATCTTCTCGGCGTACGATGGAGCAATATCCCAAGGAAAAGGAAAATAAAGTTGACAATATTAATGTTTAAGTCGAATCCGTTGAGTACGAAATGATACACAATAAATGCAAGACCCATCACTCCGATAATAAGGGAAACCCATTGGCTGTTTTCCAATTTTTCTGCCGGGGTTGTCGCGTTGATTGTAGCTGCAGATTCCGGATCATCTTCTTCCGGAATATTCCATGTTACAGCCTGGTTGTTTTGTAACGAATCCGTACTTTTCAGCAAATAGCGGTTAAAGAAAGGCAGAGTAATGACAAGAAAGAGAACGATAAAAATATTGACCGGGCTAAACAGGGTTTCTGCAATGGGAATTTGCCCGATGGATTCTTCGAGGAAATGACCTGGTGTAGCAATTGTTAATGGGACAGATCCGGAAAAACCGCCATGCCAGACTAACATCCCGCTGTAGGCACTGGCAATAAGAATCCGGTAATCGACGGTCGGAACTCTCCGGGCAACGTGAATGGCAAATAGCGCCCCGACCACAAGTCCGAAACCATAGTTAATTAAGCAGGCGATTAGGGCAACAAAGGTTACGAGCATGACCGCCTGAGCCGGCGTTTTTGCCAATGAACTAATTCTTTCCAAAATCCTTTTCACCACAGGAGTACTTGCCAAAATATATCCGGTGACAACGACGAGGGACATTTGCATGGCAAAAGCAAGCAGATCCCAAAACCCGGTTCCCCAATGCTCAATCATTTGGACTGGACCGCTGTCAGTAAACAGAACGCCCATGACATATACAACAATGGTCAAAATAATGGCAAACAAAAAGGCATCCGGAAGATACCGCTGCACCATCCGGTCAAAGAAAGAAGTTACTGCTTTCATGAATAAAACCCTCCTTTAGTTCTGGTTATTTTAAATTATATAAATATTCGGCAAATTATACAAACAAGTTTTGGGGAAATTTTTTAGAAAAACTATTAAACTTTCTAAAAAGGTTCCGATATAAGAATTGTAATCATCAAGGGATGATTGGTTAAGGCCTTAACCGTCAAGCTTGGTAATAACTCTCCAACGAGAGTTGTTATACATACGGGACATAAGGATGTGACCCGTAAAAATAAAATACATGGAGGTAGAAAGAGTTATGATTATCAATCACAACATTTCTGCATTGAACGCACACCGTCAATTGGGTGCAAACACTGGTGCAGTACAAAAATCTTTAGAAAAACTTTCTTCCGGTCTTCGCATTAACCGTGCCGGAGACGACGCAGCAGGGCTATCCATTTCTGAAAAAATGCGTGGCCAAATTCGTGGTTTAGAAATGGCTTCTAAAAATGCACAAGATGGAATCTCAATGATTCAAACTGCAGAAGGTGCTTTAAGTGAAGTACACTCCATTCTTCAACGTATGCGTGAATTAGCAGTTCAAGCAGCAAACGATACAAACGTTGATGTTGATCGTGAGGCAATTGGGCAAGAGTTAACAGAATTAGGAAAAGAAATTACAAGAATTAAAGATACAACTCAGTTCAACGAACAAAACCTTTTAGATGGAACAGCTGGAGCAAGTGGTGGAACAGTTACATTCCAAGTAGGTGCAAATAACGGTCAAACTATGACTGTAGATTTTTCAACTGACGGAATTAATCTTACTAACATTGAATCAGCAGTTGGTGGATTAGGTGCTACTGATGTAGCAGATAGCGCAACTGCAACTGCTTTAATTGAAACAATCAACGATCAAATTAAATTAGTTTCTGCAGGACGTTCTTTATTAGGTGCTACTCAAAACCGTTTAGAGCATACAATTGCTAACTTAGACAATGCTGCAGAAAACTTAACAGCTGCAGAATCTCGTATTAGAGACACAGATATGGCGAAAGAAATGATGGAATTCACGAAGAACAATATCCTAACTCAAGCTGCTCAGGCCATGTTAGCACAAGCTAACCAAACACCACAGGGAGTACTTCAGTTACTTCGTTAATTTAAATCCTGAAAAAGGTAACCTTTTTAAGGTTACCTTTTTTCAAATTATAGGGAGAAATAATATGAGTACAGTTATTATTTTATCAGGCGTATCTTATGATGGGTTTAAACAAAGACCTCAGCATTTTGCAGATTATTTTTCAAAAATAGGGAATGAAGTTTTATATATTGGATTGTTAGAACATAACAGGATTTCAAAAATGGAATTAGATAAAGTATTTGACAAAAAAAGTTTATTAAATAATTTATTTCAAATAAATGCTCAAGGTGTTTATATTCTAAATAATGAAATCAAAAATTTAGAGTCGGATTTTAACATGAGCGATTTGGTAAAAAAAATTAATGAAGTTTACCGTCATGAGAAAATCACGTATTTAGTATGTTATCCTGAGTGGATAAAATATTTTGATGATGTTCCAAGCAATTGTAAAATTATATATGACTGTATTGATGATTGGGAATCATTTTTAAATGATGCCAAATTAAATATATCTAAAAATATAGCTTATTACGAAAGAAAGATAGCTAACATTTCTAATTTAGTATTAGCGTCTGCAAGAAGATTGTATGCAAAAATGTCATACTATAATAAAAATGTATATTATTTACCGAACGGTGTGTGGAATAAAGATTATTTAAATACAGTTAAGGAAAGCTCTGAAACACCAGTTGATTTAATTTCAATGAAAAAGCCGATTGTCTTTTTTATGGGTGCCATTGCCGAATGGGTTGATATTAATTTAATTGACTACTTAGCTAAGTCCAGACCTGAATATTCATTTGTTTTTGTCGGTACTAAAAGAGTAAAAGTTCCTGATTATTGTAATGTTTTTTTCTTAGGATCTAAGGATTACAGCCTACTTCCAAGCTATTTAACTAAATCTAATGTTGCAATTATACCTTTTAAAGTGAACAATCTTACTGCATCTGTAACACCATTAAAATTATATGAATACTTAAGTTCCGGGACACCTGTGGTTTCAACTGTAATGCCGGATATAATTGGACTTCCAGGATTAAGAGTAGCAGAAAATTACCAGCAGTTCCTGGAATATATTGATTATTATGTTTCTTTGAATAAAAAGGAGTACGAAATTGAATCACAAAAAGCAATCAATACTGCTAAGAATTTTGATTGGAATAAACTATTAGAGCCAATTAGTAATTACATCGAAAGCGGTAATCTAAATTTAGAGTCTAATGAAGCTTTTTTGCAAAAAGCAATTGATAATTATAAATCTCTTGAAAGCAGTCCATTAATAAAGAATGAATTGTTAGGCTTCTATTGTGTCTTGGAAAAGTATATGGATGCGTTAGAACTGTTTAATGATTTCAATGATAATGAATTGAAAAAAATAGATTGTGAAAAACTAGCATTAGCATCTGCAATGCTTGGAGATTTTTCAAAAGCTGTAGAGTTGTTGAAAAAATACTTCTACAAAAATGATTATAATTTGTACACTACGTATCTGGATTCCTTGTTAAAAGAGGACAATAAGGAAGAGCTATTAAAAATATTTTTATTAAAATTATCAGGAAATACTTATGGTGCATTGAATATTGCTGATTCATTAATAAAAAATAGTAACCCCCCAAAGCTATTGGGATTACTTGCCGGTTTGTATTTAGACATCGGTGAATATGAAATATCTTTTCAAATAGCTGTGGATATTATTGCTAAAGAAAGAAAATATAATATTGAGGAATTATTTGATTATAAGATGATTGAACATATTGTCTACTCTTTAACTAAGTTTCAGCAATTTGATATTGCCGAAGAAATTGCATTATCATTAATGAAGAATAATAAAGAATGGGAAGAGAAGGCTACTCAACTATTATCAGATGTGTATATAGATAAACATATGAAATGATGTGTGATGATGAAAAAACTAAACATTTTGCAAATATATGACTATATGAAACTCGGTGGAGCAGAAACCCATATTATTACGTTGTCTAGAGCATTAATGGATAGAGGTCATAATGTTTACATTGCAGGTTCTTTTGGACCTGCAGTTAATGCTGTGAAAAGAGAAAATATTCCTTTTTTAGAAATAGATCCACCTGAAGAGAATAAGTTACTGGAAAATGCGTGGAAGATTGTTGAGATAATTGATTATTATAATATTGATGTAATCCATGTTCACCCATTTCAATCTCAAAATGTAGTTGCTCTAGTAAACATATTGAGGGATATTCCGGTAGTTACGACAATCCATGGTTCTTATTTAACTCCGAGTGTTGAAAAGTTAGAGTGTTTTTATAATAATTTTATATTTGTAAGTCAAGAATCACTTGATTTCCACTTAGAAGAGGGACTGCTTAACAAAAAAAATTGCTATGTAGTTCCAAACTGTGTGAAAATTGAAGCCAATGAAATTTCTTTACATAGTAAAAAAGATAGTCTTCAAATAGCTTATATTAGCAGAATCGACACTGATAAACTTCCTAGTATAGTATTTTTTGTTGAATGTGTTGAGCAACTAACGAAACAAATGGATATTCAGGTTGAAATTATTGGATCTGGGAATCAATTTTCCTATTTAAAGGATTTGATAGACAAAATAAACAGGAATTCCTCAAAGGAAGTAATAAATTTAATCAATGGATCCGATAATATTAATCAACATATTACGAAATCAGATATAGTTGTAGGTGTAGGAAGAGTAATTCTTGAAGCATTGGCTTTAGGAAAGATTCCAATTTGTATTGGCAATAATAATTATGTAGGAATTGTAAATGCTAAGACCTTAAAGAAAATATCAAATGTAAACTTTACTGACAGAAATACACATAACCCTCACAAAAAAGAATTATTTATAGAAGATATTAATTCTATACTGGAAAAACCAGAAAAAGTTAAAAAAGAAATCCAAGAAAGTTTGAAATATTTACTAAATCATTTTGATATAAAGTTAAGTGCAAAGGAGCATGAAAGAATATATTTGGAAATAATTAATAATCACCATAGTAAAACATTCAGAAGTAATTCTCTTAAATATCTAAATCATATTGATGAAATAGAAAGTATTAATTTTGCATTTGAACTAAACAATCAAGGTATAAAATACCAATTGGATACTATGAAAAATAATAAGATTTTGCTGAAACCAGATTTTTATAGTGAAAATGATAATTGGACAGCAGTATTTAATAATTTGGGGAATCATTTTGATTTAGACAATACAACAGTAGTGATTAGAATTGATTATGATTATCTTGATAATATTGATGAAATTTTAGAAAAAATTTCTGTTGTCTTTGATTCCTTAGATAAAAAGTTCGATTTGCTAATTGATTATCAATACCATGATGAAGTAAACGAAGATCTATTCCTTCTAGAGATGGATATGTTCATTGTTACTAATAATAATCAGCAAAAATATATGTATAAATGTGAGTTATTCGGTTGTAAAATATATCGATTTAAAAATCAATAACGTTTTTAGTGAAATTAAATTTAGATTATTGAATTTTTTGGTTACATGAATAAGATCTTATTAATATGTACCAGAAAATAAATTCCAATCATCGGCTTCGGATGATTGGAATATTTTTTATTTTATGATGTTATAAGTAATTCCTGACGCTTATTAACCCGAGTTCGACAGTAAATAGGCACAAATTCACTTTTTAATAAAATGTATTTCCTATGATATCAATCTTTTCGTGGATTTGTGCTTAAAATTTTTTGAATTTTACATAGGCAC
>NZ_BMEV01000006.1 GCF_014637175.1 Compostibacillus humi | reverse complement strand
TTTTGGATCCATAGAGAGAAAAACAGGCATCCAAAAGTGCTCTTTTGCACCAAATTTTCGGATGCCTGTTTTTGTTTCAAAGTCAAGCTTTATTTTTGGGTAAACTTAAAAAAAAGAGATAAAACACCTGACACAGATGAAAGAACAGTAAACAACTTAATAAAGTTTTATTTTTATTCATCACATATTTTTTTAGGAATACTTTTGTTAGCACTGGGGATAATCACGTTCATTGGTATAAATGTTATATCGATTACCTATCTTTGGATAATAATTATTACCTATTTATTTATTTGTGGTATCGGTGCATTGATTGTGAGTCGTAAGTAACCAACGAGAATCTAGATTATGCAAAAATTAAGCCATTTTTAGAAGGAAGGACGGAGCTTAAGACAATGTACAAACTTCGGCGGAATTGCATAATATGAAATAGTTTAATTTAGGGAGTGCATAGTATGGGAATATATTTTAAAGACCAGCTTAAAGGGAAGTTGTATCAAAACAAGGGACACATAAAAGCACACCAGCAATCAGAGTTTTACGAGAGTCATGTATCGATATGGATGAAGCAGCAGCAGCAGATTAATGATTTAATGCAGCGTTCCATGGAAATGATGCAACGACAGTCCCGATTCCAGGAAGAACGGCAAAGGGAGAAATGGGATCAAATCAATGTCCAGATGAAACAATTAAAGGAAGATAAGCAACAAGAGAAGTTAATGGAAAAATTACTTGCGAAGATGGGACAAATCGAAGAAAATCAAAATAATTTAAAGCAAGAGAGGGAAAAGGATAAACATTTCCAGCAGCAAGTACAGGAACAGATGAATCAGCTGATGCAACAATACCGTCAGATGGAAGAACAGCTGGAAAATATAACGGGGCAAATCGAAAACCAGGAATTACAGGCGAAAGAAACGTCCCAACGGCTGGAAGAACAAGAAGCAATTACACAAAAAATTGTCCGGCAGCTGGATTTTATCCGCTCCATTATTTTTGAACGTACAAGTTATGTCACAGACAAAATGGACGAATACTTTCAATATGTAAAAGATGCCATTTCTCCTTCCGCTTTACACCGGAATCGTCCGCTATTTGAAGAAAAAGTGGAGAAGGAAAAAATTAACTGACGTTTCCTCTGGCTTCAAAAAGGGAACGCAGAGCGGCTTCTCTGCGTTATGTCGGCTGTATTCCTTCCATTCTTTCATCCAGCGGCATCAGCGGTATTTCCGTAAGGCCTTCTATATCGACAAGCTGTACATGGTCCATATTATCGAGGGGAAATACCGTTGCCATTCCTTCCTTTTCGTGAACTTCCTGGATATAGACTGGTATGCCGTAATAATGTACTTGAATCATTGCATTCGCTTCTACGATTTCCTGCGCCCGTTGTTCATCCATTATCCTTCCCCCTTATATGTTTGTTTATAGATTTTGTCCAAATGACGAAACTATGCCTATGTAATATTTAGCAAAATTTGTACATATTGCCGATGGAAATAAGGGGCTGTCCGAAAAGTAGTATTTAATCCCGAAATCTAAAAAAAGCAAACCCAAAGAATGCTGTAAAATCAACATTCTTTGGGTTTTAATTTTGGCGGATTTTCAACTAAAATGGACTTTTTAGACAGCCCCTTTCTTACCTCTAGTCAAGTGTTTTTTATTAAATAATTTGGTTAATATAGATTTTATTTTGGAAGGAAGGGGTACCCCTTCCTTCCAAAATAAATTTTCGCATGACAAATAGACCTCACGATTTCCATTTTTTTCGCCAGGTCTTTGTGATATAATCTTACTTACGATTACTGATGCATTGTTGCCTTTTCGTAATCGTATTTCAGATTATGTGTGATAAGGTGATAGGCCGATTTCAAGAACTTATTCACGCATGCTATGGACGCAACTTTATGAGGTTTCCTCTGGGGTTGCGTTTTTAATTTATCATAATAATCTACAATATGATTTTGTGTATTTTTCCGTAGTTGGATCATGGTCTGGATCATGTAAAATAGAATCTTTCTAAGTTTGTTATTTCCTCTTTTATTAATCTTGTCTTTATAAAAGGTATTCCCAGATTGATATCTCATAATATCAATACCGACGTAAGCATTCAGTTGTTTATGGTTTTTGAATCGTCGAATATCTCCTAGTTCTCCAATTAAACGAACTGCAGTCGTTTCTCCGATTCCTGGAAATGAAATTAAAATCTGATACTCTTGTTTATCTTTCGATAATTTAACCATCTTTTGGACAAGTTGATCTCTTTTCTCCTTCAAGTCTGCAATCCGTTTGGCATAATCCCGCACTTGTTCACAGCGAATATCATCTTTTGAAATTGCTGGATACGCTTCTTTTGCTGCTTCGATTAAAGCGATCCCTTTTTCTTCAGCACGTGCCAATGATAAGTTTTTTCTTGTGTTGGCTTTTAAACGATTACGAATCACTGTTTTTGAACAAACTAACACATGATCCGGATGAGAGTATAATTGAACGACATTCAAAAATAAAGCAGAACGTTTACTGAATAGCTTTTCTAACTCAGGAAAACTCAATTGTAGAATCGCATGTAAACGACTATATAAATGCGTCATTTCACTACTTATTTCATCATAATATCTCGTCATTGCACGCATTTGTTTATAATATTCCTCTTCTTGATAAGTTTGTTCACGTTCAGCTCTAAAGTGAGTTTTCGCAAGTTCATGAGCGTCGCTTTTATCTGTTTTTTGTCTCCTCATTGAAGCCATTTGAATATTCGCTTCGAGTGGGTTAACTCGATAATACATATAACCTTGATCACCTAAGAATCGTTCTAGTGGTTTTGAATATACGCCTGTTGCTTCAAAGACAATATCAGGTGCCTGTCCATCTTTTTGTGTTAAAGATATAAGGGTTTCGTTTAATTTCTCGAAAGAGTAACGGTTATGGGTTATTTCACCCTCATATTCGCATTGACGATAACGGTCGTAAATGACCATTGTACTTTTCCCCATACTGACATCAAATGCCACTACGTGTTTCATATTTTCTGCCTCTCCTTTTTAGCCAAACATAGAAGTTCTTCACATTGCCTTATCGATTCCATTTTCTTATACACGGTCTCTTCGGACCCAACATACTAAACTGATTCAAATAAGGATGTGAAGTTGGTCTGTTTTTAATACGGACTCTATTTGGTCCCAGGGGCTGTTCGACCTTCCTTCACTTCTACTATAAAAAAATAGTAGCACAAACCTTGGCCTAGGTCTGTACTACTAATGTTAGTATGTTTAAGGAATGGAATGTTAATCATTGTCGAAAAATTTTCTTCCAAATGCACCAGCCACATCATCGAAATTACGATCAAAATCTCCAGCGACATTGCTGAAATCACGGCGTTTTCGGCGTTGGTTTTCCACGACAATTTCATCGGCACGAATAAGCAGTCGATCCACATTTAGTACGACATCAAAATCGTCTCTTCTTCCAGACATCATTTTCCCCCCTTTCTACTGTATAGTACGTAAGGGGGAAAAGTCGGAATAAACGAGCGTATAGTTTTCGCAGAAATATACTTTTGGATATGATGGAAATATACCAAGTAAGGAAAAGGGAGATGAGATGTAATGGAATTTACAATGAATGAACATGGATTTCAGTCGGAGTTTGATTTTGGCACATTAAATGTATCAAGCAACGAAAATTTTGGTTTTCGACCATACGCATTATTGGTCTCTTCCGTTGCTGTTTGCAGCGGCCTCACGTTGCGGAAGATTTTGGAGAAAATGCGGATTCCTTTTACCGATCTGAAAATCACGGCAGATGTGAAACGCAATGAGAAAGAGGCAAACCGAGTCGAAGAAATCGCACTAAAATTTATCATTACGGGAACAAATATTCCAGAAAGGAAAGTAGAAAAAGCGCTTGCTTTAACAAAGAAAAACTGCTCCATGGTTCAATCGGTGAAAGACAGTATTCGTATTATGGAAACTTATGAAATAAATGAAAAGGGATAACGAAGAGTACTTCAGTTATCCCTGTTTTCCCATTTTTCATTCACCATTTTATTTAACACATGATTAATGCCGACCGTTTTTTCTACTTGGAGGACAAAGGCAATTCCCTTGCCCGGCTGGTTCAATTTTGCTTCTTCCTCAATCGCTGCCAATACTTGTGCGGTTTTTTCCCGGTTAATTAATGTCAGAACCAGTTCTTTTTCCGGTTCAATAATAATGTTAAACAGTTTTGCCTGTTCATGAATGCCCGTACCTCTCCCGTGGAGAATGGTTCCGCCTTCCGCGCCAGCCCGTTTGGATGCATCCACTACTTTTTCCGCATCTCCTTTATTGATGATCGTCATGATTAAATCGTATTGAATTTGTTGATTATCCATCATATCGTCTCCTCCTTCGGACACAAATTTTCCTTCCTGCTGATTGACGGATGGCTGGTTGATGCCGGTTACCAACTCTGTATTAATGATAAAACTGATTCCATGTCTCGGTTTGTTTAATTGAACGGATTTAACGATTGTTTTCATTACTTGGTCGAGAAGATGATTCTCAACAAGGGTTAAAATAATCTCCCGTTCCCGTTCTAAAGGAATGCCTAGAAATCTGGTTTTGTCATCGATGCGAAAACCGGTGCCGAGCAAAGTTGTACCTCCCCGGGCGCCAGCCTTTTTCGAAGCCTGGATGACTTTTTTCGCTTTTTCTTTGTTAACGATGGTCACGATCAGCTTGTACTTGGATTTCATTAACATCCTGCTTCTGCTCCTTTCTCGCAAACAAAATTCCTAATGATAGTACAGATAATATCGGTGCTAAAGCTACAAGGGCGACCATGCCGAATCCGTCCAAAAGCGGATCACTGCCTTCATTGCCGGAAGCTATTTCGACAAATAAAGCGAGCAAAAATGTTGCTGTCATTGGTCCTGTTGCCACGCCGCCGGAGTCAAAGGCGATGGAAGTAAAAGTTTTCGAAGTGAATTTGACCATGAATAGGGCGATAATGTAGCCGGGCAAAAGAAAAAACCATAATGATAAACCTAATAAAATTCGAACCATAGACAGAGAAATTGCAAGTCCAACCCCTAAGGAAATCGTATAGAGCAGAACTTTTTGCGGAATATGCCCGCCGGAAGCTTCATCGACTTGATGAAGAAGCACACTTACTGCTGGTTCCGCATAAATGGCAAAAAAACCGAGAATAAAGCCGATAACTATAAGCAGCCATAAATTCATCGAGCTAAGTTCAATTCCCATCTGTTCGCCAATAGGCAAAAAACCGATATGTACTCCCTGGAGGAATAAGGATAAACCTAAAAAAGTGAGGAAAAAACCGATAAAAATGTCGAGCAGTTTCCTTTTCGATAATTTAAGGAAAAATAACTGAAAAATGATAAATAAAACGAGTAAAGGAAATAATGCCGAAAACACTTCCAGCATTATTTCTGTAAAACCTGCGAATATATGCAAATTCATCCATAAATCACCCCCAGCAGCAGTACGGAAAATATCGGTCCCATGGAAGCAAGGGCTACAAGCCCAAATCCGTCAGAAGAGGCAGATTTCCCTTTCAATATGCTGGCAATCCCCACTCCTAACGCCATGATAAACGGAACGGTTAAAGGCCCGGTAGTGACGCCGCCAGAATCAAAGGCAATCGGCACATAGGTAGGGGGTGTAAAGGCAGCAAGCAGGAAAATGATGGCGTAGCCGACGGCCAATAAATAGACAATGTTTATATTAAAAATAATCCGCAGCATAGCTAAAGCAACACAAATTCCAACACCGATACCGACAAAGAGGATAAGCATGCTTTTCGGAATGACGCCGTTGGACACTTGATCTACTTGAATGGAGAGGACGCGAACGTCAGGTTCGGCAACGGTGACGACTAACCCTAATATAAAGGCAAAAAGAGCAATAACCGAAAGCTTCTTTGTATTCGGCAAAGCAGCACCAATCATTTCCCCAACGGGAAGAAGGCCAATATTTACACCTAATAAGAAAAGGATGAGTCCAATTCCGACGAAGAGAGCGCCGATAAGAAATTGAAAAAAGGTTTCTGCCGGCAGCTGAATCAACGTAAACTGAAGAATGGTAATAACGATGGTGATAGGCAGAATAGATTTGATTACTTCAATTACGGTTTCTTTTATGTTATTCATAATACACCTCCCTGTATAATCTCTATACTTTCTATATTATCGGAATAATTAAAACATGTATATATAAATTTTCTATAGTTACTTTTTATTATTAAGTATCAAAAATGAATTAAATTACTTGCAATAACTTATTATCCATGATATATTTTTTCTTGTGATTTATTTTGAATTCAAGACAAATTAGGAGGATATACATTATGTTTTTTAGGAGGAAGAACAATATGGTAAAAATCGGGATTATTATAGGAAGTGTTCGTGAGGGGAGAAATGCGGAAGCCGTAGCCAACTGGATGTATGATTTTGCTGTTGGGAGACAAGATGCGGACGTGGAATACGAATTAGTAGACTTAGCCGACTATCCGCTGCCGTTGCTTGGAGCAAAGGTACCAGAAGCAATTCAAGAGGAATCGGAAAAGGCAATAAAGGGCTGGTTGGAAAAAATGGCCTCCTTTGACGGATATATTTTCGTTACTCCGGAATACAATCACGCTGTCGGCGGTGCATTAAAAAATGCCTTAGACTACTTAAATCCGGAACTTAACAATAAAGCAGCAGGTTTCGTCGGTTATGGCAGTTTAGGGGGAACCCGGGCCCACGAAAACCTTCGTCTTATTTTAGGGGAACTGCAAGTGGCTGACGTCCGGACGGCAGTTACCTTTTCGTTAATGTCCGATTTTGAGAATATGAGCGTATTTAAACCGGCTGATTATCACGAAGCAAATGCCAACCAAATGCTTGACCAGGTCATTGCCTGGAGCCGGGCATTAAAAACAGTACGTGCTTAAAGATGAGCTGTTCGGATTTTTCCGGACAGCTTTTTCCAATTCTTTTTTAGGATAAAAAATCAGCGGAACCATGTTATACTAAAGATGTTAACGACTGAACAAGAGTGGACAGAGATAAATCGATATTTTAAAAAACGGAGGGGAATGTATGCGGGAAGTAGTGATCGTCAGTGCGGTTCGAACGGCTATCGGCAGTTTTATGGGGACGTTAAGCAATACCCCGGCAACGGAACTCGGTGCCCACGTTATTCGCGAAGCATTGAAGCGGGCGAAGGTGGAAAATCATCTCGTCGATGAAGTAATTATGGGCAATGTGCTGCAGGCTGGCCTCGGGCAAGGTCCTGCCCGGCAAGCGGCTTTACAGGCAGGAATTCCTGAAGAAATTCCGTCAACAACGATTAATAAATTATGCGGTTCCGGTTTAAAGGCAGTTCATTTGGCGGTACAGGCAATTCAAACGGAAGAAGCGGATATTGTCGTTGCCGGCGGGATGGAAAATATGAGCCTAGCTCCATATCTTCTTCCGAAAGCCCGTACAGGATATCGGATGGGCGATGGGAAATTAATCGACAGCATGATTCAGGACGGACTGCAATGTGCCATTAATGACTATCATATGGGAATTACAGCGGAAAACATTGCAGAGCAATATCAGTTAACGAGAGAAGAGCAAGATGAATTTGCCGCCTGGAGTCAGCAAAAAACGGAAGCAGCAATGCAGGAAGGCAAGTTTCAAGAGGAAATCGTTCCGCTGGAAATTCCGCAGCGAAAAGGAGATCCGGTTGTTTTTGCAGCCGATGAGTTTCCGCGGGCAGGTGTGACGGCTGAGAAACTGGCTAAATTGCGCCCTGCCTTTAAAAAAGACGGCACGGTGACTGCCGGAAATGCTTCCGGAATTAATGACGGTGCAGCAGCCCTCGTATTAATGAGCCGGGAAAAGGCAGAAGAGCTGGGAATCAAGCCGATGGCTACGATTCGCGGCAATGGAACAGCTGGAGTCGATCCGAAAATTATGGGAATCGGTCCGGTGCCGGCAACGAAAAAAGCGTTGGCAAAAGCGGGTATTTCCCTTGATGAAATCGATTTGGTGGAAGCGAACGAAGCCTTTGCAGCCCAATCGCTGGCAGTAGGTAAGGAATTAAATATTCCGCAGGAGAAACTAAATGTAAACGGCGGTGCCATCGCCTTAGGACACCCGATTGGGGCAAGCGGTGCACGAATTTTAGTGACGCTCTTGCACGAATTAAAACGCCGCGATGCCCGATATGGCCTTGCCACCCTTTGTATCGGCGGGGGAATGGGCATTGCCACTGTAGTCGAAGTGAATCGTTAAAGGAAATAAAAAATAAGTATTCCTCAGGGGAATACTTATTTTTTATGTTTCCTTCAGCTGGTCAAGATCTACATCAAATTCATTTTGCGGATCGTCCAACGGATAGACCCTTGCAGTATTATTGTCTTCATTCACATGCTGAATGTACACCCTTTGTCCATTATATGTAACATGTACTAAGTCAGGCGATTCGGTTATTTCAATGGCCCGCTGCTTGTTCATTATCGCTTCCCCCTTTTCCTTTTTCCCTTAGTTTGGGCAGGAACGGTTCCATTATGCATCGCTTTAGTCTGTACTTTGGTAAAGCCGCATATGTTCACGGATGTACATAATAAACGACAAGCTTAAGAAAAGAGCAGTAATGATCAGCAGCACGAGATATATGTCGTAATGGATATTTGGGAAGGCAATTAAAATTCCCATCGTAACATAAAAAATTGCTGTAGAAACTTTGCCAAACCATTTTGCTCCATCCAATTTTTTATTTTTCCGCAACAATAACAGTCCGCTAATCCCCATAAATAATTCCTTCACGACAAATAAAATGACGAGAAGCCACATATAAGGAAACCGGAACATTAAACTGAAAGCAATGGCTGCTTGCGTTAATTTATCGGCAATCGGATCGAGCACTTTGCCCAATTCCGTAATTTGCTGAAAATGTCTTGCAATAAATCCGTCTAATAAATCGGTGATTCCCGATAAAACAATGATAAATGCTGCCAAATAATAATCATCAGTATAATCTGCGTTAATGTAGACGAGCAAAAAAACAGGGATGAGGCTTAAACGAATGCAGGAAAGCAGATTGGGAATCGTAAAAATTTCTTTGCTGTACAATGTCAGGTTTCCTCCTACATAAAAAATTTTTCTAACGTCAATCATCCTCTCATCATTATATCAGGAAATAGGTAAATAGGCAGACTGCAAGCAATCCGGTATTTTTCCAAAGATAAAGATATTTATGACAAATTTTTGTAAAAAAAGCGTTAAATTCATCCAAATTGGAATGTATATGTTATAATCAATATTAGAAAATGAGTGACAATTTTCGACAATTATAGAATTAATACATCAACGGAGTGATGAAAATGACTGTAATCGGTGAACGATTAAAGAAATTGCGCGAAGAAAAGGGGTTAACGACAGACGAATTGGCAGAAGAATTAGATTTTGCCAAAAGTCTCATCTGGAGTTATGAGCTGGGAAAAAAAGAGCCGAGCATTACCCACCTGCGGCGAATCGCCAGGTTTTTCGATGTGCCAACGGAATATTTCACTGCAGGTGAGGGAGAACCGTACGAGCGGATTCGGCTGGACAGCAAAACCGATATGGAAGACTATAAGCTGTATATTGATCATGAAGAACTGACCGCTGAAGAAATTGAAGAAGTCATCGCCTATATTCGCGTGAAACGATTGATGCAGAAAAAAGTTTCGTAAATATAAAGGGGACGGCTGCTTTTTGCACCCGTCCCTAATTATTTTCCTGCCAGTGAAAACCTTCGTTACTGTCAGGGATGGCGTATCCGGGAATAGACCATATGCCCTTCTCTTTTTCCATCGCTTCTTCTTGCGCTTTATGAAATACGTCAAGCATGCGGAGATCATTGAGCAAGTAGGCAGTTCGCGCTAAACCTTCCCGGAGCAGTTTTTCCTGTACCGTTTCACCGTCGATAAATACGTAAGCAAGAAGCCTGCCGAACACGTCGTATTTTTCTGTGCCAATGACAAGAACTACTTGCTTATCCGTCAGCAAATTTTCTGCAAAAGCTTTTGCCTCCTCGGCAAAAGGCTGGGGCGGATGTTCCGAATTCCCCATCTCCGGTGTATCAATCAATAATAAGCGAACCGTCTCTTCCTTGCCATCCATGTCGACCCGGATTGTATCCCCGTCGCTTACTTTCGTCACCCTGGCAGGGATGCCGGATTTCTGCAACTCTTTGATGTCGTCTGAACAGGAGGCGAGGAGGAAAAGGATGGGAAGGAGGAGAAATAAATATCCAATTGGCCGTTTCATTTTGAAAATCCTTTCTATCGTTTTAAAGCAAATTTCTTGAGCCGATATTGCAAGCTTTGCCGGCTAATTCCCAAAGTTTGGGCAGCCCGGGTAACATTGTAGCCATTTTCTGCCAGCACTTCTTCAATATATGCCTTCTCCATTTCGGCTAATTTCTCCTTCAGCGGTTTTCTTTCCGCCGGGAAATTGAATTTTTCTGACTTGCCTTTAGGACTATACATTTTCCTGTACGGAACCGGCAAGTTTTCCAGACCGATTTCTTCCTCATCCATCATCATATTCATCGCCCCTTCAATCGCATGCTCCAATTCCCTTACATTGCCCGGCCATGGATGTTCAAAAAGAATTGCCTGCGCTTCCGGACTGATCGAATTTACGTTCATTTGAAACGCCTTATTATATTTCGCAATAAAGTGCCTGGTGAGGAGAGGAATATCTTCTTTCCGTTCCCGTAAAGGCGGGATCCATAAAGTAACGACGCTTAAACGGTAATATAAATCTTGGCGCAAGCGGCGATGCTGAATCGCCTCAAGGGGGTCTTCATTCATTGTTGTAATAATACGGACATCGATATTTCGCTCTTTCGTATCTCCGAGCCGGCGGATTTTTTTCTCCTGAATGACCCGGAGCAATTTTGCCTGGAGGGAATAGCTTAACGAGTTGATTTCATCCAATAGCAGGGTGCCCCCGTCAGCCTGTTCAAACAATCCCGGCCGGTCAACGGCACCGGTAAAAGCTCCTTTTCTCGTGCCAAACAGCAGACCTTCCATTAAATCTTCGGGAATGGCGGCACAGTTTTGGGAAATGAAAGGTCCGTTGGCGCGGACGCTTCCGTTATGGATGCTTTCCGCAAACAGTTCTTTTCCTGTTCCCGTCTCCCCGATAATAAGGACGGAGGAAGAGGTGCGTGTAGCTCTTTTTGCCTCTTCGATAACCGTCTTCATCGAGCAGCTTTCCCCGATAATTTGGTCAAAGGTATACTTCACGGTACGATTGCGAAATACATTTTCTTTAATGACCCGTTCCAATTGGGTGACATCTTTCGCAATTTCCGCCGCCGCGACAATTTTGCCGTTTTGCCGGATAGGAAAGGACTCATTGATCGTTGTAATTTCTTTTCCCCGATTATTCAAATACGTTTGTTTTTTTTGCCCGGTCCTCTTTCCGGTTTTTAAGGAGCGGACGAGGGTGCTGTGCTGGGTTCCGCTAAAAGTGAAAACGTCCAAAATGTTTTTGTGCAGCACTTCTTCCCGGTCCATCGACTCCATTTCCGCCATTTTTTGATTGTAAAAAATCGTCTCTCCCTTTTGGTTGACAATATGAATTCCAACGTCCACTTCATGAAGAATCTTTTCGTATATTTTTTCCATGTCAAAATTCGCTTTCATGGGCAACATTCCTTTAATTATCCTCTCCTCTTATTTTATTAGACGAAGGTCGGAAGTGCAAAATTTTTTTGCTCTAAGGTGCAAAATGATTTTTCCTTTACTGAGATTATTCTTTCAAACCTTAGGATTTCCTTTCTTTCATGAAACGGCAAAAAGTGGCACAGTTTTTGCAATATTATTGACAGACAGAAATAGATACAAATAGAGGAGGAATGACCATGGCTGTTGCATTAACATCTCAGGAGATTATAAAACAGACGGAAGAATACGGTGCAGCGAACTATCATCCGCTGCCAATCGTTATTGCGGAAGCAGAAGGGGTATGGGTGAAAGACCCGGAAGGAAAAAAGTATATTGATATGTTAAGCGCCTATTCGGCCTTAAACCAAGGACATCGTCATCCGAAAATTATTGGCGCGTTAAAAGAACAGGCAGATAAAGTGACATTAACATCCCGGGCCTTCCATAATGAACTGCTCGGAAAATGGACGAAACGGCTAGCCGAAATAACGGGCAAAGAGAAAGTGCTCCCGATGAACACGGGAGCAGAAGCGGTGGAAACAGCCATTAAAGCAGCGCGGCGCTGGGCATATCAAGTAAAAGGAGTAGAAGCAGACAAAGCGGAAATCATCGCCGCAAAAGGGAATTTCCATGGCCGGACATTAAATGCCATCTCCTTATCCAATGATCCTGTAGCTACGAAAGATTATGGCCCGTTCGTTCCCGGAATAAAGAAGGTGGAATACGGCAATGCAGAGGCAATCCGGGAAGCAATTACCCCGAATACGGCAGCAGTCATTGTTGAGCCGATTCAAGGGGAAGCTGGCATTATTATTCCCCCGGAAGGATATTTGCAAAAAGTGCGGGAGATCTGTACGGAAAACAATGTTCTTTTTATTGCCGATGAAGTGCAAACCGGATTTGCCCGGACAGGAAAAATGTTTGCCTGTGAATGGGAGAAAGTAGTGCCAGACATTTACGTCATGGGGAAAGCATTAGGCGGCGGCGTCTTTCCGGTTTCTGCCATCGCGGCGGATAAAGAAATTATGGAAGTATTTACTCCAGGTTCCCACGGTTCAACATTCGGGGGAAATCCGTTAGCATGCGCAGTATCTTTGGCAGCCCTTGATGTCATCGAGGAAGAAAAGCTTGCGGAAAGGTCTCTGGAACTTGGAGAGTATTTTGCCAACGCGTTAAAAGAGATAAATAACCATGAGTTAAAAGAAGTCCGTGCCCGCGGGTTATTTATCGGGGTGGAATTTACGAAACCGGTCCGTTCTTACTGTGAACAATTAATGGAAGCGGGAGTATTGTGTAAAGAAACCCACGAAAACACAATCCGATTTGCACCGCCTCTTGTTATTACTAAAGAAGAATTGGACTGGGCCATAAATAAAATTAAGCAAGTATTATCCAGCTAAAGCCTAAAACATAACGGACGCGGATTTTCCGTCCGTTATGTTTTTTCTTGAAAAACAATGTGTTCTCCGAAATAAATCGCCGATTAATTCCAAGCGAATTAATAGGCGAAATCTATCATTATGTTGTAATAAATGACTGGAAACCTTTTTTCTTTAAATCGGCAACATGTTTTTCCGCATTGCTGCGGTTTTGAAATGCGCCTGCCTGAACCCGATACCATCGTTTTCCTGAAATAGTTACCGTATCAACAAAGGCTTCTATTCCTTTTGCTTTCAACTTTTTGACCTGATTATCGGCATTTTTCTTTGCCTCAAAGGAGCCGGCAATTACTTTATACAATGTCCGTTTACTATTTGGTTCATTTTTCTTTTCTGCTTTGGCTGCGCTTTTCTTTCCTTTTAAGTTAAAGGCTTTCGCCAGCCCCTTTGCATGCCCCTCTGCTACTTTTTGCCGCCAGGACGATTGCTTCATTTTCTTAGCATCTTCCGAATTGTCTATAAACCCGTTTTCCGATAAAAAGGCAGGCATCCTTGTTTCCCTTAGTACATGGAAGTTGGCTGATTTCTTCCCCCGGTCGCTAAGTCCGTTTACTTTTGTAATTTCTCTGTGTAATATGTCCTGATAATTTGCTGTGCGGGAGTTTCGGCTTAACCCGGTATAAATATAATCTTCATACCCGCTCGCCTTTCCGTTAAAAGCATTGCAATGTATAGAAAGATAGAAGTCGGCTCCCCAGGCATTTGCTTCTTTTGTCCGCTCATTTAAGCTCTTCGTCGTATCTTTCGTGCGGCTCATGCGGACTTGAACTCCCTCATAATCTTTCAAGAGCTTATCCCGGATTCGCTTAGCAATATCGAGTGTAATATCCTTTTCTTTTAGACCATTTCCCTGGGCTCCCGGATCCTTCCCCCCATGGCCTGGGTCTAAATACAGTTTCATCATTCCACCTCCAATAATACACATTTTATGAATCAGGCTGAAGACAGGTATGGTTATTCCTATTGGTTTTGTGAATTTTTTTCTTTGTAAGTAATATCGCAAGAAGACGGCAGGAAGGGGTACTCCATTGAATGTCGCAAAAATGTAATAGAAACATAAAATGCCGATTGCGGAATAACATTATGGTATATATTAGAGTAGAGATGGATGGTGATGTAAGGGAAAAAGGAATTGCAACTAACAGGGGGAATCATTATAATAGATTTGTTTTTATGGAGGAAAGAATTAATTTAAGAAGGTGTAAATCGAAATGGAATTTAATATTGGCCCGCGGATGCTGAAAACAGGGCTTGCTGCAACATTAACATTGCTGATCACCGGTCTGGTCGGCTTGAAGCTGGAAATTGTTGCTGCCATTGCCGCTGTGTTAGCGATGCAGCCATCGATTATGCGTTCCTTTGCTTATATTAAAGAAGTAATTATATCCAATGGGGTCGGTTTAATCTTTGCCTTATTAGGCTCCTTTTTGCTGGGAAATCACCCATTGGCGGTCGGAGCAATCGTCATTCTTTCCATTGCCATCAATATTAAACTCGGTTTAACGAAAACGGTCAGCTTGACGATTTTAACGATTATTACATTAATGCTTTCCGGCGAAAGCGGGGTCGATTTTGTATATATTGTAGAAAGACTGTCTCTGATTGTCATTGGGGTGCTGTCCGCTTTTGTCGTTAACGTAGCGGTGTTTCCGCCGGATCATCGGAAAATTTTATATAGCATGATTAAAGATACGAGTGACCGAATCCATTTTCTGATGCGGGTTGTACCGAATAATACGATGACGGTGCCGAAATTAAAGGAAGAAGATCGGGAAATTGAAAAGGGAATTACGAAGGCGAAAGATTACTATGAAATTATCTCTGATGAAAGAAACCGTCTGTTTATTCGCAACCGCCGCAGTTTTTTCCGCAATATTGTTATATATAAACACATGATTAAAATGCTGGAAAAGCAGCATAATTTAATCCGTCAGCTGGAGAAAAACCTGATCGAGATCGAAAAAGATGCAGAGAATAAAGTATACCTCATTAAGAAATTAATTAACGAAATCAACACGTACAGCGAAAATGTCTTCCTCATGTATGAGGATAAAATTATCCTCGATCGGGATTTACAGAAGGAAACAAAATCGGCCATGCAGCTGACGATTAATAACTTGATTAACGAACTGCAGGGAGCAAAATTTGAAAAGTGGTTTTATTTATTCCCGGTTGCCAACAGCATTATCGAATTATTTTCCGAGCTGGAGAAGCTGGAGCGGCTCGTCCGTTTCAATGAAAGGAAGGAAAAAAGGAAAAAGGCTTAAATATCGTCATGTATATTCTTTCCCGATTCCCTCAAACTAACAGAGAATGTTTCGTTAGGAGGGAGTCATGATGGTCAACAAAGAAAGGAAAAACAACCAGTTTAAAGAAAACGAAAACCATGGCGAGACGAGAAATGGAAGGAAAAGTCCATACAAAAATTCGAATCCCCATGGCGGAGATATACCAAATGAATATGTAAGCAGAAAACAAAAATAAAAAGTGCAGATTATTTTCTGCACTTTTTATTTTCCCGCTTTTGCCGGCTTTATGTTTGGCGGTTCTTTCATTTTCCCGGTAATGATATCCTCGGTCACGTGCACTTGGCACGTCTTTCCTTCATTATTGATAAACTTAAAGACACCATTATTAAAATCGGTTCCGATTTCCTTAAAGAAAATTCCTTCATACAGATTATTTTTCGATTTGGTAAAGCTGAGGCGGTAATCTTCCCCGTCCTTTTGCAAGAAGGCGCGGACTCCTTTTTCATACATCGTGTCATCTTCACTTTTCAGAGAACGATCAATGGAAACGACGTGGATATCCACGAAGGTAATCTCCCTTAACAATGTATTGACAAAGGATCCTTTCGTTATTTCTTCCCATCGGTTTTGCGGGCTTTGGCCGATAATGATTTGCGTAATATTCAGCTGATGGACAATTTCTTTGATTACTTTAACTAATGGGCGCTTTTCATTATCCCGGATAATAAATTCATCGACACCCAATTCATCACAAAGTTCTTTCCATCGTTCAATATAGCCGGATTTTTCCGCATCGAATTGATCTATTGGATTTTTATCTACCGTTAAGACATATAAAGGGCAATTCATGATTTTTGCCAGTTTATGGCCGCGTCTGATTAGCCTTTCCCCGTTAGGGCCATAGTACACTCCGACAAGAATTTTTTCATCCATCCGACCTTTAATTTTCCCCATGTGGAATTTCACCTCTTGTAATTATCATTCGGCAGCGACATGAAATAATGTCACTAAAATTTTCGTGAACCCCAAAATAATAAGAACGATGGATTGTTGTTTGCATAAGTCGCAATAGGATTAATGGATAACTTTTATTTAGCATAAAGGATTTCCTTTAATATTTCCAGTCTTTCTGTTTTATTTCACAAACCGGATACAAAGAAGGACACATATTACTATCCTGGTCATCATTTTGCGAAAAAAACTTCATTATATTCCCTTATTTGACAATTTACAGCATGATTTTAGTCAGAAAAAGTACATGGAAAAACAGCTTCCGGTATAATAAAAACGTATGGGTATTTATTACGGAGATTATCCTCTCAATGAATGGGGAAAGTATACATGATAACCGAACCGCTCACTTACTATTGCAATTCATCGAAAATAATAGCTTTATATACATTGAAATGGAGGACCTGATTTTGCTGACAATCAACTTAGTCATTATCATCCCCTTATTGGCCGCTGCGCTAGTACCTTTCCTTCATAAAAAAAATTCAAAAATCCATATTGGCTGGTTTATCTTTCTTATACCGCTGACATTATTTATCTTGCTTTTACGTTATATTCCCCGCATTGCTAATGGGGAAACGCTTGCTTATACAGTTGAATGGATCCCAACATACCACATTAACTTTACTGCATATTTAGACGGATTAAGTTTAATTTTTGCCCTGCTTATTACTGGCATTGGGGCCCTTGTCACCATTTATTCCATCTATTATTTATCCAGCAAAGAAAACTTAATACATTTTTATACATATTTATTGCTGTTTATGGGTGCGATGCTCGGTGTCGTATTTTCCGATAACATGATGGTGCTGTACGTGTTTTGGGAATTGACAAGCATTTCTTCCTTCCTGCTCATTGCCTTCTGGTATCACCGGAAACAGTCCCGGGATGGCGCGCAGAAATCGTTGCTTATTACCGTGACCGGCGGTATTGCCATGCTTGTCGGTTTTATTATGCTCTATTATATGTCCGGCACGATGAGCGTTCGCGGTGTCATTTCCGCAGTTTTATCTTTTCAGGAGAATCCGTTGTTTATCCCTGCGATGTGTTTAATTTTGCTCGGTGCCTTTACAAAATCTGCCCAATTCCCTTTTCATATTTGGCTTCCTACCGCGATGGAAGCGCCGACGCCGGTTAGTGCTTACTTGCATTCAGCAACGATGGTGAAAGCAGGCATTTATTTAGTTGCCCGGTTTACCCCGGTTTTTGGGGGAGAGGACACTTGGTTTTGGCTCGTAACAAGCGTAGGCCTCATTACCCTTTTTTGGGGTTCCTTTACCGCGGTTCGCCAGACAGACTTAAAAGCGCTGCTCGCCTATTCTACTGTCAGTCAGCTCGGTATGATTATGAGCATGTTTGGCATTAGTTCCCTCGCCTTGAATAGCGGGTTTCGTGCCGAATCGGTATTATTTAGCCAAGCAGCATTTGCTGCCTTATTTCATCTCGTTAACCATTCTACGTTTAAAGGAGCCTTATTTATGGTCGTCGGGATTGTCGACCATGAATTGGGTACCCGGGATATCCGGAGGCTCGGAGGACTTGCAACATTAATGCCGATTACCTTTACGATTGCGATTGTCGGTGCCTTTTCCATGGCGGGATTGCCGCCGTTTAATGGCTTTTTAAGCAAAGAAATGTTTTTTACTGCCGTATTGAACGCTGGGAATGCCGGCCTGTCCTCTGCGATACCGGTTGTTGCCTGGGTCGCCAGTATTTTTACCTTCGTATATAGTATGATTTTTGTTTTTAAAACGTTTCTCGGCACCTATAAGGAAGAGAAATTGGAGCATCCAGCACATGAAGCTCCCTACGGCATGTTGTTTTCTCCTATCGTTTTAGGAAGTCTAGTAGTTCTTATTTTCATCTTTCCGAATGGACTGGGAGAGAATTTGCTAAGTCCGGCGCTGGCAGGCATTTTTCCTAGCCTTGCTGCCGGGGAAAATCTCGGGGTACACATTGCCCTCTGGCACGGCTTTAATACCGAACTGATGATGACCATTGGGGTTGTGCTCGGAGGCATATTATTATATATGACTATCCGCTACTGGAAGAACATTTATCGTCTGTTCCCGGAACATTGGTCGTTTAACACGCTATACGGAAATATACTCGAACAATTGGAAGTTGTATCCCGGAAAATTACCGATTTTTACATGACAGGTTATCTCCGGGATTACATGGTATACATTTATCTGTTCTTTATTCTCGCTGTCGGCGGGATGGTTGTCTTTACCCAGTCGTATGAGCTGGAAATTGCGGAAAATGCGCCGATAAGCGAGTTTGAATGGGTTGTTGCTATTGTTATGATTATTGCAGCTCTATCCATCCTTTTTGCCAAATCCCGGCTTTCAGCCATTTTGTTAAATAGTGTATTAGGATATGGAGTCGCGATTTTCTTTGTTTTATTCCGGGCTCCCGACTTGGCGTTGACGCAAACGGTCGTAGAAACGGTAACGACGGTGCTGTTTCTTGTTGCCTATTATTTCTTGCCGGAATGGAAAAAGGAAGATACCCGCAGCCGGTCAGACAAGGTTAATTTGGCTGTCTCGATTGGTGTTGGCGTCATTTTTACGATTATTGCGCTTGCGGTGCAAAACGGCAAACTGTTCTCCAGCATATCCAGCTATTTTGAAAACTCTTATGAACTTGCCGGCGGGAAAAACATTGTCAATACGATTTTAAGTGATTTCCGTGCCTTTGATACGATGCTGGAAGTGGTCGTGCTCCTCATAGCTGGTATTGGTGTATATACCTTGATTAAGGTAAAAGCTAGAAAGGGGGATACTACCCTTGAGGACGAATAATGTTATTTTGCGGACCGTTACAAGGATTGTCGTAATTATTATATTGACGCTTGCCGTCTATTTGTTTCTGGCGGGCCACCATGCCCCTGGCGGAGGCTTTATCGGCGGCCTAGTATTGGCGTCCGCCTTCGTTCTCCTTTTTATTGCTGTTGATATGGAAACGGTACGGAAGGCCGTTCCTATAGACTTTAAATTGGTGGCAGCCCTTGGGGCGTTTATTTCCGTTGCCACCGGCTTCGGCGGGGTGATGTTCGGAGAGCCCTTCTTAAATCAAGTATTCGGTTATGTAGAATTGCCCTTTTTTGGCGAGACCGAATTGACTACCGTTACGATTTTTGAAGCTGGGGTTGCCCTGGCGGTAGTAGGGGTTGTCGTGACGATTATTTTAAGCATAGCAGAGGATGTGTAACCGATGGAAACACTGCTCACCATCTTAACAGGGATATTAGTTGCCGTTGCAACGTATTTGATCCTTTCACGGAATGTGCAAAAAGTGGTTTTAGGGACGGCCATCCTGTCCCATGCCGCCCATTTGCTCATTATGACGATGGGAAAAGGCTTAAAAAGCGGAAGTGTTCCTATCCTCGGAGAGGGGCCGGCTTATGTTGATCCCCTGCCGCAAGCGTTAATATTAACCTCGATTGTCATCAGTTTTGCGGTCACCGCATTGCTGCTCGTAATCGCTTATCGGACCTTTCAGGAAACAGGGACGGACAATTTATATGAATGGCGGGATATAAACGATGAATAACATAATAGTCTTTCCAATGGCCATCCCTGTATTGGCTGGTATTATTCTTATTTTTTTCCGGAACAATAGGCACGTGCAGCGGTGGACAAGCTTCTTTGTCATGGTTGTGAATGCTTGTATTGCTTTATACCTTCTGTCTCTCATCCAGAGGGAAGGGATAATGCGGATAGACTTTGGCGGATGGGAGCCGCCTTTTGGCATTTTGTTTGTCGCCGATTCCTTTTCTGTCATACTCGTTTTGACGACAAGTATTGTTGCCGCCGTTTGTTTTATCTATGCCTTTTCATCTGCGGAAAAAAATTATGAACAGACCTATTTCTATTCCTTTGTCAACTTTTTAGTTGCCGGCGTAAACGGATCTTTCTTAACGGGAGACTTGTTCAATTTATACGTATGTTTTGAAGTGATGCTCCTTGCCTCCTATGTCCTGATAGCCTTTGGCGGCAAAAAGAACCAATTAAAGGAATCGATGAAGTATGTCATTATTAACGTCGTATCTTCCTGGTTTTTCCTTGTTGCCATTGCCTATTTATACGGAACTGTCGGTACGCTGAACATGGCCCACCTTTCGGAACGGATTGCAGAAGCGGGCCAAACTCCGCTGTTAACCGTCATCAGTATGGTGTTTTTAACGGTGTTTGGACTAAAAGCAGGGCTATTGCTATATTTTTGGCTGCCCCGTTCCTACAGCGTTGTGCCGACGGCCATTGCCGCCTTGTTTGGGGGCCTGCTGACGAAGGTCGGCATTTATGCATGTGTCCGCGTGTTCACTTTATTCTTTTACCATGAACCGGAAATTACCCATGCTTTAATCGGCATTATGGCGGGATTAACGTTAATCGGAGGGAGCATTGGCGCCGTTGCCTACCGGGATATTCGCTTAATTGTAACCTATAACGTCGTCATCGCTGTCGGATTTATTTTAGTAGGATTAAGCGCAGGTACATTAGAAGCGCTGGAAGGTTCCATTTATTATCTCGTCCACGATATGATTGTGAAGCCGCTGCTGTTTTTAATTGCCGGTACGATGATCGCAGTGACAGGTACGGCGAAGATGAATGATATGAGCGGACTGATCCGCAACTATCCGATGCTCGGCTGGATGTTTTTTGTCGTCAAGTTGTCACTGGCAGGTATTCCTCCATTTAGCGGATTTATCGGAAAAGTATTAGTCGGACAAGGTGCCATTGATGCAGGTTCCTATATCCTGCTCGCCCTCGCCTTTATATCGAGTATTTTCGTCCTATATTCTTTGCTGCGCATTTTCCTTCAATGTTTTTGGGGCGAGACAATCATCAGCACCGAGGATGAAATGCCAATGAAAAAAGGGTGGGTTATTCCTTGTGCCCTCCTTACAGCAGCAACCATTGCTTTAGGACTAGGTGCTGAATCCCTTGCGCCGTATGTTAAGGATGCAGCGGAAACGCTTATTAATCCGCAAAATTATATCGATGCCGTATTGTATAAGGATTAATATTCATAAGAGGAGGTAAGGACCATGCCTGCCCAGTTTTTAACGAACATCTTTATCGCCCTTTTGTGGGTGCTCTTCCAAGATGAAGACCAGTTTTATTTGACGACCTTTGCCACCGGATATATTGTTGGCATCGGTATTTTATATATGCTGCACCGGTTCTTTGGCGACCGTTTTTATTTGAGCAGGGTTATTGCAGCAATTAAATTAATTTTACTGTTTATTTATGAATTATTTGTATCGGGGATTTTCGTATTAAAACATATCCTCCGTCCGAAGATAACAATTAAACCCGGGATATTCTACTACGAAACGAATTTGCGGGGGGATTGGGAAGTGACAATCCTTGCCATGCTTTTGACGCTAACCCCAGGCTCCGTCGTTGTGGAGGTAACCCCGGAAGGGAATGCCTTTTATGTTCATGGGATGGATGTATACGAATCGAAGGATCAATTAATTCGCTTTTTGGAAAAGTTTGAGCGAATGATTATGGAGGTAACGAGATGATTGAAATGTTGTTGTATTCGGCAATTACATTGTACGGTGTAGCTATTTTGATTGCACTCTATCGAATCGCAGCTGGACCGAGTTTGCCGGATCGGGTATTTGCCTTAGATATTGTTAACGTCAACCTCATTTCGGGAATTGCGATAATCTCCATCCTCCTGGATACAAAGGCTTTCCTGGATGTTATCCTGATTTTAGGGATTCTCGCTTTTATCGGCACGATTTCCTTCTCCAAATTTATCGAGAGGGGCGTTATTATTGAACGTAAAAGAAATGATTGACTTCATAGCCGTCCTGCTCATCTTCATCGGTTCGGTCATCGCGGTAATCAGTGCGATTGGACTGATTCGCTTCCCGGACATTTACAACCGGGCCCATGCCGGAACGAAAGCAGCTACATTAGCCGTGTTGTTAACTTTATCCGGAGTCTTTATTTACTTTTGGGTTTCTGAGAATTACTTTAGTATCCGGCTTTTACTTGGAATCATTTTCGTCTTTATGACGTCTCCGGTATCCGGACATCTTGTAACGAGGGCAGCTTATCGGAGCGGCGTGAAAATGGCTGACTCCTCTATTGAAGACGAATTGGGAGAGGCAATTCGCAAAAGCCAAGACGAAAAGAGCACATAAAATACCCTGGCAGGCAAATTTCCCATTTGCTTTGCTGGGGTATTTTTATATAAACAATATCCATGAAAAAGTGAGTCAGGGAAGATTTATTTAAGAGAAATGATTTTACAAAACCTTTACATTCCCTTCAAACGCCCTTTACATCGACCTATTATACTAGCAATTGAGAGTTAATTCTCTTGAAAAATAAACCATTCGATGGGGAGGACAATCTTTTATGAATCTCAAAAAATTACTTATGTTTCTATTCGTCGCTGTACTAGCTGTCGCACTTGCAGCTTGTGGCGGAGAAGAAGCAGCAGATAATACGGAAAGTGGAGATACATCTGCAGATGGAGCTTCAGAAGAATTAGAAGGCAATGTTGTTATTGACGGATCTGGTACGGTTTATCCGTTAATGTCCAGATTAGCTGAAGAATATATGATTAACGAACAGCCAAACGTATCGGTAGAAGTAAGCCGTGCTGGCACATCAGCCGGTTTTGAAAAATTCCTTGCTGAAGATGGAACTGATTTTAACGATGCATCCCGTCCAATTAAAGATGAAGAAAAAGCAAAAGCTGATGAACTTGGCATTGAAGTAATGGAAATTAAAGTAGCATTAGACGGTTTAACGATCGTCGTTAACCCGGAAAACGACTGGGCTACCGAGCTTACAGCAGAACAAGTAAACGACATTTTCCTTGGCAATGTTACAAAATGGTCGGAAATTAATTCAGAATGGCCAGATGAAAAAATTCAAACATATGGACCAAACGAAAACCATGGAACGTATGAATTCTTCTACGAAAACATCTTAGAAGAACAAGATTTAGTAGGTGATATTAACCTGCAGCAAGAATATTCCACTTTAGTTACATTAGTTTCTGAGGATGTAAATGCGATCGGCTTCTTCGGATTTGGATACTACGACAGCAACAAAGATAAAGTAAAAGCAGTAGGAATCGACTTTGGCGAAGGCCCGGTTGAACCATCCTTAGATACGATTGGCGAAGAAGGACCATATGCAAACTATACTCGTCCGGTATTCACTTACTTGAACGTTAACAATGCAAAAGAAAAAGCTCAAGTTTATGACTATGCATTGTACATTGCTGAAAGTGCCAATGACTTTGCTGGGGAAACTGGATTTGCGCCAATCCCTGATGAAGAAGCTCAAGCACAAGTTGAAGCAATCGAAGCATTACAATAAGAAATTGGCTTAAACTGAGGGTCAATAAAGATGAGGGCAGCAGTGCTCTCATCTTATTGACTTCTTGCACCTGGAAGGAGAGCGCCAAGAAATGGCTTTAAAAAAGGAAATGCAGACGGGGAATCGTCTTCGTATAAACGAAATGATTGCTGAAAACAAAAATAAAAAATCGATGGCGAATATAATGGAAAAAATCATTCCAGCCATATTGTTTATTTTAGCATCCATCACCATTTTGACGACGCTGGGAATTTTATATACGCTGCTGACGGAAGCAATTGAATTCTTTAAAAGAGTTCCGATTTGGGAATTTTTTACAACGACCGAACTGAAGCCGTTAAGTCAAAACCCAAAGTTTGGAGTATTGCCATTAATAAACGGAACAATTATTTCCACCATTATTGCCATGCTGATTGCCGGCCCGATCGGCTTAATGTCGGCTATTTATTTAAGTGAGTATGCCTCTGACAAAGTAAGGAGAGTTTTAAAGCCGTTATTGGAAGTTCTTGCCGGAATCCCGACCATCGTGTACGGATTTTTCGCTTTTACCTTTGTGACGCCGCTTATTCGTTCTGTTTGGCCGGAAGTGGAAGCAACGAATATTTTGAGTCCGGGAATTGTCATGGGGGTTATGATTATTCCGATGATCGCTTCCCTTTCGGAAGATGCGATGAACTCCGTGCCGAATGCGATGCGGGAAGGATCGTTAGCGATGGGTGCAACAAAACTGGAGACGACTTTTAAAGTTGTCATTCCAGCCGCTTTTTCCGGGATTATTGCCTCCTTTGTTCTTGGAATCTCCCGGGCAATTGGCGAAACGATGATCGTTACTATCGCCAGCGGCAGCTCGAAAAATTTTACCTTTGACATTACCCAATCGATGCAAACGATGACCGCCTATATCGTGGAAGTTTCCGGTGGAGAGGCAGCTGCCGGTTCCACCATTTATTACAGCTTATATGCAGTGGCTTTGACCTTGTTTGTCTTTACATTGCTGATGAATCTGCTTGCCCGCTACGTCTCTCGCAAATTTAGGGAGGAATACTAATGTTATCAAAGCTTGACCAGCAACAATACACAAAAAGAATGAACAACCGAATTCGGAAAAATTCTGTCCTTCAATCCGTCTTTTTCCTGTCGGCACTATTTGGTTTATTTGTCCTCGCCATCTTAATTATACGTGTCGTAACCCAAGGATTTGGCTGGATTGACATGGATTTTCTCACCGGCAGATTATCGACAGATCCGGAACGGGCGGGAATTATGGGTGCAATACTAGGTACGTTATGGGTCATGATTGTCGTAATTCCGGTCACGATGATTGTCGGTGTCGGAACGGCTATATATCTGGAGTTGTATGCTAAAAAAGGGAAGTTTCAAGCCTCTATTCAAACGAATATATCCAATTTGGCAGGTGTCCCTTCCATCGTATACGGTTTGTTAGGTCTTACCGTTTTCGTCCGCTTAATGGATTTGGGGAATGTTGTTTTAGCCGGGGGACTCACCTTATCCCTTCTTGTATTGCCGATTTTGATCGTTGCGGCCCAGGAAGCGATTCGGGCGGTCCCGAGCCATTTGGCGGAAGCATCTTACGGAATGGGAGCAACAAAATGGCAGACGATTCAGCGGGTTATTTTGCCGGCGGCATTGCCAAGTATTTTAACCGGGTCGATTTTATCGCTATCCCGGGCCATTGGGGAAACAGCTCCGCTCACGGTGCTTGGAATCCCCGCATTGCTGATTCCTTTTCCAAATGGGTTCTTTGATACGTTTACAGCACTCCCAATGCAAATTTACTATTGGACGCTCGATTCATCCCTCGTTGCCGAATATGCCAACTTGGCAGCAGCAACGATTATCGTCTTGCTCGTGCTGCTTTTCGTATTGAATTCAGTAGCAATTTTCATTCGGAATAAATTCCAGCACCGTTATTAAGGCATGCTGGAAAACTTGAAGAGGAGTGGGAAAATGTCAGTTGTAATGATGGAAAACAAAATGACGGTGCAATTGAATCAAGAGAAGGAACAAAGCGCCGGTACAGCGATAGAGGAAAAAGATGTTGTCTTTAATACGAAGGAATTGAATTTATGGTATTCGGAAACCCACGCTTTAAAAAATATTAATCTATCCATTAATGAAAAGGAAGTTACGGCCATTATCGGGCCATCCGGATGCGGAAAATCTACCTATATAAAGACGTTAAACCGCATGGTGGAACTTGTTCCGGGAGTACGGACAACCGGGGAAATAACGTACAAAGGGAAAAATATTCTCGACCGGTCTTTCCGGGTGGAAGATTTGCGCACCCAAGTAGGGATGGTTTTCCAAAAGCCAAACCCGTTTCCGAAATCCATTTATGAAAACATCGTCTACGGTCCAAAAATTCATGGCATCCGCAATAAAAAAATATTGGATGAAATCGTCGAACAAAGTTTGAAAGGCGCCTATATATGGGATGAAGTGAAAGACCGTTTGCACGAAAATGCTTATGGCTTATCCGGCGGCCAGCAGCAGCGGCTCTGCATTGCCCGCTGTTTAGCCGTGCAGCCCGATGTTATTTTAATGGACGAACCAACTTCTGCACTGGATCCGAAATCGACGCTAAAAATAGAAGAACTGATTCAGCAATTGAAAAAAGATTACTCCATTATTATCGTAACTCACAATATGCAGCAGGCTGCCCGAATTTCGGATAAAACGGCTTTCTTCCTTAATGGGGAAGTCATCGAGTTTGGCGACACAAATACAATTTTCACCAACCCTTCGGACAGCCGGACGGAAGACTATATTTCCGGAAGATTTGGGTAAAATGGTAATCATGCTTATTTAGGGTATTCCAACATGTTGGGATACTTTTTTTATTGGAGAAAATGAATTTCCTTTTCACTAGCTTGCAACTAATGCTGCTGCGGAAAACAAAAAAATCCCCGTATGAGACGGGGGAGAAATTTTGCGATTATCAAACGGTTTTTGCTGTATTGTTTTTATCCGGAAACATCAGGCTAAAGACAATCCCGAAGAAGGCGGCAATAAAGAACGTTGTGAAACGGGAAGTAATAATGGAATCGAGGGGTGTGCTAATCCATAATACAGTAAAAACAAATCCAGACAAAATCGTTGCAATTACGCCAGCACCGGAATACCGTTTCCAGAAAAAGGTCATTAAAATGGCAGGGGATAACGTACAGCCGACACCAGCCCATGCCCAGCTGACGATAAGATAAACTAATGATTCGGAAGTAAGGGCAATGATCACCCCGAGGATGCCGGAAGCGAGAACGGTGATTCTGGAAACGAATAGCAGCTGTTTATCCGAAAGCTTCATCCCTAATGCTTTATGAATGATATCCTCACTGATGGAACTCGTTACAACAAGCAGCTGGGAGTTTGCTGTCGTAATAATGGCTGCCATAATCCCTGCAAGGAGGATGCCGGCAAACCAGGATGGCAAAAGGTCAATAATCATGACCGGCAAAATCGTTTCCACATCGGCAAAGGTCCCTTGGCTGTACATGGCAATGGCGGCAAGCCCAATGGAAAATGCCCCGGTATAAGCGAGAATCGTCCAGATAATGGCTACGATTGTAGCCTGTTTCGCCTCTTTTTCGTTTTTTAATGCCATAAACCGGGAGCTTAATTGAGGCTGTCCCCCTAAATAGCCAAAGAACCAGGAAAAATTATTAAAAAACAGTACACCGATGGCAAAACCAGCCGCACCGCCAAACCAGGAAGGGAAGGCATCGCCTGCCGCTACAAGAGATTGACTGACGGACAGGTCGTTGGCAGCAACATAGACAAAAGCGATAATGGGAAGAACGACAAGTGTAAGGAGCATCATCATACTTTGAATCATATCCGTCCAGACAACGGAAATAAATCCGCCAAAAAAGGCAATAGCAACAACGATAATGGCCGTAATGATGATTCCGAGCGTATGGTTCATCCCGAAAGACGTAACAAACATTTTTCCGGCCCCGGCAAATTGGGCTCCTACATAGAACATAAAGAAGCTGGCAATTAATATCGTCGCAATCCACCGGATGATATTTGCCTTTTCCTGGAAACGAACAGCCAAATAATCTGGCAATGTAAGTACTTTATATTTGTCCGTTTCCTGCATAAATCGTTTGGCGAGAAAAAGCCAAGCAAAAATAATTCCAATGGCAATCCCGACGGCTACCCATATTCCGGAAAGTCCGGTCATAAAAACGAAGCCGGTATAGCCAAGCAAGAGCCAGGCAGATTCTCCTGTTGCCCTCTCTGAGAAGGCAAGTGCCCAGCCGGGCAGTTTTTTCCCTCCTAAAATAAAATCGGCATGTTTTAATTCCCCGCGGCTTGTCATATATCCAATGGCGATAATGAGGACAAAGTATAATATAAATACCGTAATAATCGTCGCATCCATATATTTTTTCCCTCCTTAGCTTTGGATTAATAGGATAGATGCTCCTTTTCTCTCGTTCTACTAAAATATGTATGTCCAAACAAGAAAAACATGCGAACCGATTATGCAGCTTCATTAAATGTAAGGCTGCAAATCGATTCGAATGAGCATTTTCGTTGCAGCCGTAGCGTAATTTTTGGAAAAATAAAGAAAAAGGAGGAATGTGTCGTGAAAGTTATCGTTATCGGTGCCAATGGTCAGGTGGGAAAGCATATCGTCCGATTGTTAGAAGCGGATAGCAATTATTCGGTAACAGCAATGATCCGTAAAGAAGAGCAGAAAAAGGCGTATGAAGAAAATGGGGTGAAGGCGGTTCTCGGCAATTTGGAAGATGGCGTTGATGAATTAACAAAGGTTATCGAAGGGCATGATGCGGTCATCTTTACCGCCGGGTCCGGAAGCAAAACCGGTCCGGATAAAACATTGCTCGTCGACTTAGATGGAGCGGTAAAATCGATGGAAGCAGCGGAAAAGGCGGGAGCGAACCGGTTTATTATGGTAAGCGCCATCCAGGCCCATAACCGGGAAAGCTGGAAGAACAGTCCAATCAGACCGTATTTCACGGCAAAACATTATGCGGACCGGGAACTAATGAGGAGTAATTTAAACTATACGATTGTCCGGCCTGGAGGATTGACGAATGATCCGGGTACCGGGATGGTGGAAGCAAAGGAAAACTTGGAACGCTCGACGATTCCGCGGGAAGATGTGGCAAGAACAGTCGTTGCCGCACTAAAGGAGGAAAATACCTATCGCCGTTCTTTTGATCTAGTCTCGGGGAATACGCCAGTAGAAGCAGCATTAAAAAATTTATAACGAAAATTTGGGCTCTCGATATACGAGAGCCCTTTTTTAATAGCCGAATCCGCCTTTTAACTAGGTAGTGACCGCCTGTAGTTTGCAACATTCCATTTTCCGCGGAAATATTTATAAAAAAAACTATTGAATTATTATACAAAATAATGCATAATAATTCATTAATAACACATTGGAGAGGGGACCTGTACGATGAAAGAAAAAATTGTGTTGGCCTATTCAGGAGGATTGGATACTTCGGTCGCTATTAAGTGGCTGCAAGAGAAATATAATTATGATGTCATTGCTGTTGCGCTGGATGTCGGAGAAGGCAAAGATTTGGAATTTGTGAAAAAGAAGGCGATTGATGTCGGTGCATTGAAATCATATGTTGTTGATGCGAAGGAACTGTTTGCCGAGGAATACGTGCTGCCTGCGCTACAGGCCAATTTATTATATGAAGGGAAGTATCCGCTCATTTCTGCTTTATCCCGTCCGCTCATCACAAAAATTTTGACGGATATTGCGGAAGAAGAGGGAGCGGTGGCGGTCGCCCACGGCTGTACCGGCAAGGGGAATGACCAGGTCCGATTTGATGTATCCTTTACTGCATTAAATCCGGACTTGAAAGTAGTGGCACCGGTAAGAGAGTGGGCCATGTCGAGGGAAGAGGAAATCGCCTATGCGAAGGAACATGGAATTCCGATTCCGATTGATTTAGATAATCCTTTCAGCATCGACCAAAATTTATGGGGACGGAGCAATGAATGCGGTATTTTAGAAGATCCGTGGATTGAAGCGCCAAAGGAAGCGTATGAACTGACAGCAGACCCGGTGGATGCGCCGGATGAGCCGCAGTACGTAGAGATTGCCTTTCATAAAGGAAAACCCGTTTCCATTGACGGAAAAGCATTGCCTTTACATGAATTAATTTTAGAATTAAATAAAATTGCCGGCAAACACGGGGTGGGACGGATCGACCATGTGGAAAACCGCCTCGTCGGGATTAAATCCAGGGAAATTTATGAAGCTCCGGCAGCGATGACGTTAATTGGAGCTCATCAAGAGCTTGAAGCTCTTACATTGCCAAGAGAAGTGGCAGAATTTAAGCCGGCAGTTGAGCAGAAAATGGCCCAGGCGGTGTATTACGGCTTATGGTATTCGCCGCTGACGGAAGCTTTGCAGGCCTTTGTGGAAAAAACACAAGAGTACGTTAATGGTACAGTAAAAGTAAAACTGTATAAAGGGCATGCCCAAGTTGTCGGCAGAGAATCGGCCAATTCTTTATATGATTTTGACCTGGCAACGTATAACAAAGACGATGCCTTTGATCACGAAGCGGCTCTCGGCTTTATCAAACTTTGGGGACTTCCGACACAAGTGCATGCTTCGGTGAACAAAGCGAATAAAAAGAATAGTTCATTTGAAAAAGTAAAAATGGATGTAAAGGAAGCGGTGAAACCGTGAAATTATGGGGCGGACGGTTTACAAAACCGACAGACAAACTTGTAGATGAATATACGGCTTCGATTCATTTCGACCATAAATTAGCAGCATACGATATTCAGGGCAGCTTAGCCCATGTGGCCATGCTGAAAAAGTGCGGAATTATCCCGGCGGAAGATGCGGATCAAATTGCTGCAGGTTTACGCACGGTGGCGGAAAAAATCGCCAAAGGTGAGGCGGAACTGTCCGTGGAAAACGAAGATATACACATGAATGTGGAAAAACTGTTAATAGAAGAAATCGGCCCGGCAGGAGGAAAACTCCATACCGGCCGGAGCCGCAACGACCAGGTCGCCCTTGATATGCGTCTGTACTTGCGGGATGCTATTATCGAACTTTTCGGCTTGCTCGTACAGGTGCAAAAGGCATTAGTTCAGCAGGCAAAGGAAAATTTAAATACGGTCATGCCGGGATATACCCACCTCCAGCGGGCCCAGCCGGTTCTTTTTGCCCATCACTTGCTTGCCTATGTGTTTATGTTTCAGCGGGATGCGGAAAGACTGGCGGACAGCTACAAGCGGGTCAATCGGTCTCCCCTCGGCGCCGGGGCGCTGGCAGGGACAACCTTCCCGATTGACCGGGAATTTTCGGCGGAAACATTAGGTTTTGACGGGATAATGGAAAACAGTTTGGATGCGGTAAGCGACCGGGATTTTGTCGTCGAGTTTCTCGCCAATGCTTCCCTCATTTCCATGCATTTGTCCCGGCTTTGTGAAGAGTTGGTCCAATGGTCAAGTGCCGAGTTTGATTTTATTGAATTGGACGATGCGTACACTACAGGAAGCAGCATGATGCCGCAAAAGAAAAATCCGGACGTGGCTGAACTTGTCCGCGGCAAGACCGGGCGGGTATACGGCCATTTAATCGGAATGCTGACAACGCTGAAAGGTCTTCCCCTTGCCTATAACAAAGATATGCAGGAGGACAAGGAAGGCATGTTCGACACCGTCGAGACGTTACGGGGGGCATTGATGCTCTTTGCACCGATGATTGAAACAATGAAGGTGAAAAAGGAAAAGATGTATAATGCGGTCCGGAATGATTTTTCCAACGCGACGGATCTTGCCGACTATTTAGTGGAAAAGGGCATGGCTTTTCGTGAATCCCACGCTGTTGTCGGCCAGCTCGTACTCTATTGTATTAACAACAATAAATATTTGCTCGATCTATCGTTGGAAGAGTTTCAGTCTTTTTCCACGTTAATCGAAGCGGATATTTATGAAAAACTGACGCCGGAAGCAGTCGTCAATGCCCGGAACGTGGCGGGTGGAACGGCAAAAAATCGGGTGGAAGAACAGCTGGAAAAAACCGAAAAGCTTTTAGAAGGAAACGAAAATTGGCTGCAAGAGAAAGCGGCGTTATTGGAAAAATTTTAAACAAAACGGCTCCTTTCCATAAAAAAGGGCATAGCAGAATAATCTCTGCTAGCCCTATTTTTAATGCCGTTTGCTGAGCCAGAGCACTCCGGATTTTACGATACGCGGCAAAAAGCCGGTAACCGGAAACTGCAGCATATTGCCGAACCCGTCGGATTTCCCCAAGGACCCAAGGGTTCCCCTTAATCTAATTTCTTTCGGTTTAACTGGCTTTTTGCCGTGCAGCACTCGCAATAAAATGTCTGCGATTTGTTCTCCTTGCTGACCTGCCAATTGCCCGCTCGGAGAATGGACAGAAGCAACACAGTCCCCCAGCACATAAATATTTTCTTTATTTGGCACTTGATAGAAATCATTCGTAATAATTTTCTCGTGCTGATCCTTTGCAAAGGGCAGTTCCCGAACGAGGTAATTCGGCTGGACGCCTGCCGTCCAAATGGTGACATCGTTTAAGTAGCATACGCCGTTATTGCAAACGCCATCCTTCTCCACGTATTCCACATTGGAATGGTGGATGACATCGACGTCGTTTTCGACAAACCATTTTTCCACATGGGCTTGGATTTTCGGATCAAAAGCCTTTAGTACGGTAGGACCCCGGTCAAGCAGCCGGATGTTCAAGTCAGGCCGGCTTTCCCGAATCTCGGAAGCTACTTCAATGCCGCTTAATCCGGCACCGACAATGGATACTTTGCCATAGGCTTTCAAATCGCAAACTGCTTTTCCCGTTTTTCGCGCCTTTGAAAAGGTTTGAACGCTTTCGGTATATTCCTCTGCCCCAGGAATACCGTGGTAATTGTCTTCACAGCCAAGTCCGATGACTAAATAGTCAAAGGCAATCGGGTCTCCGTCTTCCACGTGGACAAGGTCATTCTCTGGATCAATTTTCGTAATCTCTTTAAATACGTATTTGACCCGGTCGTCTTTAGGAAATTCGACCCGGACGTCCGTCTCTGCCGCTGTCCCTGCTGCGATCGTGTAAAACTCTGTTTTTAGCGAGCGGAACGGATTCCGGTCTACAAGAATGATTTCCAGATCATCGGGTAATTGGTGCTGCAACAGTCCGGTTAACACTTTAATGTTGCCGTATCCCCCGCCTAAAAGGACTAGTTTTCTCATGAAACTTCTCCCCCCTCCCTTGTTGTAACCCAGATACTGCTACCCAACTAATAGATTAGCAAAGTTTCCCAATACTGTCACGGCGAGTTCAAAAAATTCTATTTTCTAGATTGTCCGGTTCATGCTATACTATCGTTGGAAAAGGGGGGACGAGTATGGAACAAATCAAACATGCCATTCAGGACGAATATGGCGATGATTATGCCTGGTGTTACGGCTGCGGAAGAAACAACGACAAAGGGCTGCACTTTCGCACCGGCTGGCTCGGGAATAAAACAATCACCGTGTTTACGCCGCGAGAGGAGCACATGGCCATTCCGGGGTATGTGTATGGCGGCATCATTGCTTCTTTGATCGATTGTCACGGTACCGGTTCTGCCGCGTTAGCCTTGCATCGGAAAAACGGATACGAGCCTGGGGACGGAAAAGAGCCGCCGCGTTTTGTAACCGCTTCCTTATCCGTCGATTTTGTCAAGCCGACCCGGAGCGGGGAAGCCCTAAAGGCGATCGGCACCGTGGAAGAAATCCATCCGAAGCGGTGGAGAGTCAAGACGGACGTATTTTGCGGAAAGGAAGTTTGTGCCAAAGGAACGGTGGAAGCGGTTGTGATGCCGGATACGTTCATGAAAAGGAAGAAGGACTAAATTCAGGGAGTGACAGGCAGCAGTGAAAAAATTGTTGGATGTAATTGGCGAACTTTTTTCCGATGAAATTTCCATCGCCGTGGCCGATACGAACAAATATATATATTATCGCCCGAGCAAGCGGATTGATTTGAAAATCCGGCCGGGAGACCCGATTAAGAAAGGTACGATTGCTTATAAGGCAATCCAGTCCGAGCAAAAAATATCCGAGTTTATTGACCGCAATGTTTTTGGGGTGCCTTATCACGGGATGGCGGTTCCTTTCTATGAAGGGAATCGGCTGAAAGGCTGTGTTCTCGCCATTTATCCTTCATATACCGAAGGAAAAAGCGTTGTAACGGTAAAAACGGGGGACGGCTGGAAACCGATTCCCTATCATGACGTAAGGTATATTGAGGCCCGGGACCGGAAAACCCATGTATATACCGCCGATTATATGGGAAGTCATGCCAACACGCTGCAGGAATTTGAGTACATATTGCCGAAAGACCGTTTTATCCGCTGCCACCGCTCGTTTATTGTCAATGTCCATTATATTAAAGAAATATATCCCGATACCCACTCTACTTTCCATTTACAGATGGATAACGGGGCGAGAATTCCGGTGAGCCAGTCCTACTCCAGCTATTTCCGCAAACTGTTAGGTTTTTAGTAGATAAAGGGCAGGGCGGAAATGGCATTAACCGGAAAATAAAAAGGACTCAGTCAAAAAAATGCTGCTTTATTCCTTCCTTTTAGAGATTTATTCCAATATTTTGTTTTTTAAACGGAATTTTCCGATAATTATCTCTATTAAGTTATAATGGAGAAAGATGAAACTCTAAAAGGGGGGAGCAGGATGGGAGATAAATTAGAACGTATTCAAGCTCCAGCGCTGCGTGACCGTGTCGTCACTGCAGAAGCAGCTGCATCTTGGATTAAAGACGGGATGACCCTCGGCTTAAGCGGGTTTACCCGGGCGGGGGATGCAAAGGCTGTACCAACCGCTCTCGTCAAAAGGGCAGAAAAGGGCGAGAAGTTGAAGGTAAATGTCTATACAGGCGCATCACTCGGGTCCAACATTGACAAAATGTTTGCGGAAGCAGGAATCGTTCATAAGCGGGTTCCGTTTCAGGCCGAGCCGGCGATGCGGAAGAAGATCAATGCGGGGGAACATCTTTTTGTCGATCAGCATCTTTCCCACACTTCGGAATTGCTCAGGGCAGGAGCGATTGATACGATCGATTACGCGATTTTGGAAGCGATTTCTATTACGGAAGACGGCATGCTGATACCGACCACGTCGGTTGGAAATTCCCTTGCTTTTGCCGAATTCGCCAAAAATATTATTATCGAAATAAATACGGCACAGCCGGTGGAGCTGGAAGGGGTACATGATCTGTACAGTCCGAAGCATCAGGGGGAACGGGATGTCATTCCGCTGACGGAACCATATCAGCGGATTGGGACGAAAGGAATTCCACTCGATATAGGCAAAGTAAAAGGAATCGTCTTTACCCATCAGCACGATTCTCCGTCGGCCATCGTTCCGCCGGATGAAGAAACGCAAATGATTGCAAATCATCTGCTGGACTTTTTCCGGTCCGAAATAAAAGCGGGCAGATTGACGGAAAACTTAATGCCGCTTCAATCGGGAATTGGTTCGGTTGCTAATGCGGTATTGCACGGAATGCTCGATTCGGAATTTGAAAATTTAGTCGTCTATTCCGAAGTGCTGCAGGATGCGGTTTTTGACCTGATTGACGCAGGGAAGGTAAATTTCGCTTCGGCATGTTCATTGACATTGTCTGAAGAGAAGATGAATGAAGTATTCGGGAATTTCGAGAAATATCGCGATAAATTGATTTTGCGTCCGCAGGAAATTTCCAATCATCCGGAAATCATCCGCCGCCTCGGGCTCATTGCCATGAATACGGCGCTGGAATTTGATATTTATGGTAATGTCAACTCTACCCATGTGAGCGGAACGAATATGATGAACGGGATTGGCGGCTCTGGGGATTTTGCCCGAAACTCCCGTTTAGCCATATTCGTTACAAAATCCGTTGCGAAGAATGGAGACATCTCCAGTGTCGTTCCATTCGTATCCCACGTCGACCATACGGAGCACGATGTGGACGTCGTCGTGACGGAACAGGGGTATGCGGATTTGCGCGGTCTTGCACCGCGGGAACGGGCACCGCTCATTATCGAAAATTGTGCCCATCCGATGTATCGGGAACAGCTTTGGGCATATTATAAGGAAGCACTGGAGCGTGGCGGGCAGACGCCCCATGTGCTCGAAAAAGCCTTTTCCTGGCATATTCACTACAAACAGCACGGCACGATGAGCCAGCTAACCACGGTGCCGGAAACTTGCAATTAAAAGGGGTATTTTTATAGCCGATTTTCCTTTGGGGGGAGGAAAATCGGCTTTCTGATTTCGGATCGCAATGGCATTTTCATCATTTATCGTCATGCCCGGTTTCAGCAGTTAAAGTTGACCGCAAGCAAAAATTGCGGGATAAATAGTAATGTAAGAGGGAATGATAACGAAATAAGGGAGTTTACAATGACAGACAAATTGCCATTTACGATATCCAGAGAAGAAAACTTTTTTCAGCGATTAAGTGAATATATCGGAGACGTGTTTTACGACATATTGCCGGAAAAAGGCTTCGAACTTCGGGATGAACAAATCTATATGGCCTTTCAGCTGGAAAAGGCATTTAAACAGCGGTCGGTTATGTTTGCGGAGGCCGGAGTCGGCACTGGAAAAACGATCGTCTATTTGTTATACGCCATTTGCTATGCCCGGTATAAAGGAAAACCGGCGATTATTTCCTGTGCAGATGAAACGTTGATTGAGCAATTGGTGAAAAAAGACGGAGATTTGGAAAAAATTGAGCGCGCCCTCGGAATTACCGTCGACGTCAGGCTGGCAAAAGCGAGGGAGCAGTATGTCTGTGTACGGAAACTCGATAAAATTATTGAGGAGACGGATGATCCAGACATCATTAAAGTGTATGACGAGCTTCCGTCCTTCGTCTTTGAATCCGGCAGTTCCATGCAAGCATTTCACCGGTATGGCGACCGGAAGGACTACCCGTGGGTAAACAACAAGAAATGGGATACAATTGCCTGGGACCCATTGCAGCAATGTTCCACCTGTGAATTCCGCCATCGCAGCGCCCAGACTCTCCAGCGGGAATATTACCGGTATGCGAAAGACCTGATTATCTGCTCCCACGATTTTTTCATGGAGCATATTTGGACGAAGGAATCAAGGAAGCGGGAAGGCCAGCTTCCGCTTTTGCCGGAAGCAAGTGCTGTCATTTTTGATGAAGGCCATTTATTGGAATTTGCTGCGCAAAAAGGGCTAACGTACCGTTACAATCTCGAAATGTTAAACAGCGTCCTTTCGGGTTTTTCCAGCCAGGACGTCCGGGAACAGTCGCTAATATTGGCAGATGAAATTTTGTTCGCCAATGAGCGCTTTTTTGCCATGCTGGAAAAGCATGCGGAAAAAGTCGAAGGTTCCCACCGGAAAGAAATTACCAGGACAAAGGAGTTAATGGACGCAGCCCGAACATTGGAAAAGTATGTCCAGCAGCTGCTGGAAGAACTGGTGTTTGACGGCGAAATGTACACGATGGACGAATATCAGCTGAAAGTGACGGAAGAGTATTTGGAGTTCTTTTCCTATGGCTTGTCTATTTTCCTGAAGGAAGAGGAAGGGATTTACTGGCTGGAAGAGGACGGCGAAAACACGAGCTTTGTCATGATGCCCCAATTAGTGGAAGACGTGCTTAGAGAAAAAGTGTTTTCCCTCGATATTCCTTTTATTTTTTCATCTGCCACCTTATCGGAAAACAAAGATTTCTCCTATTTGGCAGCAAGCCTTGGAATTGAAAAGTTTGATGCATTTTCCGTCGACTCCCCCTTTGATTACGATACCCAAATGGAACTGTTCGGCCATACGACCGGCAGCAAGCTGGAGAAGTGGGAAAAGACGGAAGAAGCGCTGCTCAATAACGGCGGCAGTTCGCTAGTGCTGTTTTCCTCGATGGAAGAAATGGAAGCATTTCGCCAATGGGCGTTAGAGAAGGACTGGCCATTTCCGGTGCTTTATGAAGGGGACCGGGAAATTAGCGGTCTGATTCGCACCTTCCAGCAGGATTCTTCCGCTGTTCTGTGCGCCTGTCATTTATGGGAAGGACTGGACGTTCCGGGAGAGGCGCTAACCCAAGTGATTATTGTTTCCTTGCCGTTCCCGCCGGATGATCCTGTGTTTAAAGCGAAACGGAAAAACGCAAACAATCCGGAACTGGAAATTGACGTTCCCTATATGCTGCTCCGGCTGCGCCAAGGAGTCGGCCGCCTTATTCGCACGAAGGGGGATAAAGGCGAAGTGCATCTCCTGTTTGCGGAAAAAGAACGGGAACGATATGGGGAAAAAATTGCAAATGTTCTTCCTAAAGCCATTAAATGGAAATAAGGTGAAGGATTTCTCCTTCACCTTATTTATTATCCTGATTCTCCTTGATTTCCTGCAAAAAGTAAGTGAGAATTTTTGCTGTTAACCCCCAAATCACTTTATCTTCGTACGGATAAAAAAGTTCATCAATGCTTCGTTTTCCCCACTGGTAATCCTTTCCGCCGTGAATCCAATGGTAAGGAAAGTCTTTTTCCGGAAGAACTTGCAAATGAACTTTATACATTTTCGGTTCGGTATTCAGGAGGTACTGTAAAGGGACGGTGAAAGTCTCGGCAACCTCGGCTTCATTCGGTTTAATTTTTTCCGGATGAACGATTCTGCCGATGTATGGGAAAATCATCCGCCCGCTGTCCGATACGATATAGTCAAAAGGAATCACATCGGCAATGGATGATGGAGGAATTCCCAGTTCTTCCGAGGTTTCCCGAATGGCGCAATCTTCCGGTCCGCCGTCTGTTTTTTCGATTCTTCCGCCCGGAAAACAAATATCCCCCGGCTGGCTATGGAGATGTAATGACCGCACTTGAAACAAAATATGAATTTCTCCATCTTTCTCCAATAATGGGATTAATACGGCCGACTTCCGGTAGTTTTCTGTCCCCATTATTTTCCGTTTCCGCGCTTGAAATGTGCGCAATAGTTTGGCAATATCCATTTCCTCCACCTCCAAATAGTTTGATTCCGAGAAAGTTCTTCAAATTACACTCTTTTCCTTTTCCGCTGGATAAGCCAGGCTTCCAGCCCGCCGGAACCTAGCAGTACTCCGGAGACGATGAACAAAAGCCCAAACAGGTGGGCAGGGAGAAAGGTTTCCTGTAAAAACAGAACGGCACCGACGAGGGAAAAGAACGTGTTTAAATTTAGAAAAATCGACGTCTCGCTCGGTCCAATTTTTCCGATAGAATAATTATATATTATATGGCCGAATCCGGTAGCGATGATAGCGGAAAACAGCAATATTCCCAACAGGGGAAGATTTATGTTTGCCAGCGAGCCAAATCCTCCCGGTTCCTTCCATAAACTTAGGGCAGCCAAAATGAATGCGCCGAAGGTGGTCATATATCCGGTGAGCAGCCGAGTATCCATCGATTGGGCTGCCTTCTTAATTAAAATAAAACTGAAAGCCTGTGACAGAATCGCGGACAGTACGAACAAATCACCGCGCCAGTTTCCTCCAACGCCGGAAGTGCCGGCCAGCACGGTAATGCTGACACCAATCAGTCCGATGATAAACCCGAATAGCCGAAAAAAGGATGGCCGCTGTTTTAATAGAATCATAGATAAAACGACTGTGATTAAAGGGCCTAATCCTAAAATCAGTCCCGCATTCGCAGCAGAAGTCCTTATTAATCCTTCCGCAATGAAAAAATGGTGACAGACGACATTAAAAATCGTACCGCCCAAAATATAGCCCCATTCCTTTTTTTTCGGCAGGCGGACGACACCGATCAGACTGAGGTATACAAATGCCGTAATTCCGGCAATCAGCACCCTTATGGAAGTGACGGCAATGGGCGTAAACTGCTCTACAAGGATTTTAATGGCAGAAACGTTAAAGCCCCAAATCATCATTAAAATGGTAAGGATGAGATATGTATGTTTATTAGCCAATGGCAACATCTCCAATTATTCGTTTCTTTGTTCGATGATTAGTGCATTCGTAAAGACGTCATCTTGCATCAAAGGCTGCTCTTTTTGCCGAAATAGCCCTATGGAAAAAGCCACCCTGTTTAATAGAGTGACTTTTTAAGTGACGTATCATGGATGTAATTCTATGAAAAACGGGGTGATTATCGTTATTCCATTAATTCGGCAAGGATTTCCAGGGAACGCAGCCGGTCTTCCAAATGGTAAATTTGTGAACCGACAATTAATTCGTCAGCCCCGGTCATTTCGATAATTTTTTCTAAACCTTGCCGTACCGTTTCTTTGCTGCCGACAATCGTTGTTAACGGATTAAGGGATTTTTTCACCTGTTCCCTTTCCATCGGTGTCCAAATGTTGTCCATCGAATCTGTCGGCGGCAGCAATTTGCTTTCGACGCCCCGGATTAAATTTAAAAATTGCTGGTACAGGGAGGTGGCAATTTTTTCTGCCTTTTCATCTGTATCGGCAGCGATGACATTCACGGCAACCATCGCATACGGCTTATCCAGTGCGGCAGACGGCTGGAATCCTTCCCGGTACAGCTGCAATGCCGGAAGCAAATACGCCGGCGCAAAATGGCTGGCAAAGGAAAAAGGCAATCCTTTTTGAGCGGCAAGTCTTGCACTATAGTCGCTGGAACCTAATAGCCAAATCGGAACTTCCAATCCTTGGCCGGGAATCGCTCGCACCCTTGATACTGGCTCCTTCGAGAAATAGTCTTGAAGTTCGTTCACCAGCATTGGGAAATCTTCCGGACCGACATGTAATGTTCGTCTTAAGGCAAAGGCGGTCGCCTGATCTGTCCCTGGAGCCCGCCCTAACCCTAAATCAATGCGGTTCGGAAAAAGTGTTTCCAAGGTGCCGAATTGTTCGGCAACAATGTAAGGGGCATGGTTAGGCAGCATAACCCCTCCTGCCCCGACCCGAATCGCTTTCGTATGGGCAGCAATATGACCGATAAGTATGGACGTGGCGGAACTGGCAACCCCGGGCATATTATGATGCTCGGCAAACCAATAACGATGGAATCCCCATTTTTCCGCCTGCTGGGCGAGCTGAACACTTTCCTTAAAGGATTCCCCTGCATCACTGCCTTCTTTTACCGGCGCCAAGTCTAAAATTGAAATCGGAATTTGCTGGAACTTGCGAACTTGATAGGAAGTCAACCTATTCTCTCCTTTAACAATAGAAATATTCACGTTTACCTTTATAAGTAATCATAAAGTTTTTTCCCTGCATCGTCCAATTTTTGATTTCTAGTTTCTTTTTCCAAGTTTGTTCGTTATAATGAATTATAGTACTATATATAGAACGATATGTTCTTTAAAATAGAAACAATCATAACATCTCATAAAAAAGAATAGCTATTAGGAAGTACAAGATTTTCATTGTGCAGGAAATGATGAGGATAAAGGGGAGAATAATATAGTGGAAGATTTTGCGGGAATCGTTCATTTTCACGAAGAGAGAATACCTGGCGATTACGGATACCGGCTAATGAAAGCATTGCAGCAGTCACCGCTGGAACAAGGCATGTTGTGGCAGCGGCACAATGCCTTTTTAGGCTACCAGAAACAATGGACGGCAAATGATGAGGAGGTTATGCCGATTGAAGATCGGGAAAACGGTCTTGTCATAACCGGAAAAATCCGTCTCGCCAACAGAAAAATGCTTTTGCGCAAACTGCGCATAACTGATTCCGTTCAAGATGGGGAAATACTTCTTCGTCTGTATGAGAAATTTGGTGTTGACGCTGCACGCTTAGCAGAAGGCAGTTTTTCCTTCGTCATTTATGATGAGAAAGAACAGAAAATTTTTGCCGTCCGGAACAAAGCAGAAAAAAACAGTCTCTACTTTTATCATGATTCCCGGCGTTTTGCCTGCAGTTCCCGGATTGAACCATTGTTTACATTGCCTTACATTGAAAAAAGAGCAAATAAGCATTATCAAGTGATTGCCAGCGCTGGTATGGATGAAACCCATTTTCTGACCCCTTACATGTATATTTATCAGCTTCCCCCATCCCACGTCTGTGTGATTTCCCGGCAGTCAATCACTATAAAGGAAATCGGGGTCCGCCTTCGCGAGGAAAGGAAAAGTATCATGTCGCTTTTGGGATAAAATCCCCAAAGGCGATTTTTTGTGCAATAATTGGCCTTTGTGATTTATATCACTAATTATTACACAATTACAAGTGAAATACTTCACAATATAAAGGTTAGTGAAAGCGCTTTCTATATATAACATTTCCACTATAAATAGAGTAAAAACCGTATTTTTGCTATTAATATTCCTTGTCACACTTTGTTCAGAAATTAACATGATTTAAGTGATAGAAATCACACTTGCTTACTTCTTCACAAAGTAAACTGTAAGTGAAGATAAGATAATACTAAAAAAATAAAAAACTATCTTATCTTTACCAAATTGCAGAAAAATATCTCTTTATATGAAACAGAAACGCAGCACTCATAATTTTCTTAAAAAATGATTAAGGAGTGAAGGCAGGATGAACAAAGTGTTGAAAATGGCGGTTGTTGGAGCGTTGAGTATTTCCGTATTGTTGGCTGGATGTGGAACGGCTGATCCTGAGGCAGAACAAAAAGAGGCAGAAGATAATGTTGTTGCTGCCGAAGAAAAGAAGGAACCAGAGGTGATTAAACCGCATCAAGGCTTAAATCAAGAACCGACACCGATCAAAATTGAACGAGTCGGAGAAAACGAAGTAAACGTAGAAATGACGGCACAAATTACGGACATTGAAATCGCGCCAGGGGAGTTTTATAAAGCGTGGACATTTAACGGCGAAGTGCCTGGACCGCTCGTAGTCGTTGAAGAAGGAGACGTCATTAATTTCACATTGAAAAACATGGACCCGGCCATTCCGCACAGTATGGACTTCCACGCGGTACACACAGCTCCATCGAAAGGCTTTGCAAACGTAGAACCGGATGAAACAGGTACATTTACTTATCCGGCAAATAATCCGGGAGTGTTCATGTATCACTGTGGTACAAACCCGACATTATCCCACATTGCGAACGGAATGCACGGCACGATTATCGTCAAACCGAAAGATGGCTATCCGACCGATGATCTCGTAGACAGAGAATATGTTCTGATTCAAAACGAATGGTATGACTACAATGATTTAGAAGATTTCACCTATGGCGAGCCGAACTACGTCGTATTCTCGACAAAAGCTTTAAAAGATGGCGACCGTAATACGAATGGCGATACGTTTACCTTAAAAGACGAACCATTGTTAGCTAAAGTCGGTGAAAGAGTCCGCATCTATGTCAATAACGTTGGACCGAACGAAGTAAGCTCCTTCCACGTCGTTGGTACCGTATTTGAAGATGTGTACATCGACGGAAACCCGTATAACCATATGAAGGGAATGCAGACAGTACAGCTTCCTGCCAGCGGCGGTGCAGTAGTAGAATTTGTTGTAACGGAAGTGGGAAGCTATCCATTCGTTACTCACCAATTTGAACACGCGCAAATGGGCGCATCGGGAATCCTTAAAGTTACGGAAACAGGAGAAGATGACGGCAAGGCTACGATGAGCCACTAATAAGGGACATGCTTGGAACGATGCTTTTGGGCTGGCAGTTTAAGAACTCCGGTTCAAAAGCATCATCCGCATATCGGGGAGTACGAACTTAGAGGTGAGTACATGAAATACAGAAAAATCTTTTTGCTGATGATCATCACCTTTTTTTTCGCCGGGGAAGCTGCAGCAAAAGAGATCACCGTTCAGGAAGGGATGAACCTTCAGAAAGTGCTGGACGAAGCGGAAAAAGGAGATACCGTCGTATTGGAAGCTGGGGTCTACGAAGGGAATTTTTCTATCGATAAAACGATTGCCCTGATTGGCGAGACGGGGGCAAAAGTGATAGGCCCGCCGGAAGGAAATGTCATTACGGTCAACGCCGATGATGTCGTCATCGAAAATTTGGAAATTGAAGGCGGCGGGACGCAAAATGCGGGGATTTATATCCGTTCCAACCGGAATAAAGTAACCGGAAACCGGATATACGATGTGTTCCATGGCGTGATGGTAAAAGACGGTTATGGCAATGAAATTACAAACAATATGATGTCCAGCTTTCGGGGAAATGTTCATAAAGGATTTGGCGTTTATTTAATCGAAGCGCCTTCTGCCATCGTCTCCGAAAACATTATGTACGACACGAATGACGGGGTCTATATTTCCTTTTCCGACCTTTGTGCCATTACGAACAATTATATTCGCAAAGCGCGATACGGAGTTCATACGATGGACTCGGAAGATATCGTCATCAGCCAAAACGATATTTCCGAAAGCCGGAACGGGCTGATGATCATGCAAAGCTACTACGTGCGAATAAAGGACAATTACTTGCATGACAACCGGACCGTAAACGGAGCGGGAATGTTCATCTTTGATACCTTTTACTCGACCATTTCACAAAATGTCATGGAAAGGAATAATAAAGGAATTTATTTGGAAAACGCTCAAAATAACAATATCGTCTCCAACATCATCAGGAAAAATGATACAGGTTTAGAAATGGCAGAAGCATCTATCAATAATTTAATTAGTTTAAATCAATTTATCGGCAATAATCAGCAAGTCATATCTGACAAGGAAAATGAAAACTCCTTTACGTGGGATGATTTCGGAAATTATTGGGATAACTTGCGCGCCATTGATTTGGACCAGGACAAAGTGAATGACTTTGCATACAAAAGCGGGGACGTATTTTATCACATGACGAAGAAGGAGCCCCATTTGCAAATTTTCACTGGAAGTCCGGCTATTCAGCTTTGGAATACAATCGAAAAATATGTTCCGATTCCTTCTGAACAGTTTATCGTTGATGAACATCCGTTAGTAAACCCGTCGAACATTGAAGTGGACTTTTTAAAGACCGGAAAAAAGGATGAATCAGCTTTTGCCGTCAATTGGAGCGGCATTTACGGATATGCAAGTTTCGTTCTCTTTGGAATATTTGCTATGGGCTTAGCGAGGAGGAAAAAAGATGAGGACTAAATTAGGGATTTTGCTTATGATTGTCATTGGACTTATTACCGGGTGTTCTTCTGATGTATCAATGGAACCGGTCGATATTGATGCAGGTACCGACAGCTGTGATATGTGCCATATGGGAATTGAAGATTTGGCATCAGCAAGCCAAGTGATTATGGAAGACGGAACACCGAAAAAATTTGATGATATTGGCTGTATGCTTCTCTATTATCAGGAACATAAAGACGACGTCGGTGTCGCTTACGTCCCAGATTGGGAAACAGGAGAATGGCTGAAGATGGAAGATGCGGTATTCGTACAGGAATCATCGATTGAAACACCAATGAGCTACGGCATTATTGCCTTTTCGTCGGAGGAGAAAGCCCAAGCCTTTCAGGAAGAAAGGGGAGGAGAACTTTATAACGGAACAGAAATTACCCAGCTGGACGTGAAAGCATTAAAAGCGGATGGGCATGGAGAACATAGTGCGGGAGACGAATCCCATGAATAAACTGAAAATCCTTGGCGGGATGGTCGTCCATGAAATAAAACTGCTGCTCCGCAGTAAATGGCTGCTCAATTTTACCCTTCTCTTCTTGGCGATGGCAGCACTGTTTTATTTCTACGGGCTGCAATCGGTGGAAAACGACCCGAAAGAAGTAGTTTATGGATTGGAATCGATGGGAACGGAAATCGATACCGGCACAGTAGACCCTTCCTACTTTGGCTTAGACGTAATCGAAGTGGAAGAAAATAAAGAGACGGCGGAGAGTGCCGGTTATTCCCGGGCGATTGCCATGCTGATGAATTTATCCCTTTGGCTTATCCCTGTCATTTGCTTAATTCTTGGCTCAAACTCGATTATTACCGATAAAGAGGGAGGCGGCTTATCCCTTTACCGGACGTATCATATGCCCTTTACGTACTACGTGCTCAGCAAATTTATCGCATTATGTGTTTCCTTGCTCGCCAGTCTAGGCGTCTCTTACGGTGTTTTTGGAATTATTGTTTCCCTTACCGGCCAAGGAGCCCAAGGTACGTATTTTCAAACCTTTTTATGGCTAAACGTCTTTCTCGTCATCGTATTTTCCGCCTTGTCCCTATTTATCGGCTCCATCAGCACAACAAGGATGCAAGGGCTGTCCTTTGCTTTAATCGCCTGGAGTTTTCTCGTCTTCGTCTACGAATTTATCGTGTTTTCCGTCGTCGATTTTGTTTCTTACGGTCAAAAATTAACGGGCATGCTGCTATTCATATTGATGAACCCGATTGAATCCCTCCGGGTATGGTCCATCGAAAAATTAAATGCTGAATATATTTTTGGTCCGGAATACCTCCTGATTCACGAATGGGGCCAAAGCGGCATGTTAACGAATTATTTGATCGTATCCATCATCGCGATGATAGTGATGGCATTATCCGTATCCACCGTTGTCATGAAAAAAAGAGGGTGAAAAACTTGATAAACGATAAAGTGCTGTCGATAACGAATTTGTCCAAGACGTATGGGAAAAAACAAGTGCTCGCCCCGGTAAATTTAACCGTTCATCGCGGTGAATGTGTTGTGCTATGCGGGGGGAACGGTGCCGGAAAAAGCACGCTAATAAAATTAATTACCGGGATTGAAAAGCCGACTGCCGGAGCATTTCAATTCCGTGTGCAAGGGAGGAAAACTTTCGGATTTATGCCCGACGATATGAAGTTCCCGAAAGACTTAACCCCCCTGGAAGTTCTAAATTATTACCGTCAATTTTTGAATGTTTCAGAAGAGCGGATGCACCACCTTCTCCAGCGGGTCGGTTTATGGGATTTTCGCCGGCAAAAAGTTGGCTCCTTTTCCAAAGGGATGTCCCAGCGGGTAAATCTTGCTCAAGCTTTGCTGGCTGACGTGGATGTATATATTTTTGATGAACCGACGAACGGGCTCGACCCTTATTGGGTCATTGAATTTAAGCGAATCATTCACGACTTGAAACGGGAAGGAAAAACGGTCATTTTAAGCAGCCATATTATGCGGGATGTGGCAGAAATATCCGACCGGGTTGTCATCCTGTTTGAAGGAGTAATGAAGGAAAACGGAACACTGCAGGAAATTTATGCAAGGCATCGTTGTGATAATTTGGAGGAAGTGTTTTTGCGGCTGCAATCCAATTCGACGGAACCGGAACTAGAAGCAGAAGTAGGATAAAGAAAACGGTCTGGCTATATGCCGGGCCGTTTTTTCATCGTTTTTCCCCTGGAAAATGTTGTAAAACTCCTATGATAGACGTATATTAGGTAGCAAGAAGGCGGATAGGGGGTATATTATTGAGGAATTCGATCAAACTTGCCATCATTATCATCATCGCACTGGTCATCGCAGTTTCCTTTTCATCCTGTCAAGCAGCGAAGCGGGTAAAGGGGTCAGAACAATTTTCCGGAACGATTTCAGCGGTTGAAGTTTCCAGTGATGTGGCGGAAATTACTATTCTTCCCTCGGATTCGGGCAAGGCAGCGGTAGAGTGGGACGGCAAAATAAGCAGAAACAGAGATTTCAACGTGGAAGAGAAGGACGGCACATTATCGGTGCTGCTTACGGAAAAAAAGAGGATGTTCAGTTGGCTTCCTTTCTCCTTTTTCTTTCAAACGGATAAGGGAATGGACATTCGCATTTTCCTCCCTGAAGAGAATCTGGATGAAGTAACCGTCCATAATGAGGTCGGGGACATCGAAATAACGGGGGTGAAGATGAAGGATTTGCAAGTTGATACAGATGTTGCTGAAGTAATTATCGATGGAGCGGCAGCCGATACGATCGAGGCGAAGTCGGATGTAGGAGATGTGACAGTGAAAAACTCGAGCGGCAAATTGTCGGTAACGACGGACGTCGGAGAGGTTAATGTGGAACTTGAGGAAATTGAGCATGATCATTTTTTCCAGACGAATGTTGGAGATGTAACATTAACGTTAAGCGCGGTTCCTGATAATGTTACCTTTCAGGCTACAACCGATGTCGGTTCGGTACATATGTTTGGCAAGAAAGGAAGCTATGCTGTAAAACAGGCAGATTATTTAGTGGAAATTATTACCGATGTGGGAGATATAACGGTCAGCGCAAAATAACCCCCATGGCGAAAACTCTCCCATATGAAGGGGCTGTCCGAAAAGTAGTATTTAATCCCGAAATCTAAAAAAAGCAAACCCAAAGAATGCTGTAAAATCAACATTCTTTGGGTTTTAATTTTGGCGGATTTTCAACTAAAATGGACTTTTTAGACAGCCCCTTCGTTTTTTATAGGTACAGCAAAAAAATAATATAATTCTAAAAAACTACTGTTTAAAGTGGAAATAGTATGATATAATCACGATTAAATACTTTAGCACTGTTACGCTTTTATCTTTTAATACGATAAAGAACGGAGGAAAAGAAATGAAAAAATTATGGTTACTCGTTGTGATGATGGCCTTCGCAATGCTTGTCGCATGCGGCTCGGGCGATGACGGAGGGGATGATGCATCATCGGATACAGCGGATTCAGCAGAAAGCACAGAAGAAGGAAATGGAGAAACTGATGGGGAGACCTTTGTTATTGGTGCAACTCAGATTGTTGAGCATCCTTCTTTAGACCGGGCTTATGAAGGTTTCCAAAAAGCTTTGGAAGATGCAGGGCTAAACGTGGAATACAATTTTGAAAGTGCCCAAAATGACCAAAATAACGTGAAAACGATTTCTGACAAATTTGTTGCCGATGGGGTAGATCTTATTTTTGCCAATTCGACACCTAGCGCGTTAGGTGCGCTGCAGGCAACAAGCGATATTCCGATTCTGTTCACTTCCGTTACCGACGCGGTGGATGCCGGGTTAGTTCCGTCGATGGAAGAAGCAGGAGAAAACATTACGGGAGTTGTTGACTTGCATCCGGATGCGATTCAGGAGACGGTCAACTTTATCGATACGTACTTCCCTGATTCTACCGTAGGCATGGTATATAACGCTGGAGAACAAAACTCCGTTGCCCAAGTCGATGCGGTAAAAGAAGCAGCTGAAGGAACGAGTTTAACGATTGCAGAACGGACGGTAGCCAACTCTGCAGAAGTGCAGCAGGCGGCAACGACCCTCGTTGGCGAGGCGGACGTCTTCTATATTATTACCGATAATACGGTTGTCTCCGCTTTGGAAAGTGTCGTAGGCGTAGCCAATGACCAAAGCATTCCGTTAATTGTCGGAGAGCCGGATTCCTTGCAAAAGGGCGGCTTTGCCACCTTTGGCATAGACTACTATACAATCGGATACCGTACGGGTGAAATGGCAGTACAAATTTTAACCGGGGAAAAAGCCCCTAGCGAAATTCCGCCAGAATTCCCGCCGGAAATCCAGCTGTTCATCAATAAAGATGCTGCAGAAAAACAAGGGGTCGAGTGGAACAGTGATTGGGACGACATGGCTCAATTCGTTGAGGCAGAATAATAGAGTATAAGATGAGCCAGTGTCATACTGGCTCTTTTTCCCCTTACACTTCGAGGAGATTTTTGCGAGAGGAAGGAAATTATGTTTATTTCATTGTTTGGTGCAGTCGAATCAGGGTTTATATATGCCATCATGGCTTTAGGAGTATATTTAACCTTCCGAGTCTTGGATTTTCCCGATTTAACGGTGGAAGGAAGTTTTGTTACGGGAGCGTCCGTTGCGGCATTCTCCATCGTGCAGGGCATCCCGCCGATTGTTGCCACAGTTCTGGCGCTTTTTGCCGGATTTATCGCTGGATGTATAACCGGCTTACTGCATACGAAGGGAAAGATCAACTCCCTCTTGTCAGGGATATTAATGATGACTGCCCTGTATTCCATTAATTTGCGGATTATGGATCAGCCGACGCTATCGTTGCTTAATGAAACGACAATTTTTGACCAATTAAAAGCAGCCTGGGCAAATACGGGAATAGACGCTGCATTGAACGGACTGCTCGGAGCTGTCGGCTTGGAAAAATTTCCAGCTACCTGGTCGATTTTAATTGTTATGGTAATTGTGGCCTTTATTATTAAATTTTTAACAGATTATTATTTGAAGACCGAGGTGGGATTGGCGACCCGGGCAATCGGGGACAATAAAAAAATGATCCGCAGCCTTTCTGCCAATACGGACAACTTAATTATCGTCGGTGTTGGCATTTCCAACTCCTTTGTTGCTTTAGCCGGTGCACTGATTGCCCAGCTTGGCGGCTTTTCCGATGTAAATATGGGGCTTGGTCTTATCGTTATCGGACTTGCTTCGATTATTATCGGGGAAGCGTTATTTGGAACGAAAACAGTTGTGCGGGCAACTTTGGCCGTAATTCTCGGTGCAGTTATTTACCGGATTATCGTTACGTTAGCATTGCGGGTTGACTTTTTGGAGACAGGGGACATGAAATTAATTACGGCTGTCATCGTTGTTATCGCCCTTGTAACTCCGAAAATTGTTCAAGGAAGAAGAGAAAAAATGCGGCGGGCACAAAAACGTCAGCAGTTAAAGGCAGGTGGAGAGGGCCGTGCTTAAGCTAAAGCATATATCGGTTACCTTTAACGAAGGAACCCCTGATGAGAAGAAGGCATTGAAAGACATTCACTTGGAACTGGAAAAAGGGGATTTCGTTACTGTCATCGGCAGTAATGGAGCAGGAAAATCGACGTTAATGAACGTCATCTCCGGGGCTTTGTATCCGGATGTAGGAGACGTGTTGATTAACGGCAAGCAAGTAGTGGATCTTCCGGAATATAAGCGTTCCAAATATATCGGCCGGGTATTCCAAGATCCGATGGCAGGCACCGCTCCTTCCATGACCATCGAAGAGAATTTAGCGATGGCCTACTCGCGCAATAAGAAAAGAAGGCTGACTCCTGGAGTGACAAAACAGCGCCGGGAATGGTTTCGGGAACAGTTAAAAACATTGAATCTCGGCTTGGAAGACCGGCTGAATGCAAAAGTCGGACTGCTGTCCGGAGGGGAAAGGCAAGCTCTGTCCCTCTTAATGTCCACCTTTACGACACCGGACATTTTATTGCTCGATGAACATACAGCAGCCCTCGACCCGTCCCGGGCGGAGTTAATTACGAATTTAACGAAAAAGGTCGTAGAAGAATCGGAGTTAACGACGCTAATGGTTACCCATAATATGCAGCAGGCCCTCGATTTAGGGAACCGGCTAATTATGATGGATAAAGGGCAAATTATTTTTGAAGCCCATGGGGAAGATAAACAAAAGTTAACGATTCAAGATTTAATGAATGAATTCCAGCGGATTCGGGGAACCCAATTTGGAGATGACCGGGCCGTATTAATGTAACGAAAAGCTTGAGGTGCAGTACGTGCACTTCAAGCTTATTTTATTGAAACCGCATTGATACCTTCGTCGTATAATCAAAAGGACGGCATTTATAACGCAAATGAAGGGAATGAAATGGTTGAAACAGCGGGTAACATTAATTGACAGCTTGAGAGGCTTTAGTTTGTTTGGGATTCTGATTGCTAATTTGCTCATATTCCAATATGGCATGTTCGGCAAAGAAAATATGGAATTTTTCGATGTGTCTCCTCTTGACCGCTGGGCATATATTGGAACAAAAATTTTCGTGGAATCCAGTTTTCTTCCGATATTTATGTTTCTATTCGGCTATTCACTTATTTTGTTAAAGGAAAAACTGGAGAATCGGGATAAAAAGGTGAAGAGACATCTTGTAAGAAGATTTCTCCTGTTAGTTCTATTTGGACTGCTCCACTCATTTTTCGTCTGGGAAGGGGACATTCTATTAGCCTATGGATTATTCGGTTTCATCATGCTTCTTTTCCTCAATCGGAAAAAGAAGACGGTGCTTTATTGGGGGATATTCTTCTTCGTTGCGACATCATTGTTATCATTCGGGCAGATCGAGGAAACGGAAGAAGAGCTGATGCATCAGCATGCATACGTTGAAAAAGAGATGGAAGCATATTCGAAAGGGTCATACATTGAAGTGTTCCAATTCCGCATGAGTGACGAAGATCCTTATGGCTACGACGGATGGGTGTATCTGTTTATCATTATTCTTGCTCCATTCATCACGATTCCGATGTTTTTATTTGGGGTTTATGCAGCAAAAAGCAAATGGTTTACAAGGCCGGATGAAGAAAAAGGACTGTATAGGAGGTTTGCTTTCCTGTTTCTTCCTTTGGGAGTGCTGCTAAAAAGCATGCTTTTTCTTTTTCCGGATCATTTTCTGTCCTCCGGCAGCTACACCTTTGGCGCCACCTTTTTAGCTATCGGCTATATCTTTGCCTTTGCGTTGCTTCATACAACGGTGAAGCATAACGTGTTCACCGCCTTGGAAATGGCTGGCCGCTTGTCTCTGACGAATTATTTGCTGCAAAGCGTCATTTGTACGACGATTTTTTACGGCTACGGTCTCGGATTGTACGGTAAACTTGGCGTCCTCAACGGAATTGTGCTCGGAATCGGCATTTTTGCTTTACAGGCGGCGATCAGCTATTTTTACTTGAAACGCTGGAAAATGGGACCTTTTGAGAAAGTTATTCGCATCGGGACATATTTAACTTGGAAAGGGGCGCCTAAAGCAAAAATCGCGCCTGCTGAAAAAGGGCAAATTAGCAATCCGCAAACAGGACCGAATGAAGCGGTTTAAGAGATAGTTCGGATTTGCTGCATCATCAAAACAAAAAAGTTCCGATTTTGCGACAATCGGAACTTTCCTTCTTTATACGACGCCTTGAGCAAGCATGGCATCCGCCACTTTGCAGAATCCGGCAATATTTGCACCGACTTCCAAATTGCCTGGCTCCCCATATGCTTCCGCCGCTTGCACACAGCTTTGATAGATGGATTTCATAATTTCCTGCAATTTTCCGTCCACTTCATGAATATCCCAATAGATGCGCATGCTGTTTTGAGCCATCTCCAAGGCGGAGACTGCGACACCGCCGGCATTTACAGCCTTTGCCGGACCGTACAGCACATCGCTTTCGAGGAATTGCTGAATCGCTTCAGGAGTGGATGGCATGTTTGCCCCTTCCGCAACCACTTTTACCCCGTTGGCAATTAAGGTCTTGGCTGCAGCCGCGTCCAATTCGTTCTGGGTTGCACAAGGAAGAGCGATGTCACAAGGAATGGACCAAATGCCAGTACAGCCTTCCGTAAATACCGCCTCGGGATGCTTGTTCACATAATCACTTATCCGGCCATATTCTACTTCTTTTATTTGTTTTACCGTATCGATATCAATGCCGTTTTCGTCATAAATGTAGCCGGAGGAATCGCTGCAGGCGATTACCTTCGCACCGAGCTGGACAGCTTTTTCCATCGCGTAAATGGAAACATTTCCAGAACCGGAAACGATAACCTTTTGTCCGCGTAAAGAAAGCCCTTTGTCTTTCAGCATTTCCTGAACAAAATAAATCGTTCCGTAGCCTGTTGCTTCCTTTCTGCCGATACTGCCGCCGTAGCCGACTCCTTTCCCGGTCAATACGCCGGCTTCATATGCCCCGCGAATGCGTTTATATTGGCCGAACATGTACCCGACTTCCCTGGCGCCGACACCAATATCCCCGGCTGGAACGTCCACGTCCGGGCCGATATGTCTGGCCAGCTCTGTCATGAAGCTTTGGCAAAAACGCATAATTTCATTGTCTGACTTCCCTTTTGGATCGAAGTCCGACCCGCCTTTTCCGCCGCCGATTGGCTGGCCGGTTAAGGCATTTTTGAAAATTTGTTCAAAGGCGAGAAACTTCATAATGCTTAAATTGACCGATGGATGGAAACGAATTCCGCCTTTATATGGGCCCAGGGCACTGTTAAATTGAACCCGGTATCCGCGATTTACTTGCACTCTTCCCTGATCGTCCACCCAAGGAACGCGGAAAATGATGATTCTTTCTGGTTCTGTAAGCTGTTCTAAAATGCCTTTTTCCATATAGTGAGGGTTTTTTTCGAATACAGGTGAGAGAGATTGGAGCATTAAGGAAATGGCTTGATGGAATTCCGTTTCGTTTGGATTTCGTTCAACGATTTGGTTATAAAGGTGATTCAAATAATCTGCAACGTATTCATTCGTTTTTTCCGTTGTCATCATTTGTCGCCCTGACCTCCTTATTTCGAATTTTTTTGCTTCTTCACATATAGTTTTATTTTACATAAGTCAATCCATCTAAACAATATAAAAAACAGATAAAATCAATCGCATTTTGAGATATAATAAAAGAAAGGAGCTGATGCGGGTGGAACTTAGGCAAATTAAATACTTTATCGAAGTGGCAAAGTTTGAGCACGTGACGAAGGCGGCGAACAGCTTGCATGTTGCCCAATCAGCGGTAAGCAGGCAAATTTTCAAACTGGAAGAGGAGCTTGGCGTAGATCTTTTTATCCGGGAAGGGAGAAATGTCCGACTGACGCCGATCGGGAAAATCTTTTTAAAGGAAATGGAACAGGCGATGCAAGTGCTGGACAATGCACTGCAAATATTGGAGGAATATACCGACCCGGAACTGGGAACGGTCCACGTCGGCTTCGTCAGCACGGTAGCTACCTATATTTTGCCGACGGCTATTTCCGTATTCCGGGAGAAATATCCGGATGTAAAGTTTAAATTAAGCCAGCGTGCCTATTACGATTTGAAAAAGGCGTTGATTCAAGGGGAAATCAATATGGCGATGATTGCCCCTGTTCCAGCGTCGGACGAAAAAATAAACGGCACCGTCTTATTCCGGGAAACATTGGCTGCCCTTGTCCCGGTAAACCATCCATTAGCCGGGGAGTCTTCCATTACGTTAAGCCAATTAAAAGATGACCCTTTTATTTTGTTTCCGGAAAACTTCATCCTTCGGGAAATTACAGTGAAAGCGTGCAGACAAGTCGGGTTTGAGCCCCGGGTTGCCTTTGAAGGAGAAGACATTGATGCCATAAAAGGGCTCGTTTCTGCCGGTTTGGGAGTATCCCTCGTTCCGGAAATTACCGTCATGGACTTTTTGCCGCGAAATACTGTACGCATTCCCGTTCTCGAACCGGAAGTGACCCGTTCTGTAGGCGTTATCATTCCAAAGGACCGGGAGCTTTTACCTACGGAAAAATTATTTTATGAATTTTTGCAGGAGTTTTTCAGCCGCCTGGAAAAATTTCAAAATTAATCGTATATATTCCCGATTTTATGGTACTCTTATGGTAGATATTTTGGACGATGAACGGAGGAAGGAAATGACAGGGCGTTTCAAGGCGGAACTTTTTTCTTGGCTGAAGACTTTGGGCCTGGCTTTTATTATTGTTATCCTTTGCAGACAGTTTGTTTTTTCACCGACGATGGTGCACGGGGAGTCGATGCTGCCGACATTTGAAAACAAGGATCGGGTTTTCGTGACGAAAATATCAAAAATTGATCGGTTTGATATTATCGTTTTTGATGCACCGGATGACGATACGTATTATGTGAAAAGAGTCATCGGCCTTCCCGGAGACCACGTTGAAGTGAAAAATAATATTCTTTATATTAACGGCAAGCGATACAAGGAGCCTTATTTGCAAGGAGAAGATGGACATGGAATGTTCACCGGCGATTTTACGCTGGAGGAAGTGACTGGGGAATCGAAAGTTCCGCCTGGTTCCTTCTTCGTGCTCGGCGACAATCGGCCGTTTAGCAAAGACAGCAGAATATTTGGATTTGTTTCCAAAGATACGATTTTCGGCGAAGTAAAATTCCGCTATCCCTTTTAAAAAAAGCCTGAGACATCAGTTCTCAGGCTTTTTTAACAGCATGGAAGCAGCATGAAGAGCGGTCTGATCATGGATAATCTGTCCGGGTTTATTGGCTGTTCCGATAACGTACCCGCCAAAGGTCATGTCGAAAAATTGGCATATATACTGAAATTGCTGAACTAAGGGAAGTCCCTTTATAGCAGGATGATCCCCGCCGACAGCAATGAGGTAGGCGGTTTTCTTTTTTAGCTCCTCGCGGAAATGAGGGAATTTCGGGTCTCGCATTATTTGCGACCAGCGGTCAATAAACGTTTTCATCGGCCCAGACATGCTGTACCAGTAAATCGGTGTGGAAAAAAGGAGAATGTCGTGCTGCAGCATGATGTGCGCAAGTTTACCCATATCATCGTCTGCAGGTGTAAACCCGCCTTCTTCATGACGCTGATCGATAATCGGTGTAATTCGATAATCTCTTAAGTAAATATGTGTTCCTTCATTTTTAGGAACAGCTTGGTACGTCAGATATTCTGTATTGCCGTTTTTTCTTGTCGACCCATGGATAACAACGACGTTCATTCAAATAACCTCCCAATGGTGAAACATAGAATACGCACCTGCAATATAGGTGCTTATTCGTTATGCCCGGATCCATTTCCAAATTTCCCCAGGGGTTGCATTTTTTCCGTACATTAAAATACCGACTTTGAAAATCTTTCCGGCGAGTTTCATAAATATCCAAATGCTTACTGCCAGAATTGCCAGTCCAATGGCAATTTCTATCCATGGCCATTCTTCAAGAATAGTCAGACGCAAGAGCAATACACCAGGTGTGGTGAAAGGAATATACGTTCCGACTTGCGCCCATAATCCGCTCGGGTCATTTACGACAGGTCCGATAAACAGGAACGGCAAGAACGGCAGCATCATGACAAACCCTTGGAAATTCCCGGCGGTGGTCATGTCAGACATCGTTGCGCCAATCCCAACGAAAATGGCCGAGAATAACAGGTAGCCCATACAAGCAATGAGAATGTAAAACAATAGCTCCGGCGCCAATAAATATTTAGCCGCATCCTGCAATTCAAACCTCCAAATCGCAACCGGCAAAATAATCACTAAGGAAATGACCGTTTGGATAATGCCGAGGACAAAGTAGCCGATAATTTTCCCTTGCATTAAATCTGCCGGCGTAAGGGAAGATAGGAGAATTTCGGCAATTTTATCCTTTTTCTCCTGGGAGGCGCTCTGGAAAATAGCCATTCCGGTAAATACGATGGACAGCATGATAAAGCCGGCAAATGCTCCCGGTACGACTCGTTCTAACCGGCTTTCCTCACTTTTTGCCTCATCTTCTGCAGCTTGCTGCTCAAACAAAATTGGAGCGGAGACGATAGCCATTTCCTCTGCCGTCAGTCCTTGTTCGGCAAGCTGTACGGATTTGATCGGTGTTTCCAATATTTGCAGCTGTTCCAGGAAGTATGGCGGCATTTCTTCACTCATATAAACAGGGAAAATGCCTTCGTTCAATCCTTGGGCAGTCAGGAACAAGTAGGCGGTGTTCTCCGTTTCCTCCAGTTCGGAACGGACAGCATCTTGAGATAGATCTGTTTCTTCCACTTCCCAGTCGAATCCGGCCATAGATATTGTTTCTTCCACGGCAGGAAGCAGTCCGATTTCATCGTTAACGTAAAGTTCCACGGTTTGTTCTTTGTCCGATGAATCGTCAAATAAACTTCCAATGACGAAGAAGCCGATAATCAGAAGCGGAGTCAGAAACAGCCCGATGAGAAACGTTTTGTTTTTCATGTTCCGTTTAATTTCCCACTTGGCAACTTTCATCGTGTTACGCATTCAGCTCACCTTCTTTCATCAAATTTTTGTTTGTGGCGATATCTATAAAGATTTCATGCAAAGAAATCCGGTTTAATTTTAATTCTTCGATGACCAAGTCATCCGGCAGCTGCTTTATCCAGCTGAGCGGTTCCACGTCTTTTTCTAAATAGAGGACGGAAGCATCGCCCTGCTGCTCGATGCGCCGGACCTGATCGATCCGCTCCAGACGGGCAGCGTCATTTTTGCCGTGGATTGTACATTTAAAATTGGCATATTTCCGTTTCACTTCGTCTAAGGAACCGTAAATGACTTTTTGGCCTTGCTGCATCATAAAGAGACGGTCACACATTTCCTCCACTAAATTCATCTGGTGGGAGGAAAGCAAAATGGCGGTGCCGTTATTCGCCAAGTTGCGGATTTCTTCTTTAAACATTTCCTGGCTCACCGGGTCAAGGCCGGAAAAAGGCTCATCTAAAATGAGAAACTCGGGCTCGTGCAGAATGGAGGCGATGAATTGCACTTTTTGCCCCATTCCTTTTGATAATTCCTCGATGGATACTTTGTCCTTTCCTTCCAAATCAAACTTTTTCAAATACATAAGGGCCCGTTCACGTGCTTTATCCAGCGGGTAATCTTTTAAGTCCGCCAAATAAAGCAAAATATCCATGACGTTCACATTTTTATACAATCCCCGCTCTTCCGGCAAAAAGCCGATTTTATTCCGAGGAATCCCTTTTCCGTTATAATGGTGGAATGTAATCGTTCCTTTATCCGGATACATAATTCCCATAATATTGCGGATGGTCGTTGACTTTCCAGCGCCGTTTGGCCCGAGAATCGCCATTATTTCCCCTTTTCGCACTTCAAAGGAAATGTTTTTCAGCACTTTTTTATCTTTGAAAGACTTTTCAAGCCCTTCAACCGTAAGCATTACATCCATTATTATCATCTCCTTTAAATTGCCATTATGGACATCTTACCAGCAGGAAATCCTACATACAATACGAGACAAATGAAAAAAGGTTTCTAAAAAAATGAAAATCAATCATTATTTTAAGTTTAAAAGCTGAATGGCTGACTCTTTATGGAAAAACCGGCGGTTATAGCGAATAATCTTTCATCGCTCAATGCCATTACAGTATATAACGATGTCAACTTTCCCATCCGCCTTTTATAAGAACAGCACGAAAGAGAGCGGAAAAAGTGTCTGCTTATTCTGTTCAAAAAAAACGACAAAAAATTATTTCGAAATTGTGAACTAATGCACAAAGTTGTTTTCAAACATCCCCATCGTGTGTATGATGTAATTGTAGTTAATCAAACAACTACTTGTGAAATATTGAACAATATAAAAAGGAGTGTTTTTCATGTTTATGAATACGATTCGCAATCATTCTGTAGTTGCTGGTATTTTGGCTGTTTTGCGTATATATATAGGGTACACTTGGTTCACGAGCGGAATATCTAAGCTGGGAACCGGATTTGATGCCAGCGGCTTTATTGCTGCTGCAGCGGCAAATACAGAGGCAGTACAGCCATGGTGGAGAGCATTTTTGCAAGTGGTCGCCCTTCCAAATGCGGAACTCTTCAGCTTCCTAGTTGTCTGGGGAGAGGTATTAGTAGGACTTGCCCTTATTTTAGGCCTGTTCACAAACTTCGCCGCACTGATGGGAATTACGATGAATTTCTCCTTCCTGTTCAGCGGCACAGTAAGTATTAATGCGCAAATGGCCGTCATTACGATCTTTTTAATCGTTGCCGGAGCCAATGCAGGCAAATTTGGCTTAGACCGCTGGGTCATGCCGTTTATCAAAAATCAGCTCAGCAAGAAACAGAAAGGGAAAAAGAAGGTAGCAGTCGCTTAATGCAACGCCGGCCGAGTGGCCGGCGTTTTTTATTGCCAATAATAATGGGCAGAAGGCAGCTTTTCCAATCATACTTCATTTATCTATTTTCAGAATCATAACAATGTTCCCTTCTAATTCGTGACGGTTTTATGTATAATTAATTCGAGACACGAAGAAAGGGATGGAACGATTTGGAAAAATATTCAGCAGGGGAAAGCGCAAATCAGGAAAAAATTATTACCCGAAATTTTGTATTAGTCTGGCTGGCTAATTTTTTTATTTTTATCGGTTTTCAAATGACGCTGCCGACCATTCCTCTATTTGTGAAGGAACTGGGCGGGAGTGATTCATTAATTGGAATTGTTGTCGGAGTTTTTACCTTTTCGGCACTGATTGTCCGTCCCTATGCCGGTCATGCATTGGAGTCAAAAGGAAGGGGCTTTGTCTATTTATTCGGACTCTTTCTTTTTGTCGTTTCCATCGGCGGTCTTAGTATTATTACGAGCATTTTTCTCCTTATGCTTCTCCGCATTATTCAAGGATTGGGCTGGGGATTTTCCACTACTGCCGGCGGGACAATAGCAACAGATATTATTCCGCCAAAACGCCGTGGAGAAGGGTTAGGATATTTCGGTTTGTCCGGCAATATCGCCTTAGCTTTCGGTCCTTCCCTTGGACTCCTTTTAGTCGGCACCCTTTCTTTCCCCAAATTATTTCTCGTATGTGCCCTGTTAGGGCTGGCCTCCTTTATCCTTGCGTCCCGGATTCAGTACAAAAAGGTGGAACAAGCACAAGAAAAAACAAAAGCTATTTCCTTTGACGTGTTTGAGAAAACGGCGGTAAAACCGTCTGTCCTGTTATTTTTCATTACTATATCGTTTGGCGGGATTGCCACCTTTCTTCCGATTTATGCGGAGGAAAAAGGGGTACCTGGAATCCAGCTATATTTTTTCACCTTCGCCATCGCCTTAATGGTGTCCCGGACCTTTGCCGGCAGAATATATGACCGGTACGGACATAAATATATCTTTGTCCCTGGTGCCGGCCTTGTCGGCATCGCCATGATTCTTTTAGGATGGCTGCCTAATATGTTCACGTTGCTTTTTGCTGCTGTCTGTTACGGGCTTGGGTTTGGTGCTTTGCAGCCGGCATTGCAAGCGTGGGCGGTGGAAAAGGCACCGAAAAACAGAAAAGGAATGGCCAATGCTACCTTTTTCTCCTCCTTTGATTTAGGGGTGGGAATCGGAGCGATTTTGTTTGGACAGATTGCCGTCTTTGGCTATGCATGGATATACTACACCGCTGCTCTCTTTGTTTTTATTTCGATTTTGCTTTATCTTCGTCTGGTTATTCCGTCGAAAAGGAAGCGGGGATTCCAGGGCAACCTTTAATCAACGTTTTTCCTTTATGAAAAGCCAGGCAAATTTGATACAATAAAGGTATATTACGTAAAGGAAACGGGGTTCAATAATGGAAATCATAATACTTATTTTGCTTTTTGCCATCTTTTTATGGCAAAGCTATCTTATCTTGTATAAAGGAAAGTATTTTTTCATATCTTCCTTGAGAGCGCGGACGGAGGAAGAAATTGAAGAGCTGGAAAAGAGCGGCTATATTCGGGCGATGGGATTGCTGTATTTCCGTGCCGCTTTGCTTCTGCTTGTCGGGCTGATTATTGTGTTTACAGGTGCTCCTTACGCCTTTGAAATAACATTGCTTATTTTCATTCTCGTTCTTACTGGAGGACATATTTATATCCAAAAATATGAACAAGAGAAAAAACGAAAACGGGCGTACTGGACGAATACCATTGCCGCACTGTTAACGATTGCCATTCTCGTTTTCGTCTTTAGTATTGGCTTTCGCGCCAATGACTTAATCATTGCAGAAAACCAGATAGAGATTACTGGACCATATGGTGTCGAGGTTGCAGTGGAAAACATTGAAGAAGTTGCCCTGCTTGATAAACTGCCTAAAGTGGAAAGAAGGACAAATGGCTTTGCTGCAGGGAACCGGCGCGTTGGAAATTTCCGGCTAGCTGATTTCGGTAAAGGGAAATTATTCATCCATGGGGACACTGCCCCGTACTTGCTCATTCAGCTGGATGAAGGATTTATCATTATAAATCATAAAGATTCCTCCAAGACAGAAAACTGGTATCAATCATTAGACGCAATTGTTCATGAATAAAGGAAGAGCAGACTGTTCATGGATTATTTCAGGAACGGTCTCTTTTCTTTCGTATAAAGAAAACTGTTCTTACCGATGCTAGGAAACAGGGAAACTATCACCGGTATAGAAACTAAATGGAGAAAAAAAGGCAGGTTTTTTTGGTTTGAAAAATGTAAAAGAGTTTCATATAAGGAAAATCATTCCTTCTCACATCTATCAGCGGGGAAGGGAATATTTTCTTAAAGGAAAAGTGAATCATCTGCTTTTTGACCGGAACTATCGGGTTTGGACTGCTACAGTACAAGGTTCGGATGAATATTTTGTCGAAGCAGATATCCGCAAGCTGGATCAGGGGGAAATCGATTGTTTCTGTGATTGCCCCGCCTTTGAAACGTACGGATACTGCAAACATATTGCTGCAGTCCTATTGGCAATTATGGAGAAAGAGAAACAGGAATGGGGCCATTCCTCATCTCCATTCCAGCAGACGAACCATTTTATGGAGGCGATACGAAGCGCCGTCCTGCAAGTTCCAGATCTGAAAAAAGAGCATCGGCAAAAACAGCGGATGCACGTTGACTACTATTGCAAATGGACGTATGAAGACAAGCTGATCCTTGAATTGAAGACTGGGGTTCACCACCGCTACGTCGTCAAAAATGCCTATGATTTTGTCGATAATGTGTTGCGGGGGAGGGAATACGTTTTTACGGGCAAATTTTCCTATCATCCTGATTACCATTATTTTTCCCAAGCAGATGTAGAGATTTTTAGATTCATTGATCGGATGAAGAAAAATGAGGAGATGTATGAACCGGATTCCTATTACCGGAAATCGTCCGCAGAAAGCCGTTATATCGTCATCTCGCCACTAGTGGCAAAAGAGCTGTTGGAACAGCTTGTCGCAAGAAACTGTTCTTTCGAAGTCGGCAATTCCTTCTATCAAGAGGTGACGGTTGTAAAAGGAACATTGCCTTTTCAGTTTTCATTTACGAAAGAGGAAGATCGGCTGCTTATGCGGATGGACGACGCCCCTCGCGCCCTGTTATTGGAACCGTATGACATCGTGTTTATCGACGGCATTTTTTATTTTCCGGCGGAAGAACAAGTGCCTCTCGTAAAAACATTGTTCCGCTTCGGGACGGCAAATTTGGAGCTGGAAGTGGGCAATAACCAGGCGGACTACTTTGTCTCGGAAGTGCTCCCCCAGCTGGAACGAGTCGGCAAGGTGGATATATCCGAACAGGTGAAAGAGGCTATTGTACAGTTCCCCCTCAGGGCAAAACTATATTTGGATTATCAGGAAGGCTATATTGTCGGCCAGCTGGAGTACCATTACGGGGATTACCGAATCGACCCCTTTGCAGGGAATGGGGAAAATCGGGAAATTATAATCCGGGAAGTGGAAAAAGAACAGGAAATTATGGAAATGATTGAACATGCCAACTTCCATTACAACGGGAAGGAATTGTTCGTTGCCGTCGATGAAGAAGAAATGTATGAGTTTCTCTATCGGCTTTTGCCCCTCCTCGAAGAAAAGGCAGAACTATATTTGACGGCCAATTTAAAACGGTGGATGTTAGATGCGCCGCCCCTTCCCCGGACGAGGGTGGAAATGGACCAGTCTGCTAATTTATTGGAAGTAAGCTTTCAAATGGACGGGGTGGACGAAGCGGAAATTCCCCGTATTTTGGAAGCAGTCGTCGAAAAGAAACGGTACTACCGCATGCGGGACGGCTCTTTTCTTTCTTTGGAAGGGGACGAGATGGATTCCGTCCGGCAATTTCTCGATGAACTGCAAATTAAAAAGGAAGATTTGCTGGATGAGAAGCTTTATTTGCCGGCGTATCGCGGCACCCAAGTAGATGAACTGATCGGAACGCCAAAGCAATACGATGAAACGTTTCAAACCCTTCTTGACCGGCTGCAGTCGCCGGAAAAGCAAGTGTTCGAACTGCCCCAGGGCCTGCAGGCGAATTTGCGGGAATATCAGAAGACCGGTTATCAATGGTTTAAAACCCTTAGCCATTACTATCTTGGCGGCATTCTCGCCGACGATATGGGGCTCGGCAAAACGGTGCAAGCAATCGCCTATATGGCATCAGAGAAAAGAGAGCGCGGTCCCCATTTAGTTGTCGCGCCATCTTCCGTTGTCTATAACTGGAAAAAGGAGTTTTCCCGCTTTGCTCCGGATTTGGAGACGGTCATTATGACAGGATACCCGGAAGAGCGGCATAAACGGTTAGAATCGATGAGGGATGCGGACGTGTGGATTACGTCCTACGCTACGTTGAGGCAAGATATCAGCTTGTATAAACAGAATCGCTTTCAAACGCTGATTTTGGACGAAGCCCAGTTTATCAAAAACTATCAGACGAAAACATCGAAGGCAGTGCGCTCCATCGATGCCGCCCATAAGTTTGCCTTAAGCGGCACCCCGATTGAAAACTCTATTTTTGAGTTATGGTCGATTTTCCAAGTGGTATTGCCGGGGCTTTTGCCGAATCAAAAGACGTTTAAACAATTATCCAATGAACAAATTGCAAGAATGACGAGACCGTTCATTTTGCGCCGGCTGAAAAAGGACGTTCTGACCGAACTGCCGGAAAAAATCGAGTCCGTATCCATTTCCGAATTGACGAAGGAACAAAAGGAACTCTATCTCGGATATTTAAGCAAGCTGCAGCAGGAAACCGCCTATTCACTCGAGAGGGAAGGTTTCCAGCAAAGCCGGATGAAGATTTTAGCCGGCCTTACCCGGCTGCGGCAAATTTGCTGCCATCCGTCATTATTTATGGAAAATTACAGCGGAGCATCAGGAAAACTGGAACAGCTGATGGAGACGATAAAAAACGCCTTGGAGCACGGAAGGCGGATGCTCATTTTCTCCCAGTTCACCTCGATGCACGAGCTGATTATGAAGCGGCTTGATGCGGAAGGACTTGCATACTTTTATATTAGCGGACAGACCCCTTCCGAAGAACGGCTCGCAATGAGCGAGCGGTTTAACGAGGGAGAGAAAGACATTTTTCTAATTTCCTTAAAGGCTGGGGGCACCGGGTTAAATCTTACCGGGGCAGATACGGTTATTTTGTATGATTTATGGTGGAATCCGGCGGTGGAGGACCAGGCAACGGGCAGAGCATACCGTTTTGGCCAAAAAAATGTTGTCCACGTTATCCGAATGATTGCTGAAGGAACGATTGAAGAGAAAATTTACGAATTGCAGCAGAAAAAACGGGAATTGGCGGAGCAGGTTATCCAGCCGGGAGAAACGATGCTCACCAGCTTAAGCGAAGAAGAAATCCGGACCATTTTAAGCATATCGTCTTAAATAGAGAAGATTCATGCTCGATGCTCTTTCGTTGGCGTCCAAAATAGCAGGCAGTGTTAAAATGGGAAATCGTGCTGAGAGTTTTATAAAATTTGTCCTTTTTGTTCCATGGACAGCTTCTAATGACCGATAGAGCGGGAAAATTATTTTCAAAGGGCTTATAGCGGGCTTCTAATGTCCGTTTGTATGGGAAAAACACTTAAAAATGTTTATAGAGCCTGTCTAATGACCATTTGAACTGGAAAATTGCTTTAAAAGTGCTTATAGAGGTGTTCTAATGACCATTAGAATGGAAAAAAAGCATTAAAAGTGGTTATAGGGCCCCTCTAAAGCCCTTTTGAACTGGAAAAACGCTTTAAAAATGCTTATAGAGGTCTTCTAATACCCATTTGAGATGGAAAATTGCTATTAAAGTGCTCATAGGCGGCTTCTAATGACCATTAGATTGGAAAAAATGCATTAAAAGTGTTTATAGAGGCCGTCTTATGACAGATATTGCTGAAAATAGGACTTCAATTGGTTCATAGATAACGGCAATAAGAATAGCGGCTCTGTATCTAAAACATAAATAAAAGGGGTTTATTCTTCGTTCGTACTCTTCGAAGAATAGCCCCCTTTTTGTGACAAATGAGGATTAATTTTTCCCTTCAAATAAATGACAGGCAACCCAATGGTCTTTTTTATGTTCGATGAAATCAGGTTTTACTTGGGAACAGATTTCCATCGCCATTGGGCATCTCGTGCGGAATGGACAGCCGCTCGGCGGGTTGATTGGACTTGGCACGTCACCTTCCAAAATAATACGTTCACGAGAGCGTTCCACCTGCGGATCTGGAATCGGGATGGCGCTAAGCAATGCCTTCGTATACGGATGCAATGGATCTTCGTATAATTCTTCGCTTGTTGCAATCTCCACCATATTTCCTAAATACATGACGCCTACCCGGTCACTTATATGTTTTACCATGGATAAGTCATGGGCGATAAAGAGGTAGGTTAATCCTCTTTCGTGTTGCAGTTCCTGCAACAAGTTAACTACTTGCGCCTGAATAGAAACGTCCAGGGCAGAAATCGGCTCGTCAGCAACGATGAAATCCGGATTGACGGCAAGTGCCCGGGCAATTCCTATTCTCTGGCGCTGCCCGCCGCTAAATTCGTGGGGATAACGGTTGCCGTGGTCAGCATTTAAACCTACCGTTTCCAGCAATTCAAGAACCCGTTCTTCCCGCTCCTCTTTTGTTTTGGCAAGGCCATGAATATCAATACCTTCAGCAATAATATCCTTCACCGTCATTCTCGGGTTAAGGGACGCGTACGGGTCCTGGAATATCATTTGCATTCTCCGGGTCAGTTCTTTTAATTCCTTTTTCGACTTTTTCTCATGGACACTAGCCCCTTTAAAGACGACTTCCCCGCCAGTAGCCTGATACAGTCCCATAATGGTTCGTCCAGCAGTAGATTTCCCGCAGCCGGATTCCCCGACGAGTCCAAAGGTTTCGCCTTTAAAAATATCAAAGGTGAGCCCGTCTACCGCTTTCAATATGTTTTTACGATCAATTTTAAAATACCTTTTTAAGTCTTTAATTTCGATCAGTTTCTCTTTCGTCTTAACCATTGACCTTTGAACCTCCTACATTGACAAATTCTGGTGGTTCTACTTTCGGTGCCCCTTCATGCAATAGCCAGCAAGCGGTTTTTTGCGTATCCGAAAGCTCATAATGCTCCGGCATATGCTCTCCGCACACTTTCATTGCAAATGGGCAGCGAGCAGCAAACGGACATCCCTTTGGAGGGTCAGCCAAATCCGGCGGTGAACCCGGGATTGCTTTTAATTTCTCGTCATGCTGATCCAGCTTTGGCATGGAGCCGAGCAGTCCCCACGTATACGGATGTTTCGGATTATAGAAAATCTCTTCTACGGACCCGGTTTCAACGATTTTCCCGCCATACATGACGGCAACCCGGTGGGCGGAATTGGCAACGACGCCAAGGTCATGGGTAATCAGGATAATCGCTGTGCCCGTTTCTTCCTGCAATTGTTTCATCAAGTCTAATATTTGCGCCTGAATCGTTACGTCCAGCGCGGTCGTCGGTTCGTCCGCAATCAATATCTTTGGATTACATGCCAAAGCAATCGCAATCATCGCCCGCTGGCGCATCCCACCGGAAAACTCATGCGGGTACTGGTTAATCCGTTTTTCCGGATTTGGTATTCCTACTTGTTTTAATAACTCGATTCCGCGGGCATGGGCATCTTTTTTCGACATATTTTGGTGCTTAATGAGCCCTTCTGCAATTTGCTTGCCGATGGTCATCGTCGGGTTAAGAGAGGTCATTGGATCTTGGAAAATCATCCCGATTTCTTTTCCGCGAATGCTTTCCATTTGTTTTTCTGATTTATCAATGAGCTCTTCACCATCAAAGATGATGGAACCTCCGACGAATTTCCCTGGCGGCATTGGAACAAGACGCATAACGGACTGGGCGGTGACGCTTTTTCCAGAACCGGATTCGCCGACAATGGCAAGGGTTTCTTTTTCATGCAAATCGAAGGATACGTCACGGACAGCTTTTACTTCCGCTTTATACGTTTCAAAGGATACAGAAAGGTTTTTCACACTTAGGATTTTTTTCATTTTTCTTCTTTCCCCCTTATTTACGTTCTTTTGGATCGAGTGCGTCTCTTAGTCCGTCACCGATTACGTTAAATGCTAGCATCGTTAAACAAATGAAGAACGCTGGAAAGAATAATTGATACGGATAATGCTTCAATGCGCTAAGCGCTTCACTCGTCATAACACCCCAGCTTGAGTGTGGCGCTGGAACACCGAGCCCGAGGAAACTTAAGAATGCTTCCGTAAAGATGGCGTTTGGTACTGTTAATGTTAATGTAACAAGGATCGGTCCGAGTGTGTTTGGAATGAGATGCTTGAATAACAGCCGCATATTGCTTGCGCCGAGAGAGCGGGAGGCGAGCACGTATTCTTCCGAACGAAGCTGCAGCACTTGGCCGCGGACAATCCTTGCCATGTTAATCCATCCGGTGATGACCATGGCGATAATCATCGTCCAAATTCCCTGACCCATCACAACCATGAGCAAAATAACGACTAAGAGATACGGAAGTCCGTACAAAATATCCGCAATCCGCATCATATACTCGTCCACTTTACCGCCAAAGTAACCGGCGATGGCTCCCCAGATTACCCCGATAATCAGGTCTAAAAATGCAGCCATTAATCCGATAAATAAGGATATTTTGGCGCCGTCCCACGTTCTTGCAAAAATATCACGGCCTAAATTATCGGTTCCAAACCAATGTTCAGAGCTGGGCTCCAGGTTCGTAGACATCAAGTCGGTATCCCGGTAGTTATGTCCGGAAATCGACTCCCCGAAAATCGCCATAAATCCTAAAAGCAATAGTATGACGATTCCCGCTATGGCAAGTTTATTTTTGCGGAATCTTCTCCAAGCATCCTTCCAATAGGAAGTACTTTCTCCGGCGATTTTTTCCGATTCTGTCTGGTCGATATGTAGTGGCTGAAAATCTTCATTCGATAGCTGCAATTTTTCCATTATTTCTCACCGCCTTTTGCATCCAACTTAATTCTCGGATCAACGATTCCGTATATGATATCGACGAGCAACACGCAGAATAGGAGAATTACACTAAAAAACACAGTAGTTCCCATAATGACGGTATAGTCCCGGTTTGTAATGCTCGTTACGAATTCACTGCCAAGCCCTGGTATACCGAAAATTTTCTCGATAACGAAGCTTCCGGTTAAAATTGACGCAACCAATGGGCCCATATAAGAAATAACCGGGAGCAGCGCGTTTCTTAACCCGTGTTTATACGTAACGATTCGCTGGCTCATCCCTTTTGATTTTGCCGTTTTAATGTAATCCGAGTTTAATACATCCAGCATGCTGGAACGCATTAACCGGGCGATAAAGGCAAGAGGGGTTGTCGCCAATGCTAATGCAGGCAGTATCGTATCTGCAAAAGACTCCATTCTGGCAACGGAGAACATATTTAGCTTAATGGCAAAAATATATTGTAAGATTGTCGCCATAATAAAGCTTGGTACGGAAATGCCCAAAACGGCAATAACCATTGCAGCATAGTCGCCGAATTTATTATGTTTCAGCGCAGCGAAAACGCCGAATAATATTCCAAAGCCGGTAGCGATAAATAGCGCCTCAAGCCCCAATACAAGGGAATACGGGAACCCTCTCAAAATAATATCCATGACATCTTGTCCGACATATTTAAACGATGGGCCAAAATCAAACGTTAAAGCGTTTACAAGATAGTCGAGGTATTGTTCATGAATCGGATCGTTTAACCCATATGCTTCTTCCATTTGCTTTTCCAAGGCAGGAGTCATTTTCCGCTCCGAGGCAAATGGACTTCCTGGAGCAATTTGCATTAAAAAGAATGTGACTGTAATGATTAAGAAAAGCGACAAAAAGATATAGGCAATTCTTTTTAATAAATACTTTGCCAATTTACACACCTCCAATAATGTGAAGCTACATTCAGGGGAGGGGGCGTCCTTCCCGCATGAAATTTTCCTGATTGGGTTGTGCCGGTCTTGCATCCCCGCATTATCTTCATTACCGCTTTGGGGATAGGCAAAACTAGTCACCCTGCTGTTGTTTGTATGAACCCCTTCAAAAACGTAAAAAAAGAGGTGAAACAAGCCACCCCTGCAATTCCTCGTTAAGGAAAAATAATAAACTTTAGTCTATCTAACTAGAAATACTGATGTCTGTATTTCTGGGAAGGTGTTCACTGTTTCGTTATGGGTAAAACATATTTGTGTCTATTTTTCTCTGAAACTAGGAAAAGATATTCAAGCAATGAACCAAAATAAGGAAACATAAAGAAATGTTTCCTTATTTTGGATTCACTTCAGCTTGCTATCTATCTATTACTTTTCAATGTATCCCCACTTGTACTGAACGTCACCAAGTCCGGATACTTCAATGTTTTTCACGTAGTCTTTAGCAGTCCATACGTTTGTATAGAAGTAAATTGGTGCAATTGGCATCGCATCCATAAAGATTGCCTCTGCTTCTCTTAAGATTTCTTTACGTGCTTCTGGGTCAGTTTCTGTTCTGGATTGTACCAACAATTCTTGATACTCAGCATCTTCCCAGTTGGTGTAGTTGTTTCCGCCAACAGACTCAAAGATTTCGAGGAAGTTGATGGCGTCGTTAAAGTCTGCTAGCCAGCCCATCCGTCCAACTTGGAAGTTGCCTGCACCCATTGTATCCAGGTATACGTTCCATTCTTCGTTATTAAGCTCTACTTCTACACCAAGGTTTTGGTTCCACATGTCTTGAACAGCTTGTGCGATAACTGCATGTGCTTCACTAGTGTTATAAGATAGCTGGATTGTTGGCAAGGAATCTAATCCAAGTTCTTCCAATCCTTTTTCTAAGTATTCTTTCGCTTTTTCTACATCATTATCTGCAAAGTATCCTTCGTTATTTTCTTCCCAAATTGAAGGCGGTACTAACGCCATTGCAGGCTGTTGTTCACCTTTTGTAATGTTTTCAATAATACCTTGACGGTTAATAGCTAAAGCAAATGCTTTACGGATATTTTCATTATTAAATGGCTCTGCTTCTGTGTTAAATGCATAGTAGTATACACCAGCAAGAGGAGAAATATTAAGTTTTCCTTCATCTTTCAAGGAAGGAATTGCTGCTAATGGAACAGAGTCAGTTGGTGATCCAACCCAATCGAGTTCACCAGCGTTAAACATTTCCAAAGCAGTATTTTCATCATCAACCATAAACATGTTGATTGTTTCTAGTTTTACAGTATCTGCATCCCAGTAATCAGGGTTTTTCGTAAGTACGACTTTATTTTTATGCTCCCAAGTATCCAGCAAGAATGGTCCGTTTGTTACGTAATCCTCGCCGGCTTCAAGTGCCCATTCTGGATTAGCTTCAGCAACGTTTTTGTTCACAGGATAATAAGTGTAGAATGCTGTTAAATCTAAGAAGTATGGTGTTGGCTGTTCCAAAGTAACTTCTAAAGTTTTGTCGTCAAGCGCTTTCACTCCGACGTCATCTAAAGAACCGCCATTTTCCTTCGCATCTTGGGCTCCTTTAATGACATAGAGCTGGTATGCGTAGTCTGTATCTGCATTTTCAGGGTCTAATACCCATTTCCATGCATATTCAAAGTCGTGGGCAGTAACTGGGTCTCCGTTAGACCAAACAGCATCATCACGAATCGTAAACGTATATGTCAGCAAGTCGTCTGAAATTTCAGGCTCACTTGCCGCCATTGCTGGCTCTGCAACACCTTCCTGGTTAATGCGCATTAACCCTTCGAATACTTGGTTAAGCACAGCTCCTGAAGTTGTATCTGTAGCCAGACCAGGGTGCAGTGAAGGTGGTTCGGTACGAATGTTAACGTTCAATACTTGCTCTGCGTCCCCAGACTCTTCAGCGCCTTCGTCTGAACCGGACTCGCTGCTAGTATCTCCTTCACTTTGTTCCGTTCCTGAGTCGTCGCTGTCTGCATCGTCACTACCGCCGCTACATGCAGCTAGAATTAAGCTGAGCGACAAAACAAGAACAAGCAGTAAAAACCACTTCTTTTGTCTCATCTGTGTAGACCCTCCTATTATTGTTCTTTTTTAATTCAAGATATCGCAATCTTGAATCTGTTTCCTATTATACAACCTATTTAGAAAATTTTCATTAATTTTTTTTGGAAAATTAATTGGATTAGTGTTATTTCATTTATTCCAATAAGTAATCGCCGCCTATTTTTTCAAATATACCAAAGTTTGGGAACAAAATATTTTAATAGATTTTTCAGCCTAGTAAAATTCTACTAATGAAATTTAGTTAAATGGCAAGAGCAAGTTAAGAAGCGAACCAAAGGATATAAAAAATGCCTTCTTGTAATCAGACTCAAAAACTCCATCTAATGACAAGAAGGCTATTTGGTTTTGCCTTACTGGTTCAACGTAAATAATTTCCTTGGCCGGCCTTTTTGATAAGGTCTTTCTTCTCCGGAAACTTTAATGACATTGCCGGATAGTAACTTGTTAACCGTCCGTTCTGCACTTCGTTTTGTCACGTTATAGAATTTGGCGATATCATTGGAAGAGAACGGTTCGTTGTTTCGGGAACGGATAAAATCGATAAAATTATAGGACAGTTCATTATTCAGCCGGGCTTTATGAATGAGATCCTGATAGAGTTTCGATGCGTCAAATTCCTTCTTCACTCCGATTGGACCTATCTTTTCCTGGCGTTCATTGATGATAAAGCAATGTCCGCTGCCGGATTCTTTGCATGCTGCCAAAGCTAGCTTGGCATGAACTTCCGACTGTTTTGCCGTTAATCCTAATCCGTAGCCGATATTTACAGGACATTCCAATGTTGCTTTAATTTCCCGGAGGAGCGGATAATCACGGTAATGATTTGTCAGATGTTTAATGACCGCTTTCGTGCCAAATAAAACATATTGATTCGATGCTGTCGGGAAAAAGGCAGCATCAGTTTTTTTGCAAAATTCTGTTAATATTTCTGACAATTTTTCCATTTTGCTTTCCAGTTCCTCGTTTTTCTTTCCGGTTTGCTCCAGTTCAATATAACCTGTAACGACTTGTGCGCCCGTACTTTGGCTTAATTTAATCTTCGTTTTCAATTCGTCAATCGTCTGCATAAGGTTAATCGCCGGGATGGTCATAGCGATTACCGGAATGTTTTGTGCCTTTAATTCCTTTTCCACCGATGGAGCGGAGGTTAGCACATAATCTATTTTTCCTTCCTGCCATAGCTTAAGATGATGTGAAAGGATGGATTCCAAGCTGACCTCAAGTTCTAATCCATAGTCATAAATAAAAAATTGGTTTTTTGGCAAGTTTACGTCTTGCAATACTCTTTGAACGATCTGTTCATCGTGATAGTCAACGGAAATTCGCTTAACATCCTGTTTTCCCTTTAGATGGTAGAGAGATGTAAGGAATACCTGGTCGTCATAGGGCACTTGAACAGCTGGCAGCTTCTTTTTTTCTATTTTCTTTTTGACAAATTGATAGGAAATTTTTTCGGTGAACAAATAGAAATCACACATGAAAGCCTTTTCAAATAATTCGACAGTTTCAGATTCATTTTCATAAACAAAGGGAACGATCTCCGTATCCCGTTCAGTGTGCAGCAAATTTTCTATTTTTGAAACCGTTTCTTGACGTCCAAACACTGCAACTTTCACACTCATTTCTATATTACAGCTCCTTTCCCGATACCAATAGTAGATAGCCGTAGCCCTAAATAATTAATACTATCATATTGAATTTTCATAATATTGTCAAGAAAAGCCGGGGAAAGGGTATCAAGAGAATTTATAGGTTGAGCATATACATTAAAAATGTTAGTAGAAATATAAGCATTAAGGCAATGGCCTGGAAACGGACAACGGAATAGAAGGATTCGTTAACTTTTTTCGAGGGAAGGGGCCGTTCTTTCCATTCCTCCATGTAATCCGTGTTTTTCGACATCATACTGATAAACCTCCGGAAGCTAAAGGTTACCCCGTCATAAAATCCTCCTTTTTTCGTATAGAGAAAGAGGGCAACGATGAGATAGCCAAAAGTGATATAAAAGAGAACATTAATGTAGTCTGTCCACGTATTTTCCGTACCGTTCATAAAAAAAACGGCGAAGGACAAAATAAGATTTATCATTAAAATATAGAAGTTCTTTTTCTTCATCATATCCACCATTCATTATTTTTTTCTATCAATATTTTCTGTTTTAATGGCCAAAAATAATTATTGTACACCTTTGATGTCGCTAAATGATTTCGCTGTTTAATCTTCGGCTGTTCGTCATTATACCACTGGAGAAGAAAGCTGTCATCCCGCGAGAATGTCGGTGGAACCCGCATTATTCCGATAATTCCCTAAATAGAAAATTGAATTATTTTTAAACTACTTAAAACATTTCCTTTACATTTTTTGCGAAAGAGGCTTATAATTATAACCATACAATTTTTGTATAAAAATACATTTTCTGAAATTTTCAGAAAAATGACACCAAGGAGGAAGCGACATGAAGCTCAAAAAATGGGCGCTGCTTTTAGCGTTTGGCTTATTGCTAGGCCTATTAGCTGCCTGTGGCGGCGGAGATTCTGAAGACGCTGCAACTGAAGGCGAAGGCACAGAACAATCTGCAGACAGTGCAGATGGAGAAAATGTACTTCATTTTATAAACGGAGACACCATTCCATCCATGGATCCGTCCATGGCAACTGACGAATTTGGTTTCCAATTTATCGGAGCAACAATGGAAGGTCTTTACCGATTAGATGAAAATGCACAGCCTGTTGAAGGAATTGCAACAGGACACAAAGTAAGCGAAGACGGATTAACTTGGACGTTTACATTGCGTGAAGACGCACAATGGTCTAATGGCGATCCGGTAACCGCACATGACTTCGTCTATGCATGGCAAAGAGCGGTAGACCCGAACACTGGATCCGAATACGGTCCATACATGATGAGCGGCGTCATTAAAAACGCGGAAGCTGTTAACGAAGGTGAAGTGCCTGTAGAAGAATTAGGTGTTACAGCTGAAGATGACTATACATTAGTAGTTGAACTGGAACAGCCAGTTCCATACTTCGAATCTTTAACAACATTTAGCACGTTCATGCCATTAAACGAAAAATTCGTTGAAGAGCAAGGCGATAAATTCGCTACAAGTACTGATACATTACTGTTTAACGGACCATACACGCTGGAAAACTGGACAAGCACTGCCCAAGAATGGGATCTTGTGAAAAACGAAAACTACTGGGATGCTGACACGGTACAAGTTGACCGTATTAACCACGTAGTCGTTAAAGACCCAGCTACGTCTGTAAGACTTTATGAAGAAGGTTCTGTAGACCGTGCTACAATTTCTTCTGACTTAGTAGACCAATATTCTACCCATGAAGATTACCAAGTAGTACCAGAAACTGCAGTATTCTACATTAAGATGAACCAAACAAGAAATGAAGCGTTAGCTAACGTAAATATCCGCAAGGCGATCAGCATGGGCTTCAACAAAGATGCTCTCGTTAATGAAATCTTGAACAACGGTTCCATCGTTGCGAACGGTCTAATTCCTAAAGATTTCGTGAACTTGCCTGACTCTGAGGAAGACTTCCGTGAAGTAAACGGCGACCTCGTTACTTTCGATCTTGAAAAAGCTCAAGAGTACTGGGAAAAAGGATTGGCAGAATTAGGCATCGATTCACTAGAACTTGAATTGCTTGGCGGCGATAGCGAAACATCGAAAGTGATGAACGAATACGTTGCTAACCAATTATCAACGAACCTGCCTGGTTTAACGGTTAATTTGAAAAACGTTCCATTTGAACAACGTCTTGATTTAGATACAAACATGGACTATGATCTGCAAATTTCCGGATGGGGTCCAGACTATCTTGACCCATTCACATTCTTAAGCCTATGGATTACCGATGGCGGAAACAACAAGATGGGCTACTCTAACGAAGAGTATGATGCATTGTTGCAAGAAGCACAATCTGAATTGGCAACAGATAATGCCGCCCGTTACGAAAACTTCTTAGAAGCAGAAAAAATCCTATTTGAAGATGCTGCCATTGCACCTATTTACCAAAGTGCAGAAGCCCAATTAGTATCTCCGAAAGTACAAGGTGTACACGTAAACCCATTTGGAGCTACTTATGAATATAAATGGGCTAGTGTTGGATCAGCTGAATAAGGATAAATAACAACAATAAACAAGAGGGCATGGGCAAGTCGTGCTCTCTTGTTCCATTTTTGTGAACAAATCTTATAATATAGAACATTTTTTATTTTTCATCGTTTATTCAGGGAGGTGCGAGAATGGTTCGTTATGTTTTGCGGCGTGTCGTTTACATGTTAATTACATTATTTATTATTGCGACACTGTCCTTCTTTTTAATGAAAATGCTGCCCGGCAGTCCGCTTAATGCCGAGGATAAATTATCAGAAGAACAAAAGCAAATTGTTTTAGAAAAATACGGCCTGAATGATCCGGTGCCGGTACAATACGTGAATTACTTAGCAGGATTAGTCAAAGGTGATTTAGGTATATCCTTCGCCTTCAGCAACACACCTGTTACGGATATTTTAATGGATAGAATAGGACCATCTGCTCAATTGGGAGCCCAAGCGTTAGTTGTGGGGACGATACTGGGAGTTCTTTTAGGTCTGATTGCTGCCGTTTTCCATAACGGTTTTCTTGATTATACCTCAACAATTATCGCTGTAATAGGTACCTCCATCCCCAACTTCGTATTCGCAGGTATTTTACAATACTTTTTTGCGTCAGAATTACAATGGTTCCCGGTTGCCTTATGGGGGGATTTTAAACATACCGTATTGCCGACGATGGCGCTGATGATCTTCCCGATGGCGACGGCTGCCCGTTTCGTACGGACGGAAATGGTAGAAGTGATGGGTTCCAATTATATTAAGACGGCAAGGGCAAAAGGGATTGGAGAAGTGGGGATTGTCTTCAAACATGGTTTGCGTAACGCCTTAATCCCCTTAATTACAGTGATTGGACCGATGGCTGTCAGTTTAATGACCGGCTCCATGGTAATTGAGCAAATCTTTGCCATCCCAGGAATCGGGGAACAATTTGTCAATTCGGTTATTATGAATGACTACCCGACGATTATGGGCACGACCCTGCTTTTTGCGGCACTATTCGTTGCCATTATTTTAATCATTGACCTCCTATATGGACTCATTGATCCAAGGATTCGGATTGGAGGGAACAACAGCTGATATGGAAAAAATGAAACATTCATCAACAGAAAGTGCACCAAAGGAACTGTTCGTCCTTGCTCAGCAAAAAGAGGATACGAGCGAAAAAATATCCGGACCGAGCCGTACTTTTTTTCAGGATGCGCGAAGGACTTTTTTCAAAAATAAATTTGCAGTACTAAGTGTTATTCTTCTAATCATTATCATTATTATGAGTTTCGTTGGCCCGACAATGAACGATCACGGCATTGATGACCAAGACTTGGCACGGGCAAAGATGCCTGCACGGGTACCGGTATTGGAGAATTTGCCAATCCCCGGATTTGAAGGCGTACTGCGGGATGAATTCAAGGGAAGCAACGTGGAAGAAGCAACAAATAATGCCTACTCCCGTTACGATAACCAAAAAGATTTTATTGATATTGAAGTGCTCAGTGAAGGAGACGGAAGCAAAAATTCCGCGGAAGTCCGGGCGACTTACCGGGTATATGAAGCAAAAGGCATGGAAGATGAATATTTCTGGCTAGGAACGGATTCCCTTGGCCGTGACCAATGGACAAGGCTGTGGGAAGGTACAAAAGTTTCCTTATTAATTGCCTTTATCGCTGCCCTTATCAGTCTTGTCATCGGTGTGGCCTATGGAGGGATTGCCGGATACTACGGCGGCAAAGTCGATGACGTGCTGATGCGGATTTTGGAAGTATTAGTCGGTATTCCGAGCCTCGTCGTTATTTTGCTGATGATGCTCGTATTAGATCCAGGCATTACGTCAATTGTCATTGCGTTAACGATTACCGGATGGACAGGAATGGCCCGTATTGTCCGCGGGGAAGTAATGAAGCTGAAAAACCAGGAGTTTGTCCTGGCGGCACGTACGTTAGGGCAATCGAACAAGAGAATTATTATTAAACATTTATTGCCGAATATTAGCGGAATCATCATTATTAATACGATGTTTACTATTCCGGATGCGATATTCTTCGAAGCATTCCTAAGCTTTATCGGTCTAGGAATTACGCCTCCGCAGGCATCGTTAGGTACGTTAATTAATACCGGGTTTGACAATATAATGCTTTACCCTTATATGCTTTGGTTCCCGGCAATTATGATTTCGGTCATTATGATTGCATTTAACCTCATTGGAGACGGATTGCGGGACGCATTTGATCCGAAAATGCATAAATAGGAAGGCAGGTGGAAAACGTGAGTAAATTACTGGAAGTAAAAGACCTTAGAGTATCATTTCATACGTATAACGGGGAAGTACAAGCTGTCCGGGGCGTAAATTTCCATGTCAATAAAGGAGAAACCCTTGCCATCGTCGGGGAATCCGGGTCAGGGAAATCGGTGACGACGAGTGCAATTATGGGGCTGTTGCCGAAACCGCAGGCGGAGATTAAGTCGGGGCAAATTCTGTTTGAAGGGGAAGATCTGGTTAAAAAGTCAAATAAGGAAATGCAAAAAATTCGCGGAGCAGATATTTCCATGGTGTTCCAGGATCCGATGACTTCCTTAAACCCGACGATGAAAGTCGGAAACCAGATTATGGAAGGATTAATCAAACACCAGGGGCTGAGCCGTACGGAAGCGCGGAAAAAAGCAGTCGAATTGCTCGACCAGGTAGGAATTCCCCATCCGGAAGTACGGATTAATCAATATCCGCACCAATTTTCCGGTGGGATGCGCCAGCGGGTCGTCATCGCCATTGCCCTTGCCTGCAACCCGAAGTTGCTAATTGCCGATGAACCGACGACAGCACTTGATGTGACGATTCAGGCCCAAATATTGGAACTGATGAAAGATATTCAAAAGCAGACGGAAAGTGCCATAATTTTTATTACCCACGATCTTGGTGTGGTGGCAAACGTTGCCGACCGGGTGGCGGTGATGTATGCCGGAAAAATTGTCGAAATGGGCACGGTCGATGATATTTTCTACGACCCGCGGCATCCATATACATGGGGGCTGCTCGGATCCATGCCGACGTTAGACAGTGAAGAAGAAGAACTGTATGCTATTCCAGGCAGTCCGCCGGATATGTTAAATCCGCCAAAAGGGGATGCGTTTGCGCCAAGAAACAAATTTGCCCTGGAAATCGATTTGGTAAAGGAACCGCCGATGTTTCAAATTTCCGATACCCATTATGCGGCAACATGGCTGCTTCATGAACATGCCCCGAAAATTGAGCCTCCAGCATCTGTGAAGAAACGGATGGAAGGATTTGCAAAAACGGGAGGTAAAGCATAATGGAACGAGAAAAAATACTGGAAGTAAAAAATTTAAAGAAATATTTTCCAGCTGGCCGAAAAAAAATAATTAAAGCGGTCGATGATGTTTCCTTCGACATTTACCGGGGAGAAACGTTCGGTTTAGTAGGGGAATCGGGAAGCGGAAAATCAACGACAGGTAGAACGATTATCCGTCTCTACGAAGCTACTGGCGGACAAGTACTATTTAATAATGAAGACGTCCATGGGAAAAAATCGAAGGAAGAATTGCTGAAATTTAACCGGAAAATGCAAATGATATTCCAAGACCCTTCTTCGTCCTTAAACCCGCGGATGAATGTTATGGATATAATTGCCGAAGGTTTGGATGTCCACGGCTTGGTCAAAAATGAACAGGAGCGAAGAGAAAGGGTAGAGGAGCTCTTAGAAGTTGTCGGTTTAAACCGGGAACACGCTACCCGTTTTCCGCACGAATTTAGCGGCGGGCAGCGCCAAAGAATCGGTATTGCCCGGGCGCTTGCCGTAGAACCGGAATTTATTATTGCCGACGAGCCGATTTCCGCCCTGGACGTATCCATTCAGGCGCAAGTAGTCAACTTGCTGAAGAAACTGCAGAAAGAACGGGGCTTAACCTATTTATTTATTGCCCATGATTTGTCCATGGTGAAATATATTAGTGACCGGATTGGTGTCATGTATTTGGGGAATCTCGTTGAGCTTGCAGACAGTGATGAACTGTATAACAATCCAGTCCATCCTTATACGAAATCCCTTCTTTCTGCCATTCCGCTCCCAGACCCGGAATATGAAAGAAACCGGAAACGGATTGTCTATGATCCTTCGATCCATGATATGAGCGAGGAACCGGAATTCCGGGAAATTCGTCCGAATCATTGGGTCCGCTGCACGCGGAAAGAATTTGAGCAGTATAAAAAGGAACTGGAAGAAAGAGAATAATGCGGACAAAACAAGGATGCCCATGCAGGCATCCTTGTTTATGCTGCTCAATATTACTGTTTCACCAAATCCTTTACTTGTTCCCTTAGTGCCCGTTTTAAAAATTTTCCGACGGAAGTTTTCGGTATTTCTTTCATGAAAATAACATCTTCCGGCAGCCAAAACTTCGGAAACTGCGGACGGAGAAAGTCGAGCAATTCCTCTTTCAGCTTGGCTCCATCATAACCCTCTTTTAATACGACACAAGCAACCGGCCGTTCTTGCCATTTTTCGTCTGGAACCGCCACGACACAGGCTTCAAATACTGCATCATGGGCCATGAGAGCGTTTTCCAAATCAACGGAAGAAATCCATTCGCCGCCGCTTTTAATTAAATCTTTCGTCCGATCGATAATTTTAATTGTGCCTTCTTCATCGACGGTTACTACATCCCCGGTATGGAACCATCCGTCGACGAAACTGTCACGGCTCCGTTCATCGTTATAATATTCATCCGCAATCCAATTGCCTCTGAGCAGCAGTTCGCCCATTTCTTTATCGTTCCAAGCCACTTCTTTTCCGTCATTTCCGATCACTTTCATCTCCAAACCGGGAACGAGAATACCTTGCCTTGTCCGCTCCACTAATTTTTCCTCCTCCGGCAAATCTTGCTGATAGCTCTTTAACCGGGAGAACGTGGCCAGCGGCGTCGTTTCCGTTGCTCCATAAGCGTGATAGAAAGGAATGTTCAGCTTTTCCTCAAAAGCTTTGATTAAACCGAGGGGTGCAGCCGAACCGCCGCATAATACAGCCCGCAAGCTGGAAGTATCGTAATTCCCCTTTTCCAAAACTTGATAGAGGGCAAGCCAAATCGTAGGAACACCGGCAGTAATCGTCACCTTATATTTTTCGATAAAGGATGCGAGTCTTTCCGGAGTGAACCGCGGCCCCGGGAACACTTGGGTCGTGCCAAACCAGGTGCAGGCGAAAGGAGTTCCCCAGGCATTGGCATGAAATTGGGGCACTACCGGCATGGACACGTCGGATTCAGAAATGGCCGCCGTATCTGCCAAACCTAAAGCATAGCTGTGGAGAACAATGGCACGGTGGGAATAGACGACCCCTTTTGGTTTCCCTGTTGTTGCCGACGTATAGCACATGCCCGCCGGGTCATGCTCGTTGCGGATGGAGGCAAAAGGATAGTTTTCGTCCCCGGTTTCAAGAAGTTTTTCATAGGAATATAGAGCTCAACTTTCGCAGTCGAAAAACACTAGTAAACACTTGATATGACTGAAAGAATTCACAACATTATATCTAAAAATGAACAAAAAAACATCCCTTTTTGGTAAAATATAGTCA
>NZ_BMEV01000005.1 GCF_014637175.1 Compostibacillus humi | reverse complement strand
TGTATCAGAAGAAAGAGAACCCCCATCATTTGACAATTTAATTTGACGATTGAAATCTAACGTTAATTGCGGTAAAGTAGCCATTATAAGAATCCTTTCTGTGGTTATTTTGTGGTGATTTAACTTTAACAGAAATGGATTCTTTTTTCATTTATTTGATGCATGATCAATTCGGTTGAAATGCTTGATAGATAGGCATTCAAAATTTATCAAAAGTTTTCTATGAATAATTCAGGTTTAACTTAATAGACGGCCCGTTTCCGGGAAAAGTTACAGGTGCCTGACATCCGCAGTTCATTGGAGTGCCTGGCACCTGTTGCACTTATTGGCGTTTTTTCGTTTTTTTGTTGTTCAGCTTTTCCGTTTCGCTAAGGGGTTCGTTGGCAAACTCATGGTCAAATTCCTTTGACAAATGTTTCCTCACCTTTTGCTTATCGCTAAAACCCGTATTTAATTGCTTGCTCGTTTTACGGTCCAACTATTTCACCTCCACGGTCCTATTTTGTGTCGCAAATCGCTTATATATGTCTATAAAGGACAATCGGAGGTTAGCTTCCAAATGCGCCGTCGATGTCATATTTGCGCGCGGCTTGATTATATTTTTTTAACTTTAAAAGGGCGAAACCATTCGCCCCATCGTTAGGATTGCCCGGTCTTATACAAATTTTTTGGCCATGCCTCCTGCTTAAACATGATAGTAATATTTTTGTTCTTCAGCTCTTCCAAGAACGGGTCAAATAAGCCGCCAATAATCAATTCCTCCGGCGGAACTACGCCCGTTTTGGCAATTTTACCTGCTTGGCTGACCTGATCATGCCTGTGTCTAAATCTGCAATTTTCACCCGGCTTCCCCTTGAAACGGCTTGTCCATCTGCATAGGGCAGTTACATTAATTACCTGCATTATATTACTCCATGTTATAACGGTCAATATATTTTGAATTATAAAATTATTTAGACCAAAAAAAATTCCAGTATACACTGGATTTTATAACAAACTTTTATTTTAGGACCTTGTCATTCTTTCTTACTGCTTTACCGACAAAATTAATCTACAAACTTCGCTTCGTCACCCGTTTTCCGTCGTAGGAAAAGAGTGTCTGCTGTCCGTCGACGACCGTATCCATGTGAACTGTTCTGCCCCAAAGCTGGTATATATACGGCAGGACGTTTTCCAAATAATGAAGATCGAGTTCAATCCCTTCATAGCCATGCTTTAAATAGAGCTCTCCGTTGCGCAAATAATCTCCGTCTTCTACGGTAATATACGGAAAGCCGCCGTTCACCCGCATGTTAACGAGCTGATCCCGGACTTCTTCGTATTCCTTCGTCGTAATCCGGTAATCCCGGCCTTTTTTCTCAAACAAATACATATCTTCCCGCTCCACCAGTTCCTTCGTCAAATAATTGCGGATAAAGGAAATATCCGATTCGATTTCCCGGACTTCAAAAATTTTCTCCCGGCCGGACCCCGGCTTCACGCCCCGCTCCCGCATTTCCTCCGTCGGGTTGTTGTACCGTTCCTCAATATCCTCAAAAATTTTCAAGCCTAAATAATACGGATTAATCGTCGTCCGGGACGGCTGGACGACGTTCGCATTCAGCTTGGAAAACTCAATCGTTTCCTCCGTCGTCAAATCCAGTTCCCGCATAATCCGCTGATGCCAGTAAGATGCCCACCCTTCGTTCATAATTTTCGTCTCCAGCTGCGGCCAGAAATAAAGCATTTCCTCCCGCATCATCGTCAGCACATCCCGCTGCCAGTCCTCCAGCTCCCGGCTGTACTCCTCAATAAAAAGCAATAAATCCTTCTCCGGACGGGGCGGGAATTTTTTCCTTTTCTTGCTCCGGGTTTTCTTCTCCTTCGGCTTCTCGTCTAACCCCCATAAATCATCATACGGCGTTTGCGGCTTTGTCACTTCTTCTTCCTCGTCCTCTACATCGTCATAGTTTAATTTTGAACGCATGAGTGACGGGTCAATATGCTCCTGAATGGACAGGACCGCATCTAAAAACTTCTCCACTTCATCTTTGCCGTAAATCATTTCATACTCGGCAATCCGCTCCGCCGTAGCCGTCATGCTCTCCACCATATCCCGCCTTGTGTTGGTAAAGCGGACATTGTTTTTGAAAAAATCACAGTGGGCCAAAACGTGGGCGATAATCAGCTTATTTTGAATGAGCGTATTCGTATTGAGCAAAAAGGCGTAGCACGGATCCGAATTAATGACGAGCTCGTAAATCTGGCTTAAGCCCAAATCATACTGCAGCTTCATCCGGTGAAATTGCTTTCCGAAACTCCAATGGGAAAAACGCGTCGGCATCCCGTAAGCACCAAATGTATAAATGATGTCTGGCGGACAAATTTCGTAACGCATCGGGTAAAAATCAAGTCCAAAGCCCTTCGCAACTTCCGTAATTTCCTCAATGGCATATTCGAGCTCCTTCGTCATGGACATCATGCATCCCCCCAAATGTGCTTTGTATAGTGTATGAAACAAGATGCTGTTCATTACCATGGATAAGCCTATTTCGGGGAGCTGCCGATGCGGAAAATTTTGCGCTGTTTAACGGCAGGCTTATGAAATACTCCGAACAGTTCGCAAATCTATAATATTTTTCCGTAACGCCAGCCGGTATGTTTTCTTTTAAAAAAGGAAACCTAATAAGAGGAAGACACGGATATACGGAGGGATTGCATGGTACACCGGTTTTTAACGATTGAAGAAGTGCATGACAAGCTCAGGGAATGGAACGGGAGAAAGCTTAAGATTATGAAGCATGAACTGGACGACTTTGATGAAACGCTGATGGATTTAAGCGCCATCTCGTATTCCAAAGCGACGAAGCGCATCGATGATTACGAACCGATGTATGCGTTAAACTTAAACGGCTCGGGAGTGATTGAAACGACGCCGGAGCATTACGAGCCGCTCCCTTCGGAACAATACGAAATTCCGTTGGAAGAGTCGGCCTTATATGAATTTGACGGCACCCGGCTTATTATAAGCACCTCCCGCGGGGTATATACAATCGAATGTTTGCCCGAGCCATAGGCATGCAGGGAAATAGCATACTTTCACGTATGCTATTTTTTTATGTTTAAGCCATTAGGAAAGTAACTAATATCCTTTACTTGCGTCTATTTTAATAAAGGGGGGATTGGATGAAAAATTTGCTGCTGCTTTTTTTGGCGTTAAGCATCACGCTTTTTTCCGCATGCGCCGGTTCAGATCGTCAGGCATCTGAGGGGACTGACTGGGAACCGACTCCGTATGATACGGTGAACAACTTGGATGGTGTAACGATGACGGTCAACGAAGATTCGGTGTCTCCGTCCGGATTAACGGTCATTATAGAAAATAACTCGGACAAGCAATGCACGTATGGGGAGTATTTTTCTTTGGAAAAGGAAATCAAGGGAAAATGGTATCAAGTTCCGGTTATCCTAGAGGACAATTATGGCTTTCATGATATCGGCTTTGACCTTCCTCCAGGCGACGTCCAGGAATGGACGGCGGATTGGGAATGGCTCTACGGCAAACTGGATGCCGGAAATTACCGGATCGTAAAGGATATATTGGACTTTAGACAGCCCGGCGACTATGATACGTATTATTTCGCTGCACAGTTTACAATCGAATAATTCCGGAACCGAGTGTTTGCCCTCGGTTTCTTTCTTTATTCGAGAAAATTTTTAGGGTTATGTTATTTAATGTTAAAATTAACAAATAGTTCAAGGTATTCAGCTAACGGGGCAGTTTAGTACAAAGATGAGAGACAGTGAGGTGTTTGAAATAAATATATTATTGGTAATGATTGGTGGTTTTTTTGGAGCTATATGCAGGTTTGCCTTGGGTGAATGGATACATACAAACAATGGATTTCCTTTTGGGACCTTTATAATTAACCTCATTGGATGTTTTATTCTTGGGTGGTTTCTAACATATGTCAGCCAAAACAAAAAAATAAGACCTGAGTTTACACTGATAATTGGAACAGGATTTATCAGTTCTTTTACAACTTTTTCAACTTTTTCAGTGGAGACCCTTAATTTATTTCAAAACGGTCTTATTTTAACAGCGATTCTCTATGTGCTGGCATCTACAGTTTTGGGGATTGTGCTGGCATATGCAGGTCACAATTTAGCTATAGCACGAAAAAGAGAAGTGATGTAACATGATTTGGATTATAGGAATCGGTGGTTCTTTAGGTGCAGCAGCCAGATTTATAGCGGGAAACTTCATTAGTAAAAGAACTCAAAAAGCATTTCCATTTCCAATAGGTACTTGGGTAATAAATATCACAGGTTCGTTTTTACTTGGATTATTTACACAATTTTACATTTCAAACGATATTGGCGAGTGGTTATTGCTTTTTGGCGGTGCAGGTTTTTGTGGTGGATTTACAACTTTCTCAACCTTCGGGTACGAAACCATCACTCTAATACAATCAAACAAAATTAAATTAGCTATTATATATGTTCTTTCTTCAATTATAGTTGGTTTTATTTCGGCAATGATTGGCTTTTACATTTAAAATATATAAATAGGTTTTATTGTATCAGCTGGTACTATAGCGAAAGAAGTTTAAAAAACGCAGAGGATATTAAAACCTCTGCGTTTATCGCTAAATGCGGGTGATTTCACCTGTTAGTTAGCTTAGCCTTTCCTTTTTTCTACCACAACCGAACTGCTTAAAAATTCCCTTGCTCTTTTAACGTAGTCCTTCTTTTTCCAAAAACTCCCGGGCAACATCGAAAGCCTTTTTCCCTTCGATGGCTACTTCATAATTCATTTCCCGCATTTCATCATCGGTAATCTTTCCTGCCAGCTGATTTAAAATATTTTCCAATTCCGGGTATGCCTCCAATGTTTCTTTTCGGAGTAACGGCGCGCCTTGATACGGCGGGAACAGCTCCAAGTCATCTTCCAGCACGGTAAGGTTGTACCTTCTCAGTTCACTGTCCGTGGAATAGGCATCGAGCAAATTAATGTCGTTCTCTTCGATGGCGGTATAGCGCAGCTTCGGTTCCATCGTGACGAGATTTGGAAATTCAAGTCCGTATTTTTCCTGGATGCCGATATAGCCGTCTTCCCGGTCGGTAAATTCCAAGGTAAATCCGGCTTTCACTTCTTCTTCCAGACCCCGCAAATCGGAAATTGTCTCCACTTGATGCTCGTTGGCAAAGGAATCCGAGACAGCTAACGCATACGTATTGTTAAACTGCATCGGTTCCAGGAGGACAAGGTTAAACTTTTCCAACAACCCGGTTTTTGCCTGTTCATACACTTCTTCTTTGTCATTGCTCACCGCCGTCTCCTCTAAAAATTGGGTGACGATTGTTCCGGTAAACTCCGGGTAAATATCAATGCTTCCCGATACAAGGGCATTGAACAGAAAAGAAGTTTTCCCGAGACCGGGCTTCAACTCCACCTGCAAATCGGTTTCGTCCTCGATTAAAATTTTGTACATATTAATTAAAATTTCCGGCTCCGATCCTAGCTTTCCGCCGATGACAATCGTGTCTTCCTCGCTGTTTAGCCAATTTGGGAGAACGGAAATCCCAATTGTAAAAACGACAACGATCCCGGCAGCTGCCAGAGATTTTTTGTAAGACAGCTTTTCCATTTTCCGCAAGAGGAGATCAAATAAAATAGCCAGCAAGGCGGCAGGGACTGCACCGAGGATAATCAGTTCCGCATTATTCCGGTCGATTCCTAAAAGGATAATATCCCCTAACCCGCCTGCGCCGATCAATGCTGCCAAGGTGGCGGTACCGACAATTAACACCATGGCCGTTCGGATTCCTGCCATGATAACCGGCATGGCCAGGGGCAGCTCTACTCGGAACAGCCGTTTCCAGGCATTCATCCCCATCGCCATCGCCGCTTCAATGTAGGAATCATCCACCTCTTTAATGCCGGTGTACGTATTGCGGAGGATCGGAAGCAGCGCATAAATGACTAAAGCTATGATGGCAGGGACTTTGCCGATGCCTAGGAGCGGAATCATCAGCCCTAGCAAGGCGAGAGAAGGAATTGTCTGCAAAACAGCCGTTATGCCGATCATGCTCTCGGCAAGCCTAGCCTTTTTCGTCAAATAAATCCCTAAGGGTACGGCAATGATTACGGCAAAAAAGATGGCGATAAAGGAAATTTGAATATGCTCGACGAACGCTTGGAAAAGCTCTTCTTTTCGGTTTGCAAATACGTCGATAAAATTATTCACGGTCTCTTCCCCCTTCCGTAGTTTTCAGGGAGAAGTATTCGATAATTTTTTGCCGGTCGACGAACCCGATTCGTTCTCCGTCCTTTTCGACGGAAAGCTGTTCATAGCGGGCTAATTGGTGCAGCACTTCCTCCAGCGTGGCCGAAGCCGAAATAGACGGACCAGGCTGGACTGTTGATTCAGCAGATGGACGGATGTACTGTTCCAGGTCGAAGCCCGAGTCCGTGCTGTTTGCTCCGCCGACAAAATTTCGGACAAAGTCATTAGCCGGACGGTTCAGCAATTGTTCCGGCGTTCCCAGCTGCACGATTTTCCCTTCATTCATCAGGCAAATTCGGCCCCCAAGTTTTATCGCTTCCCGGATATCGTGGGTGACAAAGACGACCGTCTTGTGAATCGCCTTTTTCAGCCGAATCATATCTTCCTGCAATTTTTCCCGGCTGATCGGGTCTAAAGCGCTGAACGGCTCGTCCATTAAAATAATGTCCGGATCTGCAGAGAGGGCCCGGACGACGCCGACCCGCTGCTGTTCCCCGCCGGAAAGTTCATGGGGCATCCGGTTCCGGTACGAATCCGGATCGAGCCCGACCATTTCCAATAATTCGGTAACCCGCTTCCGGATTTTTTCCTTTTTCCACTGTTTCAGCTCCGGCACAACGGCAATGTTTTCCTCAATCGACATATGGGGAAACAAGGCAATTTGCTGCAGAACGTATCCCATATTCCAGCGCAGTTCATGGATGTTATAATCGTTAATATTTTTCCCATCGATGGAAATAGTGCCTTCCGTCAATGGAATCAAGCGATTCATCATTTTCAGCGTCGTCGTTTTTCCGCTCCCGCTCGGGCCGATTAGGACGAAAAATTCCCCCTGGCGGACGGTAAAACTGATGGAATCAACAGCCAGATTGTCCTCCCCATATTTTTTCGTTACATTTTTAAATGAAATCATGAAAATAAAATCCCCTCTTATCTTTCTAAGTTTTCCTTAGTGTAATATGTACAAGAAAAAACCTCAAATGATAAAATTTACAAAATGCGGGAGGGAGATAACATTGTTCACTAAGGCTCTCTTTTTAAGACCGCTTCACGAAGATGATGCGGAATAATTTTAATCACCTCCTATACAGCCTTTTGGCAAAACAATGGAAATAAGGCTGCTGGCATGGATGGCACTTTCGCCTGCTTTTGCTGCACCCCGGGAGAGCCTGGCACAGGCGGTACATTGAACGGAGGCAATTAGGTATAATAAAGGTATTAGGGATGCTCCTAAAAAATATGTCATAAAGGTACGGTGAACTGCTTTTTGGATAGTATATGGACTTCTATTCTGATTATTTTCATCCTGATCATTGCCAACGGGATTTTCGCCATGACGGAAATTGCCATCGTCACCGCGAAAAAAGGCCGATTGGAAAAAATGAAGGAAGACGGGGACTCCCGGGCGAATTATGCGTTAAAACTCGCCGAAAACCCGAACCAGCTCCTTTCCACAATTCAAATCGGCATCACGTTAATCGGGGTTATTACCGGGGCGTTCGGCGGAGCGACGATTGCCGGACAGCTGGCAGAATACGTGGGAAAAATCGAAATGCTCGCGCCGATCAGCTATCAGCTTAGCTTTGCTATCGTCGTTGGCCTGTCTACATATTTATCGTTAATTATCGGAGAGCTCGTTCCAAAACGGATTGGCATGGGCAATCCGGAAAAAATGGCTTGCATCATTGCCAAGCCGATGTATTATTTCTCGAAAATCGGCAAGCCCCTCATCTGGATTTTGACCAAATCGACGGAGTTCGTTTTGAAAATGCTGCGGGTAAAGCCGAATACCGAACCGGATATTACGGAAGAAGAAATTACCCAAATGATTGAACAAGGGGTATACAGCGGAGTCGTGGAAGAGATTGAGCATGATCTCGTGGAACAAATTTTCTACTTGGGAGATAAGCGCCTCGGCGATATTCTCACCCCCAGGACCCAGCTCGTCTGGATCGATGTCGAAGACCCGCTGGAAGAAAACATTAAATTAATGAACGAAAGCATTTACTCGAAATTCCCTGTCGGAAAAGGAAGTCTTGACAATTTTCAAGGCATTATCCGTTCCAAAGACGTCTTCTCCAAAATCGTCGCCGGAAAAAAGGTGAGACTGGCCGACCATATTAAAGATACACTCGTACTCCCGGAACCGATGAAAGTATTTCAGGCACTGGAAGCGCTGAAAAAGTCCGGCCATCATGAAGCAATCGTCATCGATGAATATGGCGGAATCGAAGGATTTGTCACCTTGCACGACATTATGGAAAACATTGTCGGGGACATGCCGGAAGCTGGAGAGACAAGCGAACCGCATATTGTCCAGCGGAATGAAAATTCCTGGCTCGCCGACGGACTCCTCCCTATCGATGAATTTTTACGATATTTCGATCTGGAAAATACCGACATCCTCAATGACCGGAAAAATTACCATACCCTTGGGGGATTCCTGACGACACAAATCGGTTCAATACCAAAAGTGAAAGATAAGGTTGCCATTGAAAATCTGGAACTGGAAATCGTTGACATGGACCAGTTTCGTGTGGATAAAGTGCTGATTACAAAGCTTGATGAAGAAGCGAAGGAGACCGATTAGATGACCTGCACTGAAAGGTCATCTTTTTTCGCCATTGAAACCAAAACTAATTCACTCCATTCTATAACGAAAAGTCAAATTTGTTCCGCCTTTTCCCTTGTTTTTGCATCTTGCTTCTGAAAATATTTCCGCACCGGCACATTGATATAAATATACATTCCGGCTACGAGCAGGCCAAAAAACCAGCCGGCGATTTGCCGATAGATGATCATTTGGTTATATCCGTCGACCCCGTAAGTTTTCAATAGCCACGTATTTAAGCCCGCCATGAAAAGCCCGCGAATGACAAACAACAATTGGATCATTTGAAACCACATAAAAATGCCTTTCTGGTAAAACAGCCTTTTCGTTTCTTCCCGCGGATGTCCCTGCAAATAGACAAAATCGACGGCAAAATATAACGCAAACGGACGACGAATCACTAGGGCAATGAAATGGACAACGACATAAAACAACCCGAGATAAATTTGGTTCCAAAGCATCCGCTCCGCCGAACCGGACAACAGGTCAACGGTCGTCCCGATAAATAATGAAGTGATAATAAACAGTCCGGTAATATGAAACTGCCGCTCCACGCGAAAGCGGTAAATCGTATACATAAAGCCGGGTACGGTGGATAGGAGCATGGCAATATAATCGCTGAAAAATACCCGGCCATAATTCCAAATGACAAGGGGCAGCACTACAAAACAGACAATGTCCAAAATAATCAGCTTGCGGTTCACCAAGTTCACCTTCTGTTCGCTTTTACTTTTCCGCATGCATTTCTATTCTCGAAAAATCAGCAAATTCCTGCTTATTTGCGGATTAAAGCCCCCCAATTCGGGACATTGCTTTTGTTGGAATTAATTTGCCAGCAGAATTTATATAATTTTCGAGAAAATTTGTGAATTTACACTTTTTCCATATTATGGTATGATTTGAGTAATGTACGATGCAGAATAGAGAGATGAGATGACTTTCTGCTATTATCTAGCCTCGGACCAAATAATGAAGCCTTGGGACGGCCCGATTTCGATACATCTATCCAGGACAAATCTCCACATCCCCGGATTCGACGTTCCGGTTCAGTTTGAAATTTTCAATGGGCTGGAAGAAGATTGGGAGCTGGAGGATTTATTACAATATATTCATCATCATACCGCACCGTATAACGTATACACCGTTCAAATCGCCAATCTGTTAAACAGTCAGGAGTAAAGGAAAAGGAGAAACGGCTGCTGCACCTAAGACAGCTGCTGCTTGCCGACGGCCATTTGCTAACCGTCAAAAAAGTGCCGGTTTTTTGAAAGGAAGTTGCACCCGATGAAAAAATTGCTAAGTTTGCTGCTGCTTTCAGCTTTGATGATCACCGCCTGCAATGATGCTGCTCTAAGCATTAGCGAATTGGAAATTGTTCCGGATGAAGTGCTAGAAAACATTACCCCGGACGATACCCTTCAGATGATAAACGAAGGAGATGACATTGCCTATATTGTTTACTTTTCCAGCGGAACCGTTACTCCCCGCCTGGAAACGGAAGGGGAAATGTTAATAATACAATTGGAAGTAACCGGTCAGGAAGAGGATGACGAAGAGAAACCCTATGTCTATAAATTGACGTTAGACCCGGAGTTGGAGATGATTGATATTTTGATTAACGGAAAATCGGTGCCGTTTGACCGGGTGACCGCCTTATAACTACTTGCATTGGCTCCATGGCGGCACTTTTCCCCCATTCCTTAGAAAAACGATTCCTGGAAAAGGAGGATTATTTTTCCTTTCGGGTGAATACAATAAAAAAGCATTTGATGACTGTTGTTAAGGAAATTGACAATGGCAATTAATAACTGCTTCGATTCTTAATTGGAAGGAGAATACGATGTCTGTAGGCAACGAATATCTAAGAGCAGTCCAAAAACGATTTCTAACGATCAAAGACTTAGGAGACTGAACCTTCGAGCAATTGACAGAAGAAGACATTCACTGGACATACAACGCCCAAACAAACTGCGTAGCGGTCATCGTAAAACATGTAAGCGGCAATATGGTATCCCGGTGGACAGATATTTTTACGACAGACGGGGAAAAACCGGACCGGAACCGGGAAGAGGAATTTGTGGATACGATTAGATCCAAAGAAGAAATGATCGCCCTCTGGGAAAAAGGCTGGAATACCCTCTTTAACACAATCGGCCAGCTGACGGAAGAAGATTTATTAAAAGAAATCTATATCCGCGGCGAAAGCCATACGGTAATCGATGCCATTGAAAGACAAGTTGCCCATTACGCCTATCATATCGGCCAAATTGTTTTTATCGGAAAGCAAATCAAAGGAAAAGAGTGGAAATCTTTGACCATTCCTAAAGGAAAATCAGAGGAATACTTAAAGGAAATGCTCGAAAAACATCGTGGAAACTAGGGGTGATTAGAAAGCAGGCCACGGGAAACGGGACGGGAAGGACGGATAGACGGCATTGGCCTATGAAACTAGCGATAAGATATAGCAATATGCGAGGAAAGCAGGGAATCATATGAAAAAAGAGCAATTAAAAAACTTCATTATTTTAAGCTGTGTAATCGCCGTTATCGGTATAATCTTGTTATTTTTTAGTGTCCGTTTTGGAGAAAGCATGGCATCAAATTGGCTTTTGAGCCAGGGCGGCTTCACGGATACAGATACATACATGCTTCGAATGGAAAATTATATTCGCAACTTCCAGGCAGCAGGAAGCATTTTCTTAGCGATCGGTTTAGCCGCTGCAATGTTTATGCTTTATCAATTTTATCAAAGGGACGGGGAGGAATAATATCCCCATTTCTTGTTTCCGTAAGAACTACTGCCAGTCATAATCGTTCCTTATTTGCTGCTTGGCATCGTCCAATGCTTTTTCTATATATATCCTTTCCTCTTCGCTGGCATATTTGGCACCTTCGGAAAAATCGGTTTGTATGTTCTTTTTCTTCGCTGCCCAGTCGAATAGGACACCGAAAATTAGCAATCCGCCACAGAAAATCAGCAGCAACAGCCATAACGGCATAGGATCACCTCCAGTTGTGTAATATGCTTACGGCAGACTAGCTCCATTTGTTTCAATATGAAACTATTTTTTTGAATCTTTCCCCTATTGCTTTCGCAGGAAAAAATAAGGAGGTTTTTTTGTGAAAAGATATATATTTTTTTCTGTCAGTTTTATATTGCTGTTTTGGTTATTTCACGTATTGACCGGAATGATTCTGACATGGATGTACACTCCGAACGCGGAGGAATTTTGGCATACAAACACAGACCTCTCCCAGGAAACGGTGCTTCAAACCAATTCCTCAACGGCGGTTTCTTTTGTGATTTCCTTCCTGGCTGCATCCATTGCATACGTTATTTCTTCCGTATTCGGAAAAAAGGCTTAAATTTTCGCAATTTGCAAGAAAAGTTTTGATGTATTAAAGACAAGAGCTGACAATTAAAACCAAGGGGATGGAAATGTACTTTTTTTCTATTCGGTTTCTCATGATCTTTATGCTGCATAATTTGGAAGAGATTATCACAGTCGAAAGCTGGATGAAAAAAACGTATCCGCGGGTGAAGAAGCGGATTCCCGCGGGAATTCAGAAGGAAATCGACAAGATGCAGGATATGACCGCCGCCCGGTTCGCTGTCGTTGTATTTATCCTTTCTGCAATGGTATCTGTTCTCTTAGCGTGGACGATGTGGTACGGAAAATTTTTCTTATTCCTAGGAATCAACCTGATTTTTGCAGTTAACATTTTTACCCACCCATTGCAGGCGCTATATTTGCGCTGTTATACCCCTGGACTTTGGACGACGGTATTGCTCATTATTCCCTATTATGTGCTGTTCTTTTATTACACTGCAATCGCCGGGTTATGGCACGTGAATACGCTGCTCAGTTCTATCGTTATCCTCATTCTCTTTATCCCGTTATTTCTCTTCAGCCATAAAATCGGCGAGAAAGTGGCAGCCCGGCTGTAAACGGGTCAATTTTTTGAAGATGGAGGGGTATTCATGTTCAGTTATTACAGCAAACTGTCCTCGGAAGTGTATGATTTGGACAAGCCGATTGGAACAACATTTGGCGATGTGGAATTTTATTCGGAGAGACTCGCAGATTGCAACGGCGATATTTTAGAGCCCGGTGTCGGCACCGGCCGCATCCTCATTCCCCTGCTGGAAAAGGGCTTGAACGTGGACGGATTCGATGTCTCCGAAGAAATGCTATCTATCTGCCAGCACAATTGTGAAGAAAGGAATCTGCACCCGACGTTATTTATCGGAAAAATGGAGTCTTTTTCTATCGATAAGAAATACGAAGCGATTATCGTGCCTACGGGGACCTTCCTGTTGCTGCACCAGCGGGAAGATTCCCTTCAAGCTTTGGAAAACTTTTATCGCCATCTCGATAACGGCGGAAGGCTGATCATCGATATTTTCCTGCAGCCGGATGTGGCTGTCGGCAACCGTTCTGCCCGTTCGTGGGAAACGAAGAACGGCGACTTGATTACATTGGAAACAACCATCGCGGAAGTGGATTATATTCAACAGTACACCGTCTCCCACCACCGTTATGAAAAATGGCGGAACGGCTCCCTGATTCAGACGGAACTGGAACGATTCCCCCTCCGCTGGTATGGGGTGGAAGAATTTCGCATGCTTTTGGAAAAGGTTGGGTTTCAACATATTGTCATTTCAGCGGATTATCGATACGGCGAGTATCCGACATTGGCAGACCAAACGATCACCTTTGAAGCGAAAAAGCAACAAAGGAGTGTTTCGGAATGAGTTTAGTAGAAAGAATCGATACGATTTGCTTAACCGTCCGCAATGTGGAAGAAGCAAGCCGCTGGTATCAGGAAGTCCTCGGATTTCAAGAGTTTTTCCGAGGCGAAAATTATCGGATTTTAACGATTGGAAAGAGCACCGTGCCTTTAACGATTGAAGAAGGCTATAGAAATTCATCCGCTTTCTCGGTTTACCCGATTTTTTATGCAAAAGATATTGAACAAGTTTTTGACACGTTAAAAAATAAAGATGTAAAATTGAGCCAGCTGCAGCATGATGGGGATAATGCGTTTTTTGACGTATACGATTTGGACGGGAATAAACTGCAAATCTGTTATTGGGAATAGAAATCTAGTTAATAGAAAGAGGAACAATAGATTTGGAAGCAATTGCCGATATTTTGCGGGCAATATCTGTCTCAATATTCATCATCAGTTCGGCCTTTTACTTCCGGCATTTGGACAAAACGAAGAAACAACGGAAACTTGCAGCCTTTGAAAATGCGATATACGTCCTGATACAAACGGCCTTACTTCTGTTTGCCGTAAGTCTTTTGCTTTTTTTTTGCAGGATGAACGGGGAAGCATAACTCTTTTACTAAAAAATAGTAATCTATTAGGAGCGGAATTCTGATGGGCTGGATTTCATTATTAGATTCGCTACCTGCCGATGTTTTATCGGATCCATAAACGGCTGGATGAATTGGAGAAGGAAGTACAGCGGATAAAACGCGAAGATAGGAGAATTTTCGCAGGCCTTATTAATGCGGTTATCATGAGCTGAAACTTTTTTGGTGATACAACCATTTTCGTTCTCTCCCGAAGACGTGTGTTTTGCATTCTTTCACGTCCATGCTATCATTAAATAAAAGGGGGCGTTCCATGAAAACAAAAGTGACACAGCAAAAGAAACACGGCATGATCAGCTATGTTGCATTAACCATCGGAATCATTTGCTTCTTTATCGTGTTCGTAACACCGACAAGGATTGCCAATATTGGAAATGTGACCGGAGATTACATCACCTTTTTCCTGACTGGCACGGGAATGGTGCTTTCATTGATCGGTATAATAAAGAAAACGGAGAAAAATATCCTGCCTGTGATTTCTTTCATCCTTTCCTCGTCATTTTTTATCTTTTGGGCCATCGTCGTTATATTGCTCTTAACAAGGAACATCGAACTTGTGCCATAAAATTTTTCCGGCAAAAAATAAGGAGGATGTTTATGTGGATCTTCATCGGATTTGTCATCGTCATTATTTTACTAACCTTCAGGAAGTACCGCTCCGACCCGGAATATAAACAGCATCCGGGTTTGAAAATTATAAGAGCGATTATCAGTGTCATTGTCATACTGCTTGCTGGCTACGGACTCATTACCGAAAATTTTTCCTTCCAGCCGCTGATGCTGTTTTTCCTAGGACTGCTTCTGCTTGTCATCGGCATTGGTGAATTGCAGAAAGGGCAAAAACCGGGCGGCTATCTATGCATGGCAATTGGAGTCTTTATTTCCCTCGAGTCCTTTTTCTTATCGTAAACGGCCGAGGGCAGGAGGCAGTGAATTAAAAAAGGGACGGTTCGGTCCGTTTTGCATGGCTATAAAACGTACTTCCCCATCCCTTTTTCTTTACGATAATTTTTTCATAAACCATTTGTCGCAGGCGTTATGCTCTGTCCCTTCCAGCGGCTGTTCCAGCTCTTCAAAACCGTATTTTTCATATAACAAGTTGGCGACATACAGTTTCTCGAACGTATCTAAATAACAATAGGCATAATGCTTTTTGGCAAACGCCAATGCCGCTTCCATAAGCTGATGGGACAGGCCGTTCCCCCGGGTTTCCGGTGTGATGTACAGCTTTTGCAGTTCGCAAACCCCTTCCTGTTTGGCCAATGGAGCGATTCCGACACCGCCGACGACTTCCCCTTCCTCATTTTCCGCCACCCAATATTTGGCATTTGGCAGCTCAGCGTAATATTGGGTTAAATTTCCGAGCTGCGGGTCCACATAAGACGTCCCCGGTATGTTTAATCCGACATCCTCCAAAGACTGTTTTATAATTTGTTCGATTCTCGCATTATCTTTTTCTTCGATTTCCCGAATGACATACATCGGCCATACCTCCACGTTTGCCAGATTTTCTTCATCATACAACAATTTTTTGACTTGTTAAAGTTTCATGTTTTTTCAGTCAGAATTTAACAAACGTTTCCGCTCGTTTTATTCCCAGAGGAAAATCTCCAAAAATTCCCGGTCGTCCAGGACTAAGTCATAAGGAGTTTTCACGTCTGACCAATATATTGTCCTTTTTTTCGCAATGGGCATGTCCTCTTCTCCGTTCCACGATGTAAAATATTCAAGTACGCCGCTCGCTTGGATGGCATTTTCCATATAAGCATAAAGCAAGCGCAAACATTTCTCTTCTTCCGCCGTTCCGCGAATCTGATTGCTTAATGGAAGATAATTGGAAGATACGGCTGCCTGATGTTTGTATGAAAAATGGGAGCTGTAAGAAAATCTCCGTTTCAGATTGCTGTCATAGTTGTTCTCAAAATATAAGTGAACGAAATCCAATTCGGTTTGAAAAACGTTGGGCCGGTCGGGAGACACAGGATTTAAGCCGAAGCTTCCAACGGGCAATTTTACTGGCGAAGCGAGATAAACATATTGGGTCATTTTCTTTCTGTTCCTCTCTTAAATTTTTCCAGTTTCAGTGTATCATAGTTAAAAAAATTTGCTCCTTGAAAAAGACAAATAAAAAACGGTGCTCGACTGGCACCGCCTTTTCTTTAACTGGCTTCTTCTTTATAGAAAAAGGTTTTCATCGCGTTGTAGACGTCCCGTTTTTCTTTCAGCACGTAGTACCTGAATTTCGGGTTGTCGATATGCCGGTATGCATTCATTAACGTAGAGTATCGGTTATAGCCGTTCACTTCGCCATAGCCAAACATGGCGGAAACGTCCATAATTTCATTGACCAGCTGGATGCATTTGCTGTTGTCGGAAGTAATGTTTTCCCCGTCGGAAAAGTGGAACGGATAAATGTTGAAACGATGAGGATTATATTTATCTTCAATGAGTTCCAATGCTTTTAAATAAGCAGATGAGCAGATCGTTCCGCCGCTTTCTCCCCGGTTGAAAAATTCATCCTCCGATACGACTTTTGCCTCCGTATGGTGGGCGATAAATTCAATATCGACGGTTTCGTATTTCGTCCGCAAAAACCGGGTCATCCAAAAGAAGAAGCTTCTTGCCATATACTTTTCAAACGTTCCCATCGATGCACTCGTGTCCATCATCGCCAGTACGACCGCTTTCGATTCAGGTTTCACGACTTCATTCCACGTTTTAAACCGCAAATCTTCGTTGTAAATCGGGGTGATGGACGGTTTTCCTTTCGCCGCATTCCGTTTCAGGGCGGATAGAATCGTTCGTTTCTTATCGATATTGCCCATCAGCCCTTTTTTGCGGACATCGTTAAATTCGTATTTCTCGGTAATAATCTGATCCTGTTCCTTTTCCTGCAAATTCGGCAGCTCCAAGTCTTCAAACAGGGATTCTTCGATTTCTTCGATGGAGATTTCTGCTTCGTAATAGTCAATTCCCGGCTGATCGCCTGCCTGCTTACCTTGGCCTTGCCCCTGCCCTCTTCCGGATGCGGGTTCCCTGGCAACGACATCGCCCACCTGGCTATCTCCATCGCCTTGGCCGACATGTTTGTTTTTGTTGTAATTGTAGCGGATTTTGTATTCATCAAGGGAACGAATCGGGATTTTCACGACGTCCCGTCCGTCCGACATAATGATACTTTCTTCCGTAATTAAATCAGGCAGATTATTTTTAATCGCTTCTTTTACTTTTTCCATATGACGCATTTGATCTTGGTAACCTTTACGATGGAGAGACCAGTCTTCTTTGGAGACAACAAAATTGTGTTGATCTGACATTCTTCCCTCTCCTTTCGTTAGAATTTTCAGTCTTATTTGTTTAAATCTATTCCGACTGAAATTCTTTTATCTATTTTATGCACTCTCTGTCAAGTAATTGCATACTTTGCAAAATTTATCAAAAATAGTCAAGCTTCCGTGCTGCAGGGGATTGCACTGGCGTTTTCGGCGGCATAAAAATAAAAAACAAGGCCAGAGAACGCTAGCCTTGTTTTCAGTTTTTTATCTGTTTAATAGACTTCCGACATAGCGGAGCAATTCATTGGCAGAAACGGAGTTGTATCCATATTCGTCGATGAGCCGGGCGATGACTTGGTTAATTTTCTTCAGCTGGGATTCGTCTGGTGTTTTCGATGAAGTCGTAATTTTCACCACGTCTTTTAAGTCGGCAAACAGTTTCTTTTGAATTGCCTCTCGCAGTCTTTCGTGGGAATTATAATCAAACCGTTTGCCTTTGCGGGCAAAGGCGGAAATGCGAATTAAAATTTCTTCGCGAAACGCTTTTTTCGCATTTTCTGAGATGCCAATCTGTTCCTCAATGGAGCGCATTAACTTTTCGTCCGGGTTCATTTCTTCTCCCGTGAGCGGATCCCGGATTTTATTCCGGTTGCAATATGCCTCCACATTATCTAAGTAATTGTCCAGCAGTGTTTTTGCCGATTCTTCATAAGAATAAACGAACGCTTTCTGTACTTCCTTTTTCGCAATTTCATCATATTCTTTCCGCGCGATCGAAATATAGTTTAAATATTTCTCCTTATCTTCCTTTGTAATGGACGGATGCTGATCCAGCCCGTCTTTCAGCGACCGGAGCACATCCAGCGCGTTGATTGCCGGCACTTCTTTCCGGATAATGGCAGAGGAAATCCGGTTGATGACGTAGCGGGGGTCAATACCTGTCATTCCTTCATCCGGGAATTCCTTTTTCAGCTCTTCCACGTCGACATCGTTAAACCCTTCGACACTTTCGTCATTGTACAGACGCAGTTTTTTCAAAAGGTCGACGCCCTGTTTTTTCGACTCTTTCAGCCGGGTTAATACGGAGAAAATGGCTGCTACTTTTAAGGCGTGGGGGGCAATATGAACATGGGCCATATCGCTGGACTTAATCATTTTTTCATAAATCCGTTCCTCTTCACTGACCCGCAAATTATACGGTATCGGCATGACGATAATCCGGGAATGCAGTGCTTCATTTTTCTTATTGGCGATAAAGGAGCGGTATTCCGCCTCGTTTGTGTGCGCCACAATCAGTTCATCCGCAGAAATGAGGGCGAATCTTCCGGCTTTAAAATTCCCTTCCTGGGTGAGGGAGAGTAAATGCCAGAGGAATTTTTCGTCGGATTTTAAAATTTCCTGGAACTCCATCATGCCGCGGTTCGCCTTGTTTAACTCCCCGTCAAACCGGTATGCCCGCGGGTCCGATTCCGAACCGTATTCAGCAATGGTGGAAAAGTCGATGCTTCCCGTTAAGTCGGCAATGTCCTGGGATTTCGGATCTGACGGACTAAAGGTGCCGATGCCCACCCGTTTGTCCTCGGAAAAGAAAATCCGTTCGACCAAGACATCTTCAATCCGGCCGCCATATTCCTGTTCCAGCCGCATCGTGTTTAGCGGCGACAAGCTTCCTTCAATGCGTATGCCGTATTCCTTGTAAAAGTCTTCCCGCAAATGGTGCGGAATTAAATGGAGCGGGTCTTCGTGCATCGGGCAGCCTTTAATCGCATACACCGCCCCCGCATCGGTGCGGGAATATTCCTCCAGTCCCCGTTTTAACATGCTGACGATCGTTGATTTTCCCCCGCTGACCGGACCCATGAGCAGCAAAATCCGCTTGCGCACGTCAAGCCGTTTCGCAGCCGGGTGAAAATATTCTTCGACCAATTTTTCCAATGCATCTTCTAAGCCAAATATTTCTTTTTCAAAAAACTTATATTTTTTCCTGCCATCGGTTACTTCTATACCGGCATCTTTTATCATATTATATACACGGGAATGGGCGGACTGGGCGATGTGCGGTTTCTCTTTTAACAGTTCCAAATATTCCGCAAAAGTACCTTCCCATCTTAATCGCTCTTCTTCTTCACGATAACGCTTCACCTTATCTAGTATATCCATCTGTCTCCCTCCATCTATGAAGCGGTTTATACATCCTATGCAAGTACGGAAAACAAAATACCATCAAAGTGCCTCCCGCGGTCGGCCGGTTGTCGAAACGGGTTCAAGGCTGAATCGTGTCATTATTTGTCGAAAGTGCGTTAGGGGCAGGGAGATTCCCGAATTTTGTTGAATGTGGTGCTCAGTGTCAAGGAAAATCATTCCCCGGGAAATATTTGTCGATTTTTGTAAGGAGTCTAAATCTTCACCGCTTTTGTCCCAAAACAAAAGAGCCCCACCATTCGGTGAGACTCTCTCCTTCATGCCAATCCTTTAAGCAGCCATTAATATATGCCGAAGGAAGCAAGGATAATCGCTGCAATCGTCGCAATAACCGGAATGCCGAGGGACACGACTGCAATATCTTTATAACTGTCTTTATGGGACATGCCGGTAATCGTTAACAGCGTAAGCACTGCTCCATTATGCGGCAGCGTATCCAATCCGCCGGATGCGAGGGATGCGATTCGGTGGAAAGCGTCTACACTAACGCCTGTATCCATCGCAACCTGATAATACTTTGCCCCGAGGGCTTCCAAGGCAATCCCCATTCCCCCGGAGGCGGATCCGGTTGCCCCTGCAAGCAGGTTTACCGCCAAAGCTTCCGAAATAAGCGGGTTTCCCGGAATGCCGAGTAAAATTTCCGTTAACCGGTTAAAGCCGGGAACAGCCTGAACGACGGTACCGAATCCGACCGCCGCACTCGTATTAATAATTGCGGTTACTGAACCAATTGCCCCGGTGTTAATTGCTTTGACAAATCCTTTAATTCGGTGGATATTAAGAATCAGAATTAAAAGAATACCAGCGATAAGGGCGACGATAATATGCCAATCCAACAAATTTAATGTTGCGAGAACCGTGATTAACGGAAGGATTGATAAGAGAACATGCGGGTTGTCCCCTTCAATTTTCAGCGCATTGTTATCCTTCGGTTCATCGAATACTTCTCCCTGTTCGGCGAGTTTCTTTTGCCGCCATTTCAAATAAAAATACCCGCCAACGCCCATAATTAGCGCTGCAACCATCCCCATAATCGGTGCTGAGGTTGGGGAAGTTTCAAAATATTGGATCGGAATCAAGTTTTGAATTTGCGGCGTTCCCGGCAGGGCAGTCATCGTAAAGGTAAAAGCGCCAAGGGCTACCGTTCCAGGAATCAATTTTCTGCTAATGTTTGCTTCCCGGAACATGGAAAGAGCCAACGGATATACCGCAAAAACGACGACGAATAGGCTGATTCCGCCATAGGTCAGAACGGCGCAGGATAAGAGCACGCCCAATACCGCCCGTTCTTTCCCCATCATTCGTGATAAGGAAATGGCAATGGATTTCGCCATGCCAGTTTCTTCCATTAATTTACCAAACACGGCACTCAGCATAAATACCGGAAACCATTGTTTGGCAAAGTTGACAAAACCGCTCATGTACGTATCGGTATACGCTTCAAGCAAGTCCAAGCCGCCGGTCAGGGCAACGACCCCTGCAGCTACCGGCGCAACCCAGATGATGGACCAGCCTAAGTAGGCTAGCACCATGAGCACGATTAAACCTAAAATAATGCCAAGCATTGTATTCCCCCTTTGTTCCGTCTGTAGTGTTAAACGAAACTTTCATTTTTCTTCGTCCCTATACGAATTGACAACAGCCAGCGCAGCACATTACTGCGCCGTATATCCCCCATCGATGACGACTGCCTGGCCGGTCACCCCTTTTGCCTTCTCACTAGCTAAAAATAAAGCGTAATCGGCAATTTCCTGTACTGCCAGCAGCCGTTTTTGCGGAACGAGCGGGTAAAGCACTTCTTCCAATACGTTTTCCACCGGCACGTTCCGGGTTTTTGCCAAATCATCAAATTGTCCTCTTACAAGCGGCGTATCTACATATCCCGGGCAAATGGCGTTTACCGTAATGCCATGGTCTGCTGCTTCCAGTGCCGCTACTTTCGTCAAACCGATAATCCCATGCTTCGCACTGTTGTAAGCCGATTTTCCAGCAAAACCGATTAAGCCGTTGATCGATGCCATGTTAATAATCCGGCCAAACCCTTGCTTTTTCATGATCGGGAATGCATGTTTAATGGCAATGAACGGCCCGACAAGCATCACCTTTAACATGAATTCAAATTTTTCGGTAGGAAAATCTTCAATATTGGAAACGTGCTGCAGGCCCGCGTTATTAAACAGCACGTCCAACCGGCCGTATTTTTCCACCGTCTCGTTAATCGCCTGCTGAATATCCTCCTCCGATGTGACATCGCATTTAATGCCGATACAGTCGTAGCCTTGCTCCTGCAAATCTTTTACTGCGGCCTGGAGTTTTTCTTCATTGACATCGGTAAAGGCTACCTTCGCCCCGTTCTTTGCAAACTCCAACGCAACCTGATAGCCAATTCCGCTTGCTGCCCCTGTTACAAATACAACTTTATCTTTCACCAATTCCCATTCCTCCCCTATATTTCTGCCATCATGGATGTCCATACCTTAGCTTGCAACCGTTTTCAATAAATAAAACGCACTTCCTGCTCCGTCCACCTCCTTTGCCTTTATTCTGCAAATTTTATGCCAATGTCACAAAATTGTCAAAGTCTGTATTTGCCTGTCTTTTGCCAAAAAAATAAAAACCTAATATTCCATAATTCTGGAACATTAGGTTGAAAGAAGAGCAGGCCTTTCGTTACTAACGTTTTGCGCCTTCCATTTTTCCGGAAAATATTCCGGCAATGCGGAAAGCGGGTTACTCCACCTCATATTTTTTCATTTTTTCGTAAAAGCTCGATTTCCCGATGCCTAACAGTTTCGCCGCCTCCAATTTGTCGCCGTTCGTTTTTCTGAGCGCCTGCAGGATCGCCTGTTTTTCCGCCTTCTCTACGACTTCCTTTAACGTGCCGCTATATTCCTCTTCCCCGTCATCGAAGGAAAAGTAATCCGGCAAATCTTTCAGTCCAATCCGCTCCTTATTCGTTAAATGGACAGTCGCTTCGATTAAATTTTCCAGTTCGCGAATATTGCCCGGCCAGGAATACTGTAAAAATTTCTCAATTACTTCTTCATCTAAATCCACGACCCGTTTTCCTACCCGTACCGAAACTTTATGCAAAAAGTATTTGGCGAGAATCCGGATGTCCTTCCGTCTTTCCCGGAGAGGCGGAACGGTGAGCTGGACGACATTAATCCGGTAAAATAAATCTTTCCGGAACTTATTTTCTTCAATTAATTTTTCGAGCGGCTGATTGGTCGCCGCGATGATCCGCACATCGACCTTTTGGGTTTCCGTGCTGCCGACAGGCTGTACTTCTCCCTCCTGAAGTACCCGCAAGATTTTCACTTGGGCGCTTAACGGCATGTCGCCGATTTCATCAAGAAAGAGCGTCCCTCCGTGGGCCAGCTGGAATTTCCCCGGCTTTCCGCCCTTTTTCGCTCCGGTAAACGCCCCTTCCTCATAGCCAAACAGCTCCGACTCCAATAAATGTTCCGGGATGGAAGCGCAGTTAATGGAAACGAAAGGTTTGTTGCTCCGGTCGCTTAAATGATGAATGCTATGGGCGAACAGCTCTTTCCCTGTGCCGCTTTCTCCCCGGATTAAGACAGAGACGTCACTCGGGGCGATTTTTTTAATTTTTTCCTTTAAAAGCTGGATTTCCCGGGAGTTCCCGACAATATCGTGAATCGTGTACGTGATGCCGTGTTTGACCCTTAACTGTTTGCGGAAATGTTCCAGCTGCTGCAGCAATGCCCGGATATGGCTGTTCATCTCCTGCCATTCCTTCGTATCCCGGTACAGGACGAAGCCGACTGCACCGATTACTTTTCCTTCGACCCAAACGGGAATCCGGCTAGCGATCATATAATTGCCCCGGATGTACTGCAAATCGGCAATTTCCTCTTTTCCCGTTTTTACGACGATATGCATCCTTGTGTTTTCAATGACCTCGGTGACGTGCTTGCCCAGGGATTCCTCCAGCGTCGTTTCCAAAAATTCACAGTACGTCTTGCTTAAAAACGTGACGTACCCTTCCGCATCCACGGCAACTATACAGTAGTTCGGGTTTTCCACAATTGCTTCGATAATTTTATCCCGATACGGGATATCAAGCGCCAGCATGTACTTCGCCTCCTATCGACTTTTGTAAATTTTCCTGGCCGGGAAAATTCGGTCATTTGCAATTTAAGGAAAATTCAGGGAATTTATGTTGCGAAAAAACCCACTACCTTTCCTGGTGTGGGTTCATTGTTTGCACTGCAATTTAATGGTCGCCGGGGTGTATGGTCCCCGGATTAATGGTGGTGATGGCCGCCTTTGGATGGATTCGTAATGACAAATCCTTCGTTGTCGACATAAAAGTATTGAATCCAAATGCCGTCAAGAAATTCTTCCCGTGTATCTAAAAGAATATCAATGCCTTTATCCGTTTTTACGATTTCATCATGCTCTTTCGGCGTATCGAAATCGATGCCGTAGTGGGCGTGGTCTCCGTGCATGTGGGTTACAAAAATGCGGATCATTTTTCCCTGTGCTTCTTCCGTTTCCAGCATTTTCTTTAATTCTTTGGCTGCATTGCGGTTAATTTTTACTTTCATCAATGTATCTCCCATCTGTATCATTTTCTTTTATTATGACATAGGCTTGTTTCCTGTGTCATGCAATTAACTCAAACTCTTTCCATTGTTTCCAGATTTTAGGGCAATTATCAATGGAGCTTTTTCCCGATAAGCACCTCTTCCCGATACACTTTTGCAGAAATCTGTTTTCCGTCAGCAATATAATATTGGTCCGCTCCCTTTTGCACGACCCAGAGCATGACCGTATCGTCTACACTTTGACTGACAACGAGACGCCAATTTTCCCCATATTGTTCATCGAGCTCTTCGGTCAGTTCATTGCTAATTTGTTTGCGCTTCAGTTCGCGGGAATTCATCATGTCTGCGCCTTCCATTTCTCTCACAGCCCACGCTATTTCTTCCAAAAATTGTTCCATCGGCTCCCGTTCCGCGAAAAACTCCTTGGAGAAATAAGAAGCTGCCCGTTCCCAATCCTCGCTCACCGCCGCCCGGTACATATCTTCCACGACATGAACGTAAGACGGATTCATGCAGCCGGTTAAAAGAATGGCAGTAAAAAATGCAAGAACGATTCCCCGTTTTTTCATCTGTTTTCCCCTTTTTCATGACAATCCTCTCCATCTATTGTAAAGTATTTTGTAACTTGTGCCTATCGGTTGTTGACTCGGGTTGTTTTACCGGAGGATGCTTGGGGATTTGCGTGATGACGAAAAACGGAGAAATAAGGAAGGGGAGCATCATCCGTTAAGTACGTTGATTGATGCCGCTTGGGGCACAGCATGGAAGTTTGTTTGATTTAGTTTCAGAGTTAGGCTGAAACGGAACGGGACTTATTTTTATCACGCTGTTGCTCGGGCTCGCTATCTTATTCCGGGGCTAGCCCGCTAGTATGTTTGGTTTACTGAACCTCGGCAGTTTGTCCCTGGAATTTCCGTATGGATTCTGCCGTTTATTTTTCTTATGGGAAATACGATAGAATGTTTTTCGGAAATCGGCGGTTGGCAGCAGGATTTCGGCGCGTATTTAATTATTTCGGCGGTCCTCCCGTTTTTTCGAGCGTTCATAAAAATTTTTCAGCGCTCCGGCGTATTTCAGCGATATTGCGAAATTTTTCGGCAGTCCTCAACATTTTTCGGCGCTTCTTCCGTTTTTTCTAACTCTCTTAAAATTTTTTCGGCGGTCCTGCATATTTCGGCGATAATGCGAAATATTTCGACGGTCCTCAATATTTTTTCAGTGGTTCTTCCGTTTTTTCTAACTCTCTTAAAATTTTTTAAGCGCTCCGGCGTATTTCAGCGATATTGCGAAATATTTCAGCGGTCCTCAATATTTTTCGGCGGTCCTCACGTTTTTTCGAGCGTTCATAAAAATTTTTCGGCGGTCCGGCGTATTTCGGCGGTTTGGGGGAATTTTTCGGCGGTCCTCAATATTTTTTCGGCGGTTCTACCGTTTTTTCTAACTCTCTTAAAAATTTTTCAGCGGTCCTGCGTATTTCAGCGATATTGCGAAATTTTTCGGCGGTCCTCAATATTTTTTCAGCGGTTCTTCCGTTTTTTCTAACTCTCTTAAAATTTTTCAGCGGTCCTGCGTATTTCAGCGATATTGCGAAATATTTCGGCGGTCCTCAATATTTTTCGGCGGTTCTTCCGTTTTTTCTAACTATCATAAATTTTTTTCAGCGGTCCTGCATATTTCGGCGATAATGCGAAATATTTCGGCGGTCCTCAACATTTTTCGGCGCTTCTTCCGTTTTTTCTAACTCTCTTAAAAATTTTTCAGCGCTTCTGCAGTTTTCAGCGATAATGCGAAATATTTCGGCGTTCCTCAATATTTTTTCAGCGCTTCTTCCGTTTTTTCTAACTCTCTTTAAAATTTTTCAGCGTTCCTGCATATTTCGGCGATAATGCGAAATATTTCGGCTTTCCTCAAAATTTTTCGGCGCTTCTTCCGTTTTTTCTAACTCTCTCAAAATTTTTTCAGCGGTCCTGCGTATTTCGGCGGTGTTGCGAAATATTTCGGCGTTCCTCAATATTTTTTCAGCGGTTCTTCCGTTTTTTCTAACTCTCTCAAAATTTTTTCAGCGCTCCGGCGTATTTCAGCGATATTGCGAAATTTTTCGGCGGTCCTCAATATTTTTTCAGCGCTTCTTCCGTTTTTTCTAACTCTCTCAAAATTTTTTCAGCGCTCCGGCGTATTTCAGCGATATTGCGAAATTTTTCGGCGGTCCTCAATATTTTTTCAGCGCTTCTTCCGTTTTTTCTAACTCTCTTAAAAATTTTTCAGCGGTCCTGCATATTTCGGCGATAATGCGAAATATTTCGACGGTCCTCAATATTTTTCGGCGGTTCTTCCGTTTTTTCTAACTCTCTTAAAAATTTTTCAGCGCTTCTGCAGTTTTCAGCGATTTTCAACATCATTTCAGCGCTCTTCCATTTATTTCAGCGCTTCTCCCGTTTTTTGTAACGCACCAAAAAAGTTTTCAGCGTTCCCGCGCACTACAGCATCAAAAAAACGGAGAAATGCTGCTTTCGCATTTCTCCGTTCCGCTTTTATACAAAGGTATCCGGGTTGGATCCGCACCGGTCGTTGATATTCAATCCGCTGATTTGTTCCATTTCCGCTTCCGTTAAGGAAAAATCGAAAATATCCGCATTTTCCTTAATGCGCTACGGCTTCGTTGACTTTGGAATCGGAATAATGTTGTTTTGCACGTGCCAGCGCAAAATAATTTGGGCAGGTGTTTTGCCGTATTTTTCCCCGAGTTCCACGAATAGCGGCAGATCGAGAATACGCGCCTTTTTCAGCGGGGACCAAGCTTCCATTTGGATGTTTTCCTTTTCGCAAAAAGCTCTCAGTTCTTCCTGGGTTAAGTGTGGGTGGCATTCCACCTGATTCACCACCGGCTTCTCGTTGGCGCGGACAAACAATTTTTCCAAATGATGAACGTGAAAGTTGCTCACCCCAATTGCCCGTACAACCCCTTCATCATACAGCCTTTCCAGCGCTTTCCACGTTTCCGGAAACTTTCCCGTTACCGGCCAGTGAATTAAATACAAATCAACATAATCCATACCGAGCTTTTTCAGGCTGTCATCGAAGGCTCGGAGCGTATTGTCGTACCCGTGCTGGTCGTTCCACACTTTCGTAGTGATGAACAGCTCTTCCCGCGGAACGCCCGACTCTTTTACCCCGATGCCGACCCCTTCTTCGTTTTCATAATAAGAAGCAGTATCGATAAGCCGGTAGCCATGCTCGATGGCTGCCCGCACCGATTCGATCGTCGTCTTGCCGTTTTCTACTTTATACACCCCGAGGCCAAAGCCAGGCATGGTTACTCCGTTATGTAATTGCACTCTATCCTGCAAACTAGTTATCACCAAAATCCCTCCCGCAATGACGTTGTGTGACTAAATCATATCATAATTTTCCCAATCCATATAAACATCCGCTCCTTCCTGGGAAGAAGCGGATTTCAAACAACTCAGCTTTCCGCCATTTGCCTTGCTCGTTCAAATTCCTCTTCCATTTCCGGTTTAACTTTCGTAAAGAGGCTGACAACGACGGCTAAAATTAAGTTCAATAAAAAGCCTGGCACAATTTCATATAAATCGAAAATACCGCCGCTCATATTTCCCCAAATGACGACAGTTACCGCCCCGGCAATCATGCCGGCCATGGCGCCGATAGCCGTAATCCGTTTCCAGAACAGAGACAATAAAATTAACGGACCGAAAGATGCGCCAAATCCGGCCCAGGCGTAGCTGACAAGACCAAGCACTGTATTTTCCGGATTGCTGCCGATAATCAGGGCAATCACAGCAATAACTAAAATCGACAGCCGGGAAACAAACAATAATTCTTTATTGGATGCATTTTTTCGGAAAATGCCTTTATAAAAGTCCTCTGCCAGCGCCGAGGAAGAAACGAGCAGCTGGGAGTCGACCGTACTCATAATCGCCGACAAAATGGCTGCCAGGAGTACGCCGGCAACAACCGGATGGGTGAGCACTTGGGACATTAAGATAAACACTTCTTCCCCGTCCCCTAGCGTAAGGGCACCTGTTTGCGCAAGAGCAAAACCGATAAACCCGACGAAAATGGCACCGTACAATCCGAGAACCATCCACGTCATGCCGATAAACCGGGCTTTTGGCACTTCTTTATGGGAGCGGATTCCCATAAAACGGACGATAATATGGGGCTGGCCAAAGTAACCAAGTCCCCAGGCCAAGTTGGAAATAATGACCATCGCACTGACACCCGCCACCATTTGCAGATGTCCTTCGCTCGCCTGGCCGACGATATTTAGCGTTTCCTGCCAGCCGCCTATTTCACTGATGGCCACAACCGGTAAAATAATTAGAGCTAATAACATTAAAATACCTTGAATAAAGTCCGTCCAGCTTACGGCAATAAACCCGCCTAAAAAGGTGTAGGCAATAATGACGATGGCACCAATCCATAATCCTTGGGTATACGTAAGGTCGAAGGATGAACTGAATAATTTTGCACCGGCCGTCATTCCGGAAGCCGTATAAATTGTGAAGAAAAATAAGATGACAAGGGCAGAAACAGTACGGAGAATATGGGTGTTGTCTTTGAAACGGTTTTCAAAAAAGTCCGGAATGGTAATGGAATCATTGGATAATTCTGTGTACGTCCGGAGCCTTTTCGCGACAAGTTGCCAGTTTAAATACGCTCCAATCGATAACCCGACAGCAATCCACGCTTCCACAAGACCGAAAGCATAAATCGCTCCAGGGAGTCCGAGAAGCAGCCAGCCGCTCATATCGGATGCACCGGCACTTAACGCAGCGACACCCGGCCCTAACTTTCTCCCGCCGAGGAAATAGTCGGCGATGTTGCTCGTTTTCCTAAACCCGTAAATTCCGATGGCAAGCATACCGGCCAAATAGACGATAAACGTAATTAACGTTTCCATTTAAACGATCACCCCTTTTTGAATAATGAGACTCCCGATAAGAGAATAATGAGAAGCATCGGAACGAACAGCCAAAAAATCGTACCCGCCGAAAGGGCATACTCTTCCATCTCATCCCTCCTTTCTTTCTAAAATTATACTATTTTCTGACTATTACATAAAGTCTTAATTTGTTTATGCTTTATTTAAAAAGTACTACCAGTGTATCTCCCGAAAGTTCGCTAAAAGCCCAGTCGCCTGCCGCCGATGACAACAATAAAAAACGGAAAAGTGCATGTTCCGCACTTTTCCGTTAGACAAAAGTATCCGGGTCGGGACCGCTGCGTTCGTTTAGATTTAGCGCACTGATCTCCTTCATTTCCCCATCCGTCAAGGAAAAATCGAAAATAGCGGCATTTTCCCTGATTCGCTCCGGTTTGCTCGATTTTGGTATCGGAATAACGCTATTTTGCACTGTCCAGCGCAAAATTACTTGAGCCGGGGATTTCCCGTATTTTTTCCCAATGTCAAGAAGAAGAGGATGATCAAGCAAGCGCCCTTTTTTCAGCGGCGACCAGGCTTCCATTTGAATGTTTTCCTTCTGGCAAAAAGCTCTGAGGTTTTCCTGGGTTAAATGGGGATGGTATTCCACCTGGTTTACCGCCGGTTTGACGTTAGCATCGGCAAACAGGCTTTCCAAATGATGAATGTGGAAATTGCTCACCCCAATGGCGCGCACCAAACCTTCGTCGTACAATTTTTCCAACGCTTTCCACGTTTCTATAAACTTTCCGGTCACCGGCCAATGAATCAAATAAAGGTCTACATAATCCATGTTCAGTTTCTTCAGGCTTTCGTCAAAGGCCTTTAAGGCATTATCGTAGCCGTGCTGGTCGTTCCAAAGCTTCGTTGTGACAAAAACTTCCTCCCGGGGAACTCCGGATTCCCGAATTCCTTCGCCGACCCCTTCTTCATTTTCGTATAATGCGGCCGTATCGATCAAACGATAGCTATATTGGATCGCAGTTTTTACCATTTCTGCAGTTTCCCGGCCGTTTTCCAATTTGTACACGCCAAAACCAAAACCAGGCATCGTCACGCCGTTATTTAACGTCACGGTATCCTTTAAACTTTTTATCATTTCCATCCCTCCCGGTTTCCAATCAATAAAGACAAATCCGCCTGATTCGTCAATAATCTTTCCGTTTTTTCATTATAGATGATTTCTGATTATTTTACAAAATTGGGATTTGTTCCATACTTTTACAGTAATAGGATCATTTAAGATTTACGCTTATTTTCAAAACCCAGTTACTCCTGTTTAATAATTTTTTGAACATTGTCCGATACGTAATGCTTTAATAAGACCAACTCAGCGATTGTGAACGTATTTGCGTCGTTTCCGTTTTGATAACAATCGACCACTTTGCCAATTGTATTTCTTAATTCTTGTGGAAAAGTTTTAAGCCCCCATTGGCCAGCCTCTATTTTTGATGATATTACCCCTTTTTTCAGGTACCTAAATACCCTTATTAAGTTTAAAGAACAATAGATCGGGTCTTCGGAGATGTTCTCTAAACACTCCCGATAGTCAGCCAATATGGACGATAAATAATCTGACTTTGGAATTGCCGGAAATACGTCTTTAATCGCTTTACCTTCTATACAAATGCCTCGATGATATGTAATCGTTAAATGTGCAGCTAAATCTGTATCTGTATCTGTTTCACCATTTGTTAACGGAAAATTACCATTCATCAAGTCTTTTTCGAACCGTTCCCTCCAACACTCGCTATAATGGAAATCGAATGGACATGGATGCTGCCAATGCTGTAATTGAGCAGTATTCAGGAAACTTATTTCAATCGGGTAAGGAGAATTTGAATGTTTTAACAGAAGCAGGGCTAAATTTGTCCTATCTTTATTTTCTATCGGTTTGTTCGTAATTACCAAAACATCAATATCACTGCTTTTCGGATGAAACCCGCCCATAGCTAAAGAACCATGGATATAAAAACCAACGTAATTGTCCGTTAAAATTTCCTTTATCCCTTTATTCAGATGTTCAATAAATGTTTTTATGTCAGTCGGACATGTTTTCCAATCATACCCCATCTTACATTTCCCCTCTTCTTTCACCGGTCTGTCCGCAAATTTTGTTAGTTCATTATATCATTCGTTTCCAATATGCTTCTAAAATTTTGTCATTCAAAGCCGGCCATGAAAAAAGCCGCCCCCTGGGGACGGCTTCCTTTTAGTTCGAACGGATTTCCTGACGCATAAAAGCAAGATAGGCGATGGCGAAACAAACGAGGGTGGCGGCGATTAACCCGGTGAGCTGCGGCCAAATCAGGAGCAAGCTTTGGGTTAGCGGCAGCGGACCGGCAACAGCGCCAACCGTCTGTTCCACCGTAAGCGGTCCGACACTGCGAATATTCGGCGACAGCAGTATCGTCGTCGATTCCTCAAACAAGTAGCTCGGCGACAGCCGCATTAAATTGAGGACGAATCCTTGCCGGCTGACCGCATCGGCAGCATCCGTAATGACCTCCGGATTTAGTATTGATTTGGACAGAAGCTGGATAATCATGCCGTAAAACACTTGGAAAAAAATCCAGATGGCAATGCTTGACAGCGCCGATGTCGCCGAGTTTTTGAAGACGACGGAAAAAAGAATCCCTAAATTAAGCCAAAAGGCGATATAAACGATACAGAGCACCAAGAAGTAAAAGATGCGCAAAAATTCTTCAACCGTCGGCGGAATCCCGAGCATCAATATCCCGAGGCCCATGACGATAAAGCCGAGGGAAAAGAACAGCACGACGTTCAGCAATAAGGACGCGACAAATTTGGCGTTCAGCACGTAGTCCCGGGGAATCGGCTGGGACATAAGCCGGCTTAACGTGCCCCGATTCCGCTCCGAATTAATCGCATCAAATCCGAGGGCAATGCCAAAGAGCGGTCCGAGAAAGCCGACAAAGGTAATAAAGGCCGGCAGCGTCCCGTCAGAAACGGTGAACAGCTTCAGAAACAAATAAAGGCTCCGGCCGAGTTCTTCCGCCTCGCTATTGTCGATGGCATCAGATATCGTCGTCATCGCTGTGTAGAGGGAACCGAAGCAGGCAAGCATAATAATCGCAAGCAAAATGATAATTCGCCAGCTGCGGATGTAGTCGGTAAACTCTTTCCGGACGAGCACGAAAAACGCCGACGGGTTCCCCCGCTCCACAGAAGTTTCCTCGTTTCGTTTCGGGATTATTTTTTCCCGGATGCTAGCGAGATTCATGTTCATCACGCCCTTCAAAATAACGATGGTATATTTCGTCCAGCCCGTAATTTTCGTTGCTGATCTGATGTAATGCTGCTCCGTGTTCCACGATGATGCGGCTTATAAGGGACGCAATATTTGCCGAACTGTACACATCGATTCCGTCTGCGGTTTCTTCCACTTTTGATACCGGGTCCAGCTGCTCCAGTTTTTCCAACAGCTTTCCGTCCACCGGATGCGCCTTCACCCGGGTAATAAAGGAATCCTGCTGGAACAGCTGTTTTGCCAGACTCTCTATCGTCCCTTCCGCCAGCAGCTCGCCTTTGACAAAAATGCCGACCCGGTCGCAAATTTGCTGCACCTGATGGAGATGGTGGGAAGAAAGGAGCACCGTAATTTTCTCCTCTTCGCTTAAAGACTTAATCAGCGCAAGCAGCTCCCGCACCCCTTCCGGGTCAATTCCGAGGGTCGGCTCATCCAAAATGATCACTTCCGGGTTTTTCATTAACACATCAGCCAGACCAAGCCGCTGCTTCATCCCCCGGGAATATTTCCCCGTCTTTTTATCGGCTGCGTCAGTGAGATTCACTTTTTCCAACAAATAGTTCGCCCGTTCCAGCGCTTCTTTCCGGGGAATCTGGTTCAGTTCGGCGGTATAAATTAAGTTTTCCCTTCCTGTCATATGCTGATAAAAGCCGAGATTGTCCGGTAAATAGCCGACCCGCTTTTTCACTTCAATCGGCTGCCTTAACGAATCGATGCCGCAGACCCGGACCTTCCCGGAAGTCGGTTCGCTCAGTCCGAGCATCATTAAAATCGTCGTCGTTTTCCCGGCGCCATTCGGGCCGAGCAGGCCAAAAATTTCCCCTTTTTCGATGGAAAGAGAGAGGTTTTTCACGGCGTACTGTTCGTCGTACTGCTTGCTGACGCGATCCAGCTGGATAATCGGAGCCATGATCTACCTCCTCCCGTATTTTTTAATAATGTAATACAGCCCTGCCACCACCGCTAAAATAATAACAATCCCAACAATGCCCCAAAGGGTGGACGTTTCTACCGAGATGCGGAAATCGGCTTCAGCACTCGACTCCGCTGCCGATGCTTTAAAGGTGGTCACGTAGTCGCCGGCGATCGCATTGTCCGATGCTTTCACCGTTGCCTTTACCGTGGCAGATTCTCCCGGTTTAATTTCCGGAATCGAATTTTTATCAAACTCGGTTTCCCAATCCGGCGGAGTTTGGGCCGACAATTCCACATTAGTAAGCGGTGCGGTACCTGTATTTTCGATGACTAAATCAATAATCCGCTCTCCCCCGGACGTAATGTCCGCACTCAAATTCCCTTTCGGCGTCGTCAAAACCATATCGTAAGAACCGGTAATAACGGCCTCCAAGGTCGCTTCCGCCTTCGTTCCGCTGCCATTCGCCGTCACTGCAATTTCATACGTGTCTGCACTCGCATTTTCCGGCGGCGTCACATCGATTGTAATGTCTGCTTCACTGTTTGGTTCGACGGATACGGACGTTACACTGTCGCTTCCCGACTTAAACTGGACGGCCCAGCCTTCCGGAGCATTGGCTGTCAGCGCATAATTTTGTTCCTCGGCAGTCCGGTTTCTTAACGTGGCCGAATAGGAAAAGGAAGAGTCGGTTTGTCCTTGCAAATTCGGCTGATCCACATTTAATTCCGTCGCAAAGGTTCCTTCTTCCGTCAAGGTGACGAGAAACGGCAATTCCGCCTTCTCTCCGTTTTGGTCCGTCGCCACTAACGTAAAGCGGTAATCGTCCTGTTCAATTTCCAGCGGCACCGTCACTTCCACGTTCAGCTGTTCTTCGTCCCGGACGGATAATTGCTTAATCGCATTTCCTCCCGCTGTCAGTTTGTATGTCCATCCTTTCGGCAAACCTTCCATGTCAAAGGTGACATGTTTAATTCCTGAATCGTTGTTAATGACATCGACGGTATAATCGATCGTCTCCCCCGGCGTCACTGCCAGCCCCGTATACGGCGTGTATAAGGTGACTTGGGCAAATGCCGGTGTTGCTGCCGTAAAGGTAAAAAGAAGAATAAGCGCAAAAATCACACTAAATTTTTTTACCATTCCTTTTTCCCCCTTTTATATTTTCAAACTAGATACGAAGAAGAGGAAAAAATAGATTTATGTTAGAAAAAATTTTTTCGCGTGAAACTATTTTTCTCGTAAATCGTCTAATTTCAGATGGAAGGGGGATTGGCCATGGATGGGAATCAGGAAGACATCCGTCTGATGGAAAAAATCAAACAAGGCTCCCAATCTTCTTTTGAGCTGTTTTATGAAAAATATATCCGGTTTACGTTCCATATCGCCCTGCAAATTGTCGGCGACCGGACCGAAGCAGAAGACATTTGCCACGATGTGTTTCTCGAAGTATTGCAAAAATCATCCCAATACAAACCGGAAAAAGGCAGCGTCAAAGCATGGCTGGCGGTGAAGACGAAAAGCCGTTCCTTAGACAGATTGCGGAAAAAGAAGCCGCTCTTGATTCATAAATTGGAATCATTGGATACGGAAGAGGAACACCCGCTTGATTTGCTGTTTATCCATGAAATGGAAAGGCATCTGATTATCGATGCGTTAAATCATATTCCGGAAAAACAGCGGGAAGCAATTTACCGCTCCTATTTCCAAGGGGAAACCCATCAGGAAATTGCAAAAGAAATGAATAAACCGTTAGGCTCTGTGAAATCCTTTATCCGTTACGGGCTGAAAAACTTGCGCAAACAAAAGCCGCTCGTGAAGTGGGTCGAGCCGGAACGGGGGTGGAAACAGCAATGATACATATCCCGGAAGAGAAAATCATAGACTTGGCATTAGGCAATATTACGTCGGCGGATGAACTGGCCGAGCTGGAACATCACTTGGCAAGCTGTGCCCATTGTCAGCAAAAGCTGTCAGCCTGGCGCCGGATGACGGAAACCAAATCGAATATCGAACCGTCTGCCGCATTGAAAGAGAAAATTTGGCAAGATGTAACGGCGGAGAAGCCACGGCGGAAAACAGCGAAAGTGCCGGTGATTGTTTCCATTGCCGCTGCAGCAGTACTCCTCTTCGCCCTAGGATTGTATCAGCTGAAACCGACGGTGGATTCGCCGGTGATGGAAGTGGCGCAAAACGACGATATTGCTGAGGAAAATTTACTCCATTATCCGGAGACGAAGCAGCTGGCGATTGTCCCTGTTTCCGATTTCAACCATATCCGGGGGAATTTGTGGATCAACAATTTGACAGAGGAAATGCTTCTCGAAGTGGACGGACTGATCCGGCTGAAAGGGCAGGACTATCAGCTTTGGATTATTTACGACAACAATGATATTCAAGGGGAACTCCTCTCCATCGAGGACGGCGCATCAAGGGTGCTCTTTAAAGGGCCGGACATCCGCGAATTTAAGCTGATTAAAGCGAGCGTGGAACCGAAAGGCGGCAGCCAGAAGCCGACGGGACCAGAAACGTTTGTCGTGCCGCTGAAGCAAGAGATGAATTATTTTGGCTTTTAATGGCGACAATGGTAACAGCTCCCCGTTAGCCCAAAATGAATACACCTCTCAAGTCAACGGGGATGATAGGCTGGTCCATCGCTTTAGAGCTTTGACCAGCCTTTTTTGTGAATTTTGTTGAGGTGACTGATCGGATGAATCAATATAAGAAACAGATTTTGGACCATTATCAAAACTCCATTGATTTTGTCATGTCGCTGAAACGTCTGTCGGAAAAGGAATGGAGAACCCAAATCGGCGAGGATAAATGGACGATTGCCGAGGTGATCGGCCATTTCCCGCCTTGGGACCAGTTTGTGATGCAGCATCGGATTCCATATATATTTTCTGACTTAGAACTTCCGAAAGGGCCGGATACGGAAAAAACGAATTCCGCATCGGCAAAAATAAGCAGAATGGAAGAAAAAGAAGAGACGATCCATCGATTTATTGCTGCGAGAAAAGAATTGTATGAAGCAATACAACAAATTCCCGATGGTTGCTGGGAGAAAAGAATACGAATCGGCAAAACGAAAATGTTTCTTTATGAATATTTTTATGGCCTGATGGAACACGACCGTCACCATTTTGGACAGATAAATAGGACGCTGCAATCAGGAGAATGATACTTTCATAGGCGGGTGCTTTTTGCCGGTATTTGTCGGAATATTTGGGAGATTAGGGGGATTTATGAGGAATGAGGAAATTTTTCATGCAATTTCAGAAGCCCGAAGGATGGTTCGGCAGTGTGGCGGGAAAGCTTATGGCCGCCGTCGGGACGGAAAAACACGAATGGACCATTTCATTACTAAATGTCGAAAAAGAAGATAACGTCTTAGAAATTGGCTTTGGGCCGGGGATTGCCATCCAGCGGCTGACGCAAATCGTTCAAGACGGGAAAATCATCGGCGTTGATTATTCCGAAAAGATGCTGAAACAAGCAAGCAAGCGAAACAAAAAAGCGATTCAAAACGGAGTTGTCGAGTTAATCCAGGCGGATGTTCACCAGCTTCCTTCTTTTGATTTTTCGTTTGACAAAGTTTATTCCGTTAATTCGATTCCATTTTGGAAGGAGCCGGCGGAAGCTTTAAAGGGAATCCGGAAAGTTATGAAGGACGGCGGGATAATCGCTATTACCGTGCAGCCGTTTGCAAAAGGGGTTACCATGGACACGGCAAAAGAGACCGGGGAAAACGTGATGAATGATATGAAAGCAGCAGGCTTTGCCGATATTCGGCTGGAACTGAAGCAAATGAAGCCAGCCCCGGCAGTATGCGTACTTGGGGTAAATAAGAAATATGGATAGTGTTTTTTTCTTGGGCTATGTTTTTTTATTGGGCTATGTTCTCTTGGGCGGAGTCTAGAGAGCGGTTGTTTTGACCGATTGGGCGCTGGAACTAGACTATAATGGACTTTTATGAGCGGTTCAGGAGCGAAAATTGGATTCTATCAGTCTTTAGAGCGTTTCTATGAGACTTTCGGGCGTGGGTTATCGATTTTTTCTGGCATTAGAACGTTTAGCGGTGAATTTGTTTTTTATCTGTCTTTAGATTGCCTCCTATGAACATTTCGATAGGGAAAATCGCATTTTATCGGACATTAGAATGCTTCTTAAAAAACGGGCTCTATTAGACTTTAGAACGCTTCTATGAACACTTTTGGCGCAAAAAATGAACTCTTTTGGGCTTTAGAACGCTTCTATGAGCACTTTTGAGGCAAAAAATCAACTCTTTTGGGCTTTAGAACGCTTCTATGAGCACTTTTGGCGCAAAAAATGAACTCTTTTGGGCTTTAGAACGCTTCTATGAGCACTTTTGGCGCAAAAAATCAACTCTTTTGGGCTTTAGAACGCTTCTATGAGCACTTTTGGCGCAAAAAATCAACTCTTTTGGGCTTTAGAACGCTTCTATGAGCACTTTTGGCGCAAAAAATCAACTATTTCGGGCTTTAGAACGCTTCTATGAGCACTTTTGAGGCAAAAAATCAACTCTTTTGGGCTTTAGAACGCTTCTATAAGCACTTTTGACATAAAAAATGAACTCTTTTGGGCTTTAGAACGCTTCTATGAGCACTTTTGACATAAAAAATCAACTCTTTTGGGCTTTAGAACGCTTCTATGAGCACTTTTGACATAAAAAATGAACTCTTTTGGGCTTTAGAACGCTTCTATAAGCACTTTTGGCGCAAAAAACGGGCTCTATTGGACTTTAGAATAATTCTATGGACCGTTCGGACATAAAAATCCGATTCTTTTGGTCTTTAAGGCGCTCTTATCTACCAAGCTGGTGCGGAAAACGAATGCTATCCGTCTATATCATCCCGTAATACGGCTCAAAAAACTAGAATAATGTAATTCCTCCGCGAAAAAGAAATGCCCACAGAAAAATCCCAATTCCTGTGAGCATCCTATCGCACTGCTCCCCTAAAGCAGCAGCTAAATATAGCCCGCCACCTAGCGATAATACCAATAGACTCCATTCCGCAGTTCGCACACACACTCGTGTTTTTCCCGCAAATATTCCAGATGGGCGATCGTTTCGCCAATGGCAAAGCGCATTTCGTGAATCGTTTTAATATGAGGGAAAAGTTCGCGGCAAATGCCGTATACCGTATTCCCCTGTTCCACTGCCTTCCTCGTCGCATCGAGCCGCTCCTCGTGATGGGCGATAATTTCATCAATGCGCTGATTCGCATCGTAAAAAGGCTTTCCATGGGACGGCACGACCAAGTCTGCATTCAGAGCGCGAATTTTTTCCAATGAGGAGAAATACCGTTTGAGCGGATTTCGCTCTCCGTGGAACCAGTAGGAAATATTCGGTGTAATCCGCGGCAAAATATGATCGGTGGACAATAAAATGCGCTTTTCCCGCTGAAAGAAAACGACCAGCCCGTCGGAATGTCCCGGCGTAAAAAACACTTCAAAATCCAAGCTGCCGATGGTGATGTGCTGCCCCTCTTCCAAATAGTGATTCACCGTTGGATACGGCGTAACCCGCGGGATAAATTCCTTCGTATTGATGACCATATCATTGGCAATATGCACCGGAATTCCCGCCAAGACATAGGAATCGTGCAGCTTGTTGATCCAGTCCAGTTCCCAGGCGTGCAGCCCCGAATGGGCATCGATTTTCGACATATGCACGTCGGCTCCGTATTTTTCCTGAAGGCCGCCAGCATAGCCGAAATGGTCCGGGTGGTAGTGGGTTATAATGATATCCGTTACCTGTTTTCCTGCCAATTCCTGTTCCCACCGGTGGACGGTTTCTTTATTATGCAGTCCGGTATCGATGATTTTCCAGCCCTTTTCTCCCTCAGCGAGAAAGCAATTGACATGATTCAGGCGAAAAGGCAGGTCCATCCGGATGAAATGAATCCCGTATTCCTCTAGCAAAACATCACTTCCTATTCTTCCGTTTTAGGAAAAAACTTTCGAATTTCTTCTGCGACGGGAATGCTTTTACGCTGTTTTACATCAAACATAACGTTCGTCACTGCCGCTTCAGCAACGACTTCCTTCCGCTGATTGTACATCACTTGCCGGAAAACAAAGCTTTTGTTCCCAAGCCGGTGAGGAATTGTATGTACGGTCGGCCGGTCTTCCAGCAGCAGTTCCTTTTTAAACTGGATATCGAGACGGACGAGGACAGTTCCGATTCCCCGTTCATTCATTTGGGAAAAGGAGATTCCCGCCCGCTCATACCAATCTCCCCGCGCCTGTTCCAAGTATGCTACATAGAAAGTGTTATTGACATGGCCCAATTCATCGATATGATTGGGCTCAATCGCAATCGTCGTAACAGTTTCCACGGCAATCTCCTTTCCGTTTCCCGGGCGTGCAGCCCTTCCTTATTTTTCGAAAGCCATATGTTTATTAATAATTTTCTGTTTTGCCGCTTTATAGGAAAATTCCAGTTCGGCAACGATTTCTTCCACCGTCTGATTCGTCTTGTCAATCGGGCCGACGCCTTGCCCTGCTCCCCAAATATCTTTCCATGCTTTTGCTTTCGAATTGCTTAGCTCGGATAAATCGATTTTTTCTTTGCTTTTTAATTTTTCCGGGTCCAGCCCGGCGCGGACAATGCTCGGAAGAAGGTAGTTGGCGTTAATTCCGCTAAAGGCATCCGTGTAAATAATATCTTCGATGGTCGCATCGGCAATTGCCTGTTTATATTCTTCCTGAGCCCGGCTCTCCTTCGCTGGGATAAACCGGGTGCCGATATAGGCAAAATCTGCCCCTAAAATTTCCGCTGCCAAAATATCTTCTCCCTTTGTCAGCGTGCCGGCGAGAGCAATCGGGCCGTCAAAAAAGGTGCGCACTTCATGGATAAATGCGAACGGATTGTACGTGCCGCCGTGCCCCCCAGCTCCGGCCGAAACGAGAACGAGACCGTCGCTTCCCTTTTCGATTGCTTTTTTGGCATATTTTATATTGATGACGTCGGAGAAAACGAGCCCGCCGTAGCGATGGACAATTTCCGCCACCCGGGACGGATCGCCGAGGGACGTAATAACAATCGGCGGTTTAAAGCGTTCAATCAGTTCCAAGTCTTCCACGTACCGTTTGTTGGACCGGTGGGTAATGTAGTTGATCGCCCACGGTGCAACCTTTTTATCCGGGAATTGTTTCTGATAGGCTTCCAGTTCCCGGTTAATTTCCTCCATCCACTCCGCAAGCATGGATGCGGTGCGGGCATTTAAGGCGGGAAAGGAGCCGATTATTCCAGATTTGCATGCTTCCATGACCATCTCCGGACCGGAGACGAGAAACATAGGTGCCATTATGACGGGAATGCGTAAATTTTTCTTGATTTCCTCGATTTGAAACATCATCCCAACCCCTTAACGGCCGCGGAATTCCGGCGCACGTTTTTCCAAAAAAGCATTCCGTCCTTCTTTAAAGTCCTCAGACTGGAAGGTGACCGCCTGGCTGTAAGCTTCCAGCTGCAGCACGTCTTCTAATGACATATACGGCGCCTGATGCAAAATCCGTTTTGCCATCCCTAATGTTTTCGTCGGGCCTTGAGCGAGCTGTTCAGCAAATTTCCGTGCTTCCGCCAGCGCTTCGCCTTCTTTTACGATCCGGTTGATAAGACCGAGTTCTTTTGCTTCTTCCGCCTTCACCATCCGGCCGGTGAAGATGAGTTCTGCAGCAACATGCATTCCCACCTTTTGCGGGAGGAAATAGAGGCCGCCAAAATCAGGCAGGGCTCCCACTTTGCAGAAGATTTCCGAGAAGGCTGCGGTCTCATCGGCAATGATGATGTCGCAGGCAAAAGCTAAATTGCATCCCGCTCCGACTGCCGCTCCGTGAACTGCTGCAATAACCGGCTTTTCCATATTGTAGAGTCCAAGCACCGCTTCATGGCCTTTTTGCAGGAATTCCTTTACTTGGAGCGGATCGGAAACGTCGATGCCAAAATCTTTTAAATCCCCGCCGGCAGAAAAAGCTTTGCCGCTGCCGTACAAAATTACCGCCCGCACATCCGGGTCATTTTTCGCTTCATCCACTGCTTTGGCCAAGTCGAGCGCCAAGTCTTTATTCAGCGCATTTAATTTTTCCGGGCGGTTCAGCTCAATTTCAAACACCGCCCCGTTCCGTTTCGTATTTACCGTCGTCATCCTACATCCTCCTTTATAAACATCACCGGTGCCAGGCATTCCCTAAGCCAGGTCCCGCCGGTGTGCCAGTACTTTGAATGAGCATTCAGTCAATGTATTTCAATCTTAAAGTAAGGCTGTTAAAATTGTCAATGAAATGAAATTATTTTTAGTTATCTTTTAATTCTAATTATAGCGGAATTAGTTACCAACAGTAGTGAGCCTTTCAATATTACACATCCCTGCCGCAAACGCAGTCAAATATCCCTGCATTTTCTCTAATTCCTTTACGGCAAAATTTCTTCTGTATGTTCGCCCAATTGTGGTGCTGGTGTACGGATTGCTGCCGGAGTTTCCGATAATTTAATCGGATTTGCCACGTATTTACCGGCCTCCAGTTCCTGAATCATCCCCCGCTCCTTTACGTGCGGGTTCTCCACCATTTCTTCCAAAGTCAAGACTGGTGACACACAGGCGTCCGTCCCGGCGAAAATATCCATCCATTCTTCCAGCGTTTTTTGCTGGATTGTTTTTTGAATTTCCTGCTTCATTTCATCCTGCTTTTCCGCTGGCGCATATAGCTTATCAATCAAAGATTCCTTCCCGATTTTCCGGCAAAATTGTGCCCAAAATTTAGGTTCCAATGCTCCGACAGCCAGCCAGCGCCCGTCCTTTGTTTCATATACTTCGTAACAGGCAAGTCCTCCGCTCAGCATCTGTTCTCCCCGGCGCGGCTGAAGGCGGTGAGATAAAAAGCCTGGAAGTGCGGTCTGCAGCCAGGAGATGACCCCGTCCATCATGGAAATATCGATAAACTGGCCTTTCCCTGATTTTTCCCGTTCAAAGAGGGCGAGCAAAATTCCGACTGCAGCCGGCCATGCTCCGCCGCCAAGATCGGCAATTTGTGCTGCCGGCACGACAGGTTTACCGCCCCGTTCTCCCATTAAATCGAGTAGTCCGCTATAGCCGATGTAATTAATATCATGACCGGCCCGATCCCGGTATGGGCCCGTCTGTCCGTAGCCGGTAATGGCACAATAGATGATTTTTTCATTCACGTTTTTCAGCTTCTCGTAATCAAGGCCAAGCCGCTTCATCACACCAGGACGGAACGACTCGATGACGACATCTGCCTGTTTCGCTAATTCAAGAAACGCATTGCGCCCTTCGTCCGTTTTTAAATCGAGGCAAATGCTTTTTTTATTCCGGTTTAAGGAATGAAACATGGAACTGCTTCCGTCGACTTTCGGTTCAAAAGCCCTCGCATAATCGCCTGTCCCCGGCTCTTCCACTTTAATGACCTCTGCGCCAAAATCAGCCAGAATCATCGTACAATAAGGTCCCGGCAATAACCGGGTTAAATCCAATACCCGGACTGAGGTAAGCGGCATCTGTCTCCTCCTTTCTCTTAAAGCACTCCGCCTGACCCAATGCGTAACATGGGCGTGATAAGTCTCGGCCAAAGCCGGCGGGCTTACATTAATCCAGCCGTTCGATAATTGTGGCGTTCGCCATGCCGTGGCCTTCGCACATCGTTTGCAAGCCAAATCTCCCGCCGGTCCGCTCCAGCTCGTGCATCATCGTAATCATCAGCCTGCCGCCGCTTGCACCAAGCGGATGTCCTAAAGCGATCGCTCCGCCGTTCGGATTTACTTTTTTCGAATCTGCCCCCGTCTCCTTCAGCCACGCCAGAACAACCGGGGCAAAGGCTTCATTCACTTCGAAAATATCGATGTCCGCTAATTTCAGTCCTGCTTTACGCAGCACCTTCTCCGTTGCCGGAATAATGCCGGTCAGCATCAAAGTCGGGTCCGAGCCGACTACCGTCCGGGCAAGCACCCGAAATCTTGGCTTCAGTCCCAATTCCTCAGCCTTTTCCCGGGACATCAATAAAATCGCATTTGCCCCGTCGCTAATTTGGCTCGAATTCCCCGCCGTAATCCGTCCGTCTTCCTGAAAGGCCGGCTTTAAGCTTGCCAGTTTTTCCAAACTCGTATCAGCCCTCGGCCCTTCATCTTCGGTTACCAGTTTTGTTGTGCCGTCTTCCAAGCTCACTTCCAGCGGCATTATTTCCCGCTCAAACCGGCCTTCCCGCTGCGCCTGGATTGCTTTTTCGTGGCTTCGCAATGAAAACGCATCCAATTCTTCCCGGGAAAAACCCCATTTTTCCGCAATCCGCTCTGCCGATATCCCCTGATGGATCATTTCGTACTTGGACGTTAATTTTTCGCTAAAGGGCACCTTCAGCCGATTGGAACCGATCGGAACCCGCGACATGTTTTCCACACCGCCGGCAACGACTACATCCATATCTCCGCTAATAATTGCCTGGGCGGCAAAATGCACAGCCTGCTGGCTCGACCCGCATTGGCGGTCAAGCGTGACACCAGGCACGTCAATCGGGTATCCTGCCGTTAAAGCAGCTACCCGGGCAATATCCAGCGACTGCTCCCCCACTTGGGACACACAGCCAAAAATGACATCCTCGATCATGTCCGGCTCCATTCCTGTCCGCTTCACCAATTCCTCCAGCGGCTTTGCTGCCAGGTCATCAGCACGGATGCCGCTTAGCAGCCCATTCCGTTTTCCAACCGGCGTGCGCACTCCCTCTACAATTACCGCTTCTCTCATCTTCCCATTCCTTTCTTAAGAGTTTTGCAAAATAATAGCTTGCTGGACTTTACCGCGGCTGCATGCGAATCGCCCCGTCTAACCGAATCGTTTCTCCGTTCAGCATCGGATTTTCGATAATGCTTTTCACCAGTTGTCCGTATTCTTCCGGAAGGCCCAGCCGTTGCGGAAATGGAACCATTTTCCCTAGTGCTTCCCGGGCCTTTTCCGGCAGTCCAGCAAAGAGCGGCGTATGAAATAATCCTGGCGCAATGGCCATGACCCGAATGCCGTATTCTGCCAAATCTCGGGCAATCGGCAAAGTCATGCCGACAATCCCGCCTTTTGATGCACTGTAGGCAACCTGCCCGACCTGTCCTTCAAACGCGGCTACGGAAGCCGTGTTGATGATGACTCCCCGTTCTCCGTGTTCGTTTGGCTCGTTCTCTTTCATTAATTCTGCGGCAAGACGAATAACGTTAAAGGTTCCGATTAAGTTTACTTGAATCACTTTAGAGAAAGACTTTAAATCATGGACCCCTGACCTCGAACTGTACGTTTTCTTGGCGATGGCAATACCGGCGCAATTGACGACTGTATTGACGGAGCCGTACGTTTCCGCTGCTTTTGCTAATGCTTGTTTCACGCTTCCTTCATCGGTAACATCTGCTTTGACGAAGGTAACGCTTTCCCCAAGTTCCTTAACTAATGCTTCCCCTTTTTCCGCTTGCACGTCCAGAATCGTTGCTCTTCCGCCATGGCGGACAATGTTGCGAACCGTTGCCTCCCCTAAACCGGATGCTCCGCCGGTAACGACAGCAGATACCTGTTCTAACTCCAAATAACCTCTCCTTTCCCACTTTTGTGAATATTACGTCTATAGCAATTAGTATACCAGAATAATGCATACTCATCCCACAACAGACAGAACAAAAACAAATTTTTTATCGGAGTGTTTCGGAACGCAATAGCAGCGCGATGGGTAGGGGTTGCAATAAGTGCGCTATACGATTCCTTGAACTCAACGCATTACGAATGCTGGAGGTCCAGCCCTATAATGCGGACTGCACAAAGAGCCTGGCCTCCAAATTCAATGCGACACAATCAGCGCGGCGGACTGAACCCAAATTTGTACGACGACGAAAAGGGCAATGGCAAATTTCCAGTTATAGCCGAAGCCATTTTTCAACCCGCTCATGCCGTTCATGCCGCTCAGAACGATCAGCGGCAAAATTAACGGGGAAAGCAAAATCGAAATGGCACTTCCGGACGTGAGCGCCAGCACAATCAGTTCCGGCGGATAGGAAAGCTGCATCGTCTCCAAAATACCGCCGACAAGCACCATCACCGTGAGCGGTCCGAGACCGACAAACCCTAATAAAATAATAATAAAAGGCAGGATAAAGAGGATGTTTAAAAATGGCACAGCCTCCTGCAGCCGATACAGCTGGTCAACAAACAGTTTCGCAAACCCGATCTGGTTGAGGGCATAAATCATCATCCCTGCCCCGAGCATGACACATAGCTGATACACTTGCCGCTGCAAATCTTCCTTTACATAATGGCGGGCTTCCTGCACCAGTTTTTTCATCTTGCCGGCGACAAAATAAATAACGATAATCCAAAGCACAATGGTGAGCGGAATTAAAACGAGCAGCTCCAGGGAAAAGATTTCGTACAAGAGGAAAATCGAACCGAATAGGCTGACAAAAAGAATGAAAAATTCCCTCGCATCGCCGCTGACATTTTTACGGCGGGACGTCTGTTGAAGGATTTCTTCCATTTCTCCCCGCAAGCCCCGGGTAATGTTGACGCCAAATCGCTTTTGTTCACGAATGGAAAAGAGGACCGCCATTCCCGTTGCAATAAGGGCAACCGCCAGCCCCTGCATAATCGCCTTCCAGAGGGAGGCGTCCAAAACTTCAATGACGAAGGCAAAACTCGGTATGCTTACGACCCACAAGGCAGAAAGGGCAAACCCCCGCAGCATCGCCGTTCCTTTAAAATGTTCCCACGCTTCCCCCGTTTTGTCTTTCAGCACTTCATTCACCACTTGGTACATCATCGTAATGGAGCCGAATAACAGGAAGTAGGAAATGATTTGGGTGAAAGCAACCATGCCGAAGTAAAATTTCCGGCTCGTATCCAACAAGTCGTGGGCGACCGTGACGATGGATTCAATATAGGGCTTTTCCTTCAGTACCCAGCTGATCATCGGGATAATGATAAGAAGCCCGATCATATTGCGCATTTGCAAGACGCCCCGCTCCACTCCCTGCATTACCGGCAATTGATTTATCAGCAAAATTCCAACGCCAATCAGAAAGAGGGCGATAGGCAATTTCATCTTTTTTACCGAATGAACCCCAATGGCAAAGATGAGAATGGCAATGCCGCTAATGGCAAGCAGCCGGATTGCGAGCGGCTGAGGATAAAAATAGGTGATAAAGTGCAACACGGCGTAGCCAATTACTGACAGACTCAGTCCCCAACGGATGACCGATTGCATAAAATGTCTCCTTTAATAACAGCTGAAATAATCTTAGTAATTTTCTGATATATATTATCATAGCACTTGTTTATTCATTTGGCTATCAAACAAAAACCCCCTTGACCGATATGGTGAATGGGGTTTTTATGTTGGATATTGAGATTTTCGAATCCCTGTTGCGGGGTTAGTTCTTTTACACGGGGATGTATGTAATGGGGACTTTCTAATTCCCCTGCATTTTGATTACTTTTTGAGGCGTACATCACGAACATCTCTATTGATAAAAATAATGCTGGAGTGAATTCGTGAGGTTTCCTTCATTATATCACTGATCCGCTCCAGCAGTTTTGTTTCCATTTAAATTGTCCCTATAAGGGAGAAATTAGGACACGTTTCTTCCCAAATTGGCACTTTCATTATGCCCGCTTTTGCTCATTTTCCTCTGTTTCTTCTCTGGCATTTTCAAGAAGCTCCTTCTCCGTGCCGGCAACTACGACCGCAGCAGAAGCATCGCCGACGATATTAACGGTAGTCCGCATCATATCTAAAATCCGGTCGACCCCTGCGATTAACGCAATTCCTTCCAGCGGCAGGCCAATTGATGTTAGCACCATCGTCAGCATGACCAGTCCAGCACCAGGAACACCAGCAGTACCGATGGAAGCCAATACGGTCATTAACACCACCGTCAGCATTTCAATAAAGGTTAAATCCAATCCATAGAACTGGGCGATGAAGATAACAGCAGCGCCCTGATAAATGGCAGTCCCATCCATGTTAATCGTTGCACCGAGCGGCAGCACAAAACTGCTGATCCGATTCGATACCCCTAAATTTTCCTCGGTATTTTTCATCGTCACCGGCAACGTTCCGGCACTGCTCGCTGTACTAAAGGCAACGATGGCAGCAGGTGAGATGCCTTTAAAGAATTTTAGCGGATTCATTTTGGCAAACATTTTTACTGCCGAACTGTAGACAATGGCAGCATGTACCAAACAGGCGATGAGTACGGCAAGAATAATTTTAATTAATGGCATCAACACCGACAGTCCGTACTCGCCGACAATCGGTGCAAGCAATCCAAATATACCGATTGGGGCCAGCTTCATGACAATTCCTGTAATTTTATACATAATCTCAGCAAAACCGTCAAAGAACCGGAAGACGGGCTGTGCTTTTTCCCCGACTAAAGTAATGGCAATCCCGATAAATAAGGCGAAGAAAATAATTTGCAAAATATTGCCTTCCGTCAGAGCCGTAAATGGATTTTCCGGGATGATATTGAGCAGCGTCGTAATAACGTCCTGCTCCTCCTGTTCCACCACTTCACTGTCCATATTATCTGCGGCAATATTTACCCCTTTACCAGGCTGAATCGCAAATGCGATCGCCAAACCAATTACGACGGCTATTCCCGTCGTTACAAGATAATAGGCTAAGGTTTTGATACCGACCCGGCCAAGCTGCTTTGTGTCGCTATTGCTGGCAACCCCAACGACTAAAGTTGCCAAAATAAGCGGAGCAATAATAAATTTAATTAATCGTAAAAATAAGTCCCCTAACGGCTGAACAAAACTGATGGAACTTCCAAAAACAGCTCCAAGTACAATAGCTGCAACAAATGCGATAAAAATTTGCGTCACTAAATTCAGTCTCATCCATATCCCCCCCTGAAAACTGCGAAGATTAACAGCAAATGATAACAGACTGAAAGGATTAGCTACTTAAAGCGCTTACAAATTGCAGCAACTTTTATTGTTTCTAGTAAATTTACTCCCCCTATGTGTTTGAACAGAAAATTTTTGGATATATTTTAGTCCTTGGCTCTTTCCTCCTTCCTATTTACAAATATGGTAAATAGTCAGATTTTTAAAATAGTGTACAGGAATAAAAATAGTTTGTCAATATTTGTAAAAAATTGTCTTTCTTTCGGACTTTGCAAAGAACTTTTAGACCGAGAATCTAAAATCGTAATAGCGAGGAATGACATAAAAAATCCCTTTCCCGCAGAGGGGAAAGGATAGATTTTTTTCGGTAATAATTACTGATTCTAAATACGGTTGTCTAGGCTGTAAGTGGTTATCGGCTAAGATCTCTCTTCGTTTTTCTATCAAGCTTCTTTTATTCGTTATTAACTTATCAAACTGAACAGATTCCTAATCCCCTATATCGGGGTATCTTCTTTTACACGGAAATACACGGAAAAGGTTGAAGAACGCAAAACAAAAAATGCTGAAAGGTGTTAATCCCCTATATCGGGGTATCTACTTTTACACTGCACCTCAATTTTACCCTTGCGGCACAAGGGATGCAACACCCTATTTTGCACACCCCCCTTGAGGCGAAAATCAGGCATCCTGTATTATGTAAACTAAATATATTTCAAAATATTCATAACTTTTATTTGCTCTCTTTTTCTTCGTTTTTCATATCAGATTCATCAAAATATGCTGAATTCATTATATGTACGCCCCCTGCATTTTGATTACTTTTTGGGGCGTGCATTGGGCAGCGCCTTGTATTCCGAGCCCCGCATTTATAAGGAACTATATCACAAATTCTTCCATTCTATTAGATTGCAACAACTCCTATTGATGGCATCAAATCCCCATTGACGTCCGCTCCATCAATTTTGAAATCTATTAAAAAGAAAATCTGGAACCACAAAAAATCCCTTCACCCGAGTAGGCAAAGGGATCCTTAATTTCACCCATACAATCGAAACTTCACCTTCCCTTTTACAACCGTTTTCCCGTTTTGATTGATGGCGGAGACGTTAAAAACGATGCTTTGCTCCGATTTTTCTTCCACTTCCGCCTGAAGTGTTAATACATCGTTTAAAAATACCATTCCGGTAAAGCGGACGGTGTAATCCTGGATAAATCCTTCCTCATAATAGGGGGTAAACAGTTTTGCGAGATTGCCCATCGTCCACATTCCGTGGGCGATAATGCCGGGCAAGCCGGCCTTGGCTGCTTCTTCGTCGATCGTGTGAATCGGGTTAAAGTCGCCGGACGCCCCGGCATATTTGATTAAATCAAGGCGGGTTACCGGCTCCAGCGTCACTTCTTCCAGCGATTGTCCCCGTTCCAATCCGCTTAAACTCTTCATGCCATCATCGCCTTTCTGACCGTTTCCGTAATAATGAGCACCGCCCGGCTGGAAAAAATTTGCCGGCCGTCCCGATCATCGCCGCAGCGGTCCAGCACGATAAATCCCATTTTCCCGCTCCTTCCCTCTTTTTCATAGTAATCGTGAAGCTTCGTATAGCAATAAACCTCTTCCCCGACAAGAAGCGGCCGGGTGTAATGATATGTTTGCTCGCCGTGAATCAGGCCTTTTTTCGGCAGCTCCATCCCTTCGATTTCTCCGTATTCCAATGAGCGCGGAAAGGTAGGCGGAGCGATATTATTGCCATACCGGGATTTTTTGCCGTACTCTTCATCGATATAGAGCGGGTGGGGATCTCCAATGGCAAGAGCAAACTTTTTGACGCTTCCCCGTTCAATGACGTTTTTAACCTTTGGTGATGTTTTTCCGATAAAGGATTCGAACATAAGAAAACTCCTTTCTTATCGTTTCGTTTCCATTTCCAATACTTCCTGATTCACCAGTCCCGGCGGCAGCTCTCCGGACAGTCCTTTGATGACATTTTCCACCGCCAATGCCGCCATCTTATATCTCGTTTCCGCCGTTGCCGAACCGATATGGGGCAAGGTCACGACATTGTTCATGCGAAGGAGCGGATGATTTGGGTCAATCGGCTCCTGTTCATACACATCCAGTCCTGCCGCACGGATTTTCCCGTTTTGCAGCGCATCCACCAGCGCTTCTTCGTCCACCAGTTTGCCCCGGGATCCGTTTACAAACACTGCAGTCGGCTTCATTAATGCAAATTCCTCTTTTCCGATGAGATGAACCGTTTCTTCCGTGAGGGGAGCCATGACACAGACAAAATCGGATTGCTCCAGCAGCTCGCGCAGCGAAACATATTCCGCCTGAAGCCACTCTTCCGCTTCTTTATTCCGCGAACGGTTATAGTATAAAATGTTCATGCGAAACCCGAACCGTCCCCTTTCCGCAATCGCCGTGCCGATTCGGCCCATGCCGATAATTCCCAATGTTTTATGGTGGACATCGACGCCAAAATATTCCTCGGAAAGTTTTCCCGTCCACTGTCCGGATTTAACGTAATTATCCAATTCCGTAAACCTTCTTGCGGCAGCTAACATTAAGCCGAAAATCGTATCTGCCGTCGTATCCGTTAATACCCCGGGCGTGTTCGTCGCCATAATCCCCCGTTTGTTCATCTCTTCTAAATCTAAATTGTCATATCCGACGGAAATATTGCTCACCAATTTCAAGTTCGGCGCCCGGTCCAGCAGCTGGTTGTCTACCTGCAAGTGGGAACCGATGAGACCGTCCGCAGTTTTCAGTTCGGCGTAAAAAGCATCCGAATCATCCGGCGAAATCACTACGGTATGAAAATGACGCTGCAATCTTTCCAGCAAATCGCTATGGATCTTACGATAAACAATGACCTTTTTCTTCATTTTCCACCCACTTCTCCTTTTTCCTTTTGTATTTCCACAGGCAGCAAAAAGTCAAAATCACAGCCTTCATCCGCCTGAAGGACATGTTTCCGGTACAGGCTCGGATAGCCCCGCGGAAAATCGGCAAACTGAGGCGGGGAAAAGCTTGCCCGTCGCTTTTCCATTTCTTCATCGGATATTAGGACATTCAGTTCGCCTTTCGGAACATCGAGCTCGATGATGTCCCCATCCCGCACTAATCCGATAGGTCCGCCAACTGCTGCTTCCGGCGCAGCATGCAGCACAACCGTTCCAAAGGCCGTACCGCTCATGCGGCAGTCGGAAATGCGCACCATATCCCGGACTCCCTGTTTCAGCAGTTTTTCCGGAATCGGAATCATGCCTGCTTCCGGCATTCCCGGCGCCCCGACTGGCCCTGCATTTTGCAATATGAGAACACTGTCCGGATCCACTTCCAAATTCGGGTCATTAATCCGCTCTTCCATATCTGCAATGGAGGTAAATACGACGGCTTTCCCCCGATGACGGAGCAATTTCGGATTGATGACCGCTTTCGGCTTTATAACGGCGCCATTCGGGGCTAAATTGCCATACACTACTTTTAATGCCCCATTTTCATAGAGGGGACTTTCCATCGATTTAATAATATGGCGGTACGCCGGATTGATCTCGGCCTGCTCCAAGTTTTCCCGCAGCGTCGTGCCGGTTACGGTCATGACGTCTAAATGCAGAAGCGAGGCCATTTCTTTTAGTAATGCAGGGACACCGCCGGCATGATAGAAGTCCTCCATCTGGTACTCCCCCGCCGGCCGCAGATTGGCTAATAGCGGTGTTGTTTCGCTCAATTCATTAAACCGCTTTAGTTCCAACGGAATGCCTAATCTTCTGGCGATGGCGATGAGATGAATTACCGCATTCGTCGAGCCTCCGACCGCCAACAGCGCCCGAATGCCATTATCGATCGCTTCTTTTGTCATAATTTTCGCTGGCGTAAGCTCGTTTTTCACCAATTCTACGATTTTTTTGCCCGTTTCTTTTGCCAGTCTCAATCGTTCATTGACGGTGGCAGGGGCAGCAGCAGCTCCCGGCAGCATCATGCCCATCGCTTCGGCGCAAACGGAAATCGTGCTTGCCGACCCCATTACCATGCAATGACCGGCGGTTGGCGCCAGCCGGTTGTTGATTTGCTTAAGCTCCTCATCGGATACTTCGCCTGCTTTATATTCCTGCCAGTAATACCGGCAGTCGGAACAGGCGCCTAATGTTTTGCCGTTATATTCCCCGTTTTCCATCGGCCCGCCGGTCAAAAGAATGGCAGGCTTATTCGCGCTGGCTGCTGCCATCAATTGGGCCGGCGTCATTTTGTCACAGCCGCCGATCAGCACGACCCCATCGATCGGCTGGGCCGAAATCATTTCCTCCGTATCCATGGCGACGAGATTCCGATATAACATTGTCGTCGGGCTCGTAAACATTTCCCCGATTGATATCGTCGGAAACTCCAGAGGAATGCCCCCGGCCATTAAAATTCCGTTTTTGACCGACTGGATCAAGGGCTTAATATGGGAATGGCAGCGGTTAATTTCGCTGTATGTATTGCAAATTCCAATAATCGGCTTTTCGTAATCCTCCTCATCGTAGCCTAAATGTTTGCGAAAAGCGTTCTGTATAAATTGGCTAAACCCGGCATCGCCATAGGAAGTCACTCTTTTCTTCAAACCGTTCCCCCTCTCAGCAATTTTTTAAAATAAGATGAACTTAGTTATATTAATTTTATCATTTATTTTTAAATATTTAAATTTTTTAAAATAATAATCCTCTATGAAACTATTGATATTTTTATACATAGATTAGAAAAATATAGAATTGATTGAATGGCACCTCCCATTTTATCTCCAGTTTTATTTGCCGTTTTTCCTGCCGATGTGTAAAATAGAATATAATATAAAGTTAATTCTGAAATTTCATCTATTTCCGTATTTGTTTTCTCGTTAGGAAGGGGATTCCAATGATACTTTATGAAATCAAGCAAAGGTTTAAAGGAGAAAAACTGACGAATATTCGCGAGACAGTCCGCCGGGAAATGGAGAAAAACAAGCGGCTGGCAGCAATGCCGGAGAAATCCCGGATTGCCGTGACGGCAGGAAGCAGAGGGATTCAAAATATTGCCGCGATTTTAAGGGAAATCGTTTCGTATCTCAAGGACAAAGGGTTTGACCCGTTTATCGTTGCGGCAATGGGGAGCCATGGCGGTGCAACCGCGGAAGGGCAAAGGGAAGTTTTGCAGCAGCTCGGGATTACGGAGCAAACGGTCGGAGCCCCGATTTTATCATCCATGGAAACGATTCAGCTCGGCACGACCCCGGATCAGTTGCCCGTTTATATGGATCGGCACGCCTTTGAGGCAGACGGGATCATCGTCGTCAACCGGGTAAAGGCTCATACCGCCTTCCACGGCAAAGTAGAAAGCGGACTGAGCAAAATGATTACGATCGGGTTAGGGAAGCAAAAGGGAGCAAGTTTTGTCCATAGCCAAGGGTCTCAGAAGATGGAGCATAATATTATCGCTGTTTCCAAATATGCGCTGAAACACGCGCCGATCATCATGGGACTTGCCATTGTCGAAAATGGATATGATGAAACTTCCATCATTGAAGGCGTAGCCGTCGAGGAGTGGCATCAGAAGGAGGCCGCGCTGCTGCAAAAGTCGAAGGAATTTATGCCGGCCCTGCCGATAACGGAAATCGACGTGCTCATCGTCGAGGAAATGGGGAAAAATTACAGCGGAACGGGAATGGACCCGAACATTATCGGAAGAATGCGAATTGACGGCTTTCCTGAACCGGCCGAGCCCGACATCAAAAAAATTCTCGTTTTGGATTTGTCAGAGGAATCCCATGGGAACGCTCAAGGAATCGGTTTGGCCGATTTTACGACGGACAAACTGGTGCAAAAAATCGACCGGAAAGCGACCTACATGAATGCCATTACGAGCACCTTTTTAAAACGGGCGATGATTCCCCTCTATTATCCGACGGAACAGGAAGCATTGGATGCTGCGATGACCAGCTTAGGACCGGACGTAAAGCGGGAAGAGATCCATTTTATTCAAATTCCGAATACATTGCATTTGGACAGACTGTACGTATCGGAAAAGGTGCTTCAGCAATTGGAGAAACAGGAAGCAAATGTTCAGGTTATCCGGAAGTTTGAGCTGGAATTTGCGGATGGGGCACTCAAACATCGTCTGTTAAATGAATAGAAAGGGGAGAGCAAAAATGCGACTTGCGACTATCATTGAAGGAAGCAGAGAAACAGCGGCAATTGTGGAAGGAGATTGCGTCTATAAACTGGAGGATATCAACAAGGAAACGGGAACGAACTGGTATACGGATGTATTCGGCATTCTCCAATCCCAGCAATTAGAAGAGCTAAACAATTGGTACAGCAAAGAAAAGCTGGGCAAGCTGGAAGGGATAAAGCGGGATAAAGCAAATTTCGGGCCGCTATACCGCCATCCGCGGAAAATTTGGGGAATTGGGCTGAATTATGTGGAACACGCCGCCGATTTAAGCGAAAAGGCGCCAAATACGGAGCCGGCCAGTTTTATGAAGCCGGATACGACGATTATCGGTCCAAATGACACGATCAACATCCCGCTCCAATCGGAACGCACGACCGCTGAAGCAGAACTTGGCATTATCATCGGCAAGGAGTGCAAAGATGTGGAGGAAGAGGATGCCATCCATTATGTGGCAGGCTATACGACGATCATCGATATGACGGCAGAAGATATTTTGCAAAAAAACCCGCGCTATCTGACCCGTTCCAAAAGTTTTGATACGTTTTTCAGCTTCGGTCCGGAATTGGTGACCGCCGATGAAGTGGAATACGTCCACCGTCTGGAAGTCTCTACTATTATTAATGGCGAGCTGCACCGCAAAAATGCCGTCGCCAACATGATGTTTACCCCATGGAAGCTCGTCTCTTTCCATTCCAAAGTCATGACATTGCTGCCTGGCGATATTATTTCCACCGGCACGCCTGGTGCGGTCGTCATCCGTGACGGAGATGTAGTCACTTGTGACATTAGCGGCTTTGCCCCATTATCCAATCCGGTGAAAGATCTAAAGAAATCTCCGATCCATGCGTAACGCATACGGAGCGTTAGCTTTAAACACCAAAAATAAAGAAGGCTGCAATCGCCTTCTTTTTTTATGGTTCATTTATAAAGTTCCCGCTCTGCCGCCGTCAATGTTGATCGATGTTCCGGAAATATAGGAGGCGGCGTCGGAAACGAGGAACGTAATGACTTTTGCCGCTTCTTCCGTTTCGCCAATCCGGCCGAGAGGAACTTGGTGTTCCTCCAGGCGGGAAAATTGTTCCCAGAATTTCTCGTTGCTCAGTTTCAAATTGTTGTTGTAATCCCCAGCAAAATAAATTCAATTCTGAATCTTATACTACACTCTATGAGTAACCGCCACTAGCTTCAACAAATATGGCTGTTTCAATGTATCAGACAATTGAAACAGCCCTTTCTCTGTTTATGATACGGTAGCTTTCTTTTTCTTCAGCTCTGCACGTTTTTTCTCCCATTCGATGCACCATTCGGAACAGTATAGCGCTTCTTTACCTTCTAAATTCACCTGGGTAATTCTTTCTTCATAAACAAGCTTCCCGCAAACAGAGCACTTTTCATATTTTTCAACATAATAACCGCTGCTGGCAAATCTCATTTCCTTCACCCTTTACTTAGAAATAGACTCTTTTGCACCATACAATGTTTCTGCCGCTTCCTCGGACACAAACCCTTCTAAAATATCTTCTTTCAATTTCTCCGGATCTCTTAATTTCGGATCACCATATCCCCCGCCGCCCGGGGTTACGATTTTCACCCTGTCTCCGTATTGGATGGAAATGTTCGAGAATTTGCTTGTTGACACCTTTCCATAAGCTTCCGAAACATCTTTCCATTCTTTTTCCCCTTCTTTCTGGATCAGAGTAGCTCCTAATCCTCCCTCTTTTCCGCCGAACAGTCCGAATGGCGCAATTTTATGCCTGTCCGTCATTTGGCTGACGGTGATTAAATCGGATCTCGAGCGCAAAATCTTTTCCGCACCTAAGCCTCCTCGGTATTGCCCTGCTCCGCCGGAATCTGGAACGAGACGAAAGGCCTCAATGAGCCACGGATATCTCGTTTCAAACACTTCCACCGGTGTTGTCCGACAGTTGCCGTTAATGGAGTCACACATATTATTTCCGTCCGCATAAGGCCGTGCTCCCCAGCCTACTCCTTCCAGATCATAGCAGACGTAATCCTCATCATAGTCTTCATGATATCCGCCGAAGACAAAGTTCAAGTGGGTTCCGCCTTCACATGCTGCGACCCGTTCCGGAACTGCTTTCGAGAAAGCACCGATAATCGTAAAGGCAATTCGCGGATGAGTTTCTGTATTTCCTCCGACTTCTGGTGCAGGGTAATCCACGTTGACGACCGTTCCCGGAGGCGCGACAACTTTGATTGGCCGAAAACATCCGGAGTTTCTCGGAATTTCCGGATCAGTAATATGGAGCATTGCATTATAGGCCGCAGAAACCGCAACCCCATAGGTCGCATTAATCGGACCTCTCGCCTGCGGAGATGTTCCGTCATAATCAATAATCACTTCATCATCCAGGACATGCACATTTGCCTTAATCGTAAAAATTTTATCCTCGATTCCGTCATTTTCCACATAGTCCTCGAACTCGTAATGGCCATTTGGAATTTCTGCGATTTCTGCGCGCATTCTTTGTTCGGAGTAGTCCATTAAATCATCAACCGTTTTCAGGAAAAACTCCTTGCCATATTTTTGAATTAGTTCGGTCAGTCTTTCTTCTCCCAAATCGGCAGCACTGATTAACGCTCTTAAGTCTCCGTAGTTATAGCGGGGTGTCCGGACATTGGCAAGCATGATTTTCCATACTTCTTCGTTGTCTTTGCCTTCTTGAATAATCTTCACCGGCGGAAGTCTTAGCCCTTCCTGAAAGATGGAAGTAGCTTCACCGGCAAATCCTCCTGGGGTCATTCCCCCGATTTCAGCCAGGTGTCCGATGGCAACTGCAAAGCCAATGACTTCTCCGTCGATAAAAATCGGCTTAAACACGGTATGCTCCGGCACGTGCAGCCCGCCCCGATACGGGTCATTATGAAGAATGACATCCCCTGGCTTCATATCTTCAATCGGCAATTCTTTAATACAGTTTTCAATCAGAACTGGCATGCCGCCAATTTGGGCCGGACAATACTCTGCCACCGCAATCAGTTCACCCTTTACGTTGGCAAGTCCGCAAGTGAAGTCCAAAGCTTCATTAAAAATGGTAGAATAGGATGTTTTCATTAGCGTAATTCCCATTTCCCGGCAAATGGAAACCATCGATGAATTGATAATATTCATAGAAACGACATCCATCGTACTCTCTCCCCTCCGTTTTATTTCTTTTCAATGCGGATATTTCCTAAACTGTCAATTTGCGCTTTGTAATCTGGTTTGATAACCGTCGAAGATGCATTTTCTTCAATAATAGCCGGCCCATGAATTACATGACCATCAAGCAGTTCTTCCCGATCATAAATCGCAGTCAGCAGTGAACCTTCATCAAAATACACGTAGCGGTGATCCACTGGAATGGCTTCTCTGTCGTTGGCATTTTCCACTTCCTTCACTTTCGGTTTTTCCTGTTTGCTGATAATCGTCGCTTTATAGTTCACAATCTCCATCACTTCGCCGTCGATCTTAAAGCCGAACCGGGCAAGATGCATTTCGTGGAATTTGTTCCAAATCTTTTTCATATTCTCATCGTTAATTTCATCATAAGTAAACGGAACGTCTAATTCGTAGTTTTGTCCGAGATATCTCATTTCAATGGATGTGATGATTTCCAGATTATCTGTATATCCTTGGGAAGCGAGATCGTTAATGCCCTTTTCGATCAGTTCCTGGAATGCTTCGTTTGCCCGTTCCATATCAAAGTTCTTCGACGTCATTTGAACGGTACGCTGCAAATCGACGCGCGGATCTGACTGAATAAATCCTACTGCGGAAAATTGCCCCGGATGCATCGGAATAATGCTGTTAGGAATACCGGATAAATCGAGCAAGTCTGTTGCATGTACCGGCCCGGCACCGCCGAATACCAACAGGGTAAAGTCACGCGGGTCGTAGCCCTGTTCAATCAGTACCATTCTTAGAGCGCCGATCATATTGTTGTTGGCAATCTTAATTACGGAAAGAGCAGCTTCTTCTGACGTCATATTTAGCTGTTCGCTCAATTTTTCCATTGCCTGATAGGCTGCTTCGTAGTCGATTTCCATGCTTCCGCCTAAGAAATTATTCTTGTTCAGGCGTCCCAAAACAAGGTTGGCATCGGTCACCGTTACTTTGTCTCCGCCTTTCCCATAGCAGATTGGCCCAGGATTGGCTCCGGCACTTTGCGGCCCAACATTGAGCATACCGCCCTTGTCAATCCACGCAATACTTCCGCCTCCTGCCCCAATGGTTCGTATGTCAATCATCGGCACTTGAATCGGAATTCCCCACTCAATCTCAAAGTTCGTTGTGAATTGTTCCTGACCATTCACAATAACTGCCACATCGGTGCTCGTACCGCCCATATCCAGAGTGACAAGATGGGTAATCCCATATTGTTCCGCAATCGCCTTGCCTGCAACGACCCCACCGGTAGGACCAGACACAGCAGTATTGATTGGTGCCATTTCTGTTGACGATATCGACATCATTCCGCCGTTTGATTTCATGATTCCGACGTTTTCGGTGATATTATTTTCGGCAAAGCGCTCCCGCAGCTGATTCATATAGTTGGTGACAATCGGTTTGATATATGCATCGGCAATGACCGTACTTGCCCGCTCATATTCCTTCCATTTCGGAAGCACATCATAGGAAATGGATACTGGAATGCCAGGCAGATATTTTTCAACCAGCTCTCTTATTCTTTGTTCGTGTACCGGATTGATATAGGAAAAGAGCGTGTTGACAGCGATGGCTTCAATATCCCCGATTTTCTTAATTTCCTCTGCAATCTGCCGCACGTCTTCCTCATTTAACTCTTCCAGCACTTCGCCTTTATAAGATAGTCTCTCTGAAACTTCGAAACTGTTTCTCCGTTTTACAAGAGGGTCCGGCTTAATCCAGCTTAAATCATAATGTTTTTTCCGGTTTGCTCACTGAATAAAGGGAATATCCTTAAACCCTTTCGTCGTGACGTAAGCCACTTTGCTCCCTTTTCTTTCTAAAATCGCATTGGTCGCAATGGTAGTTCCGTGGAGAATCTGCTGGATGCTTGTCACATCTTCAAAACGGCTCAAGCCATTTAACACACCTTCTATCGGCTGTTCCGGTGTGCTTAAATTTTTCCAGACTTCGATTTCCCGCGTTTTGGTATTATAGGATACAAAATCCGTGAATGTACCGCCAACATCAATCCCTAACAGATATGTACTCATAATAATCCTCCTTTTAACTGAATTTTTTATATTTATAAGTTTCTGAAATCTTAACTGCAAAAAAGTATTACTACAAATACGGATATTGAATGCAGCAGAATCGACCAGCCTCCCTTCACTAAATGCGTTGACTCCATTGAAGAATTTTATTTCCGCCACAGCAAGTGCTATCATATTAGATTTACTTTTCTTTAGTTAGGGATTCAATAAGTTGTATTACAATCATATAATATTTTTATCATAATTTCAACAGAATTTTCTGATAAAACCAAATTTACAGTCTGCTGATATTACAAAGTCACTGGTTCATTTTTTTCGGCAGTGCTTTGATTCGCCTATCTCCCATTTTAATGCGCACATTGTATAAATGCCGCTTCATATGATAGGCAGCAGCCTCCCCGTCCCTTGCAACAATGGATTTGTAAATTTGATAATGTTCTTCATAAATTTGTTCTCTTTTTCTTTTGATGCCAACGTTTTGTTTCAGCGTAAATTCTAATGAAGTTTTATATAGGTCTTGCAAGTTTTCCATCGTTTGCAGTAAAAAGGGATTATAAGCAGATTTTACAATCGCTTTATGAAAATGATAATCCGCTTCAGAACCGATTTCATTTATATTTTTCATCTTCTCTGTAAATTCGTCCAAGGCTGTTTTGATGAGATTCAGGTCCTCTTCAGATGCCCTCCATGCTGCAAATCTCGCAGCTTCAGATTCAATAATCGTTCTCATTTCTAGCAAATCATAGATTTGTTCAATATCTATCATTTCAAAGGAATAGGAATCGAGTCTGTCAGCAAGCTGTACTTTCTTCACAAAACTTCCTCCTCCCTGCCTCGATTCAATCAAACCGCTCGCTTCTAGAATGCTTAACGCCTCACGAATTGGAGAACGGCTTACTCCAAACATGGAAGCCAGTTCATTTTCCGACGGCAATTTCGAATGAGGAGGAAAAGTTCCGTCTTTTATTTTTTCTTTTAGTTGCTCAAATATTTGCACCGATATTTTTTTTCGTTCAATCGGATTAATAATTTAAAACACCTCTTTCTATAACATGTATGTTTGTAATACAAGTATATAAAATAATATTTTAAAAATAAATAATTATGTTTTATTTCTAACTATTAGTTTGTTATTAGAGTTGAGGCTAATAAAAAATGCTTTCCTATTTAATGAAGGTATTTGAAGTCCTGGAATTGCCAACTGTATCTATGGACTTTATGGTTTTATAAACATCCCTCATTTGAGTATGCTAGTTATCCAGCGTTAATTGTTTCATACGAGCAGACAATTCTTTTGCCCTGTTTAGTCCAATGGTTGATTCCCTTTTTTCTCTTCTTTACAATGCTAGTCCGTCCCCAATTTATGAAGGTTTTGTGAAATATAAATACTTTTGCAGGAAGTCATACAATGGTGTCAAAAAAAGAAGGCTGCAATCGCCTTCTTTTTTTATGGTTCATTTATAAAGTTCCCGCTCTGCCGCCGTCAATGTTGATCGATGTTCCGGAAATATAGGAGGCGGCGTCGGAAACGAGGAACGTAATGACTTTTGCCGCTTCTTCCGTTTCGCCAATCCGGCCGAGGGGAACTTGGTGTTCCTCCAGGCGGGAAAATTGTTCCCAGGATAAATCCGGATATAATCGTTTCCATTTCTTCTCGATTTGATCACTGCGGATTAATCCGATACAAACGGTATTCACCCGGATGCCGTATTTGCCCACCTCCTTGCTTAACGCTTTTGTAAACGCCATTCCCGCTGCCCGGGATACCGATGTCGGCATGGAAGAGGCGCCGGGCGTTTTCGCCATCGATGCGGTCACGTTGACAATGGCACCGCCCTGTTTTTTCAAATACGGCAATGCGGCCTTGCTGCAATGAATCGCAGCAAACAGTTTCAAATCGAGGTCGGTTTCCCAAACGTCCGACTCAAATTCCTCAAAAGGAAACGCCATGGACGTGCCTGCATTGTTGATTAATATATCGATGCCGTTGAAATGCTTTGCCGTTTCTTCTACTAAACTATAACAATCTTCTTTTTTCGTAACATCTTTTGCTAGATAGAAGACGTCCCTTCCCGTTTCCTCTTTTATACGATTCGCTGCTTTTTCCAAATATGCTTCATCCCTGGCAAAGATGGCGACATTTGCCCCTTCCTTCGCTAAATGCAGCGCAGTGGAATAACCAATCCCTTTGCTTCCCCCGGTGATGATTGCAGTTTTATTCTTTAACCCTAGTTCCATTTCCATCCCTCGCATTTCCGAAAATTTCTTAAATAATTCCTTCTGCCTTTAAGCGCTCCAGTTCGTCCTTCGACATTCCGAACTCTTTTTCGTAAAATTCATCGGTATGCTCCCCTAACAATGGCGGGTGGGTTTTTGTTTGAATTCCGAATTCGGAAAAGCGCAGCGGACTTTTCACGATTTTCACCGTTCCGACCGCCGGATGGGCCACTTCTTCCACCGCTTGCCGCGCTTTTACTTGCGGGTGATGAAACACTTGCTCCACATTATTCACCTGTCCGGAAGGCACCCCGGCTTTTGCTAATATGTCATACCATTCGTCGGCAGTTTTTTCGTGAAAAACTGCCTGAATTTTTTCCGTCAGCTCTTCCCGGTTTTCCACCCGTTTATTGTTCGTCTTGAATTTTTCGTCCTGCGCCCATTCCGGTTTTCCGAGGGCATGACAGAGCTTTTCAAACAGCCGGTCATTGCCGGCGCAAACCATTAACGGCCGATCCTTCGTCTGAAATACTTGATATGGAACGATATAGCTATGGTTGTTGCCAATCCGTTTCGAGATCGTCCCGGTATTTAAATAGCTGCTGGCAATATTCGCCAGCGCACTGACTTGAACATCGAGCAAAGCGATATCGAGGTGCTGCCCTTTTCCTGTTAAATCCCGCTGGCGCAAGGCGGAGAGAATACCGATGGCGACGTATTGGGAAGTCATCATGTCAACGACAGGAACGCCCACTCTCATAGGCTCTCCCTCCGGATCGCCGGTAATGTCCATCAAGCCGCCGATCGCCTGAATGACCGGGTCAAATCCGGGCTCCATATGATACGGGCCGGTCTGGCCATAGCCGGTAATCGAACATAAAATAATATCTTCTTTCCTCTTTTTTAATTGTTCATAACTTAGCCCCATTCTTTCCATCGTGCCGGTTTTAAAGTTTTCCATGACGACATCCGCTTTTTCCGCCATTTGCAAAAACAGCTTTTTCCCTTTTTCGGTCTTGAGGTTTAACGTAACCGACTTTTTATTCCGGTTTGCACTCATATAATACGTACTTTCCCCATTGACAAAGGGAACCCATTCCCGCATGCTGTCTGTATTCTCCGGATGCTCCACCCGAATGACTTCAGCACCTAAGTCTCCCAGTATCATCGAACCTGCCGGGCCTGCATAGACCCGGGACAAATCCAAAATTCTGACACCTTCCAACGGCTGTTTCAAAGTAAAACCTCCTATGTTATCCGATACTTGTCCTTTCTCCACTTCTCCTGCTACCTGCCGCCGCTCACCGTAAATATTTCGCCGGTTATATAATCCGCTTCTTCCGATGCGAGGAACGATACCATTGCCGCAATGTCCTCCGCTGTTCCGGCCCGCTTCAGCGGTATGGTCGGAATAATGCGGTCAATTCTTTCCTGCGTGGAATATTTATCCTGAAATGGCGTTAAAATAAATCCCGGGGCCACCGCATTGACTAATATGCCATAGGGGGCAAACTCCTTTGCCAGTCCGACAGTAAACGTATTGACGGCGCCTTTCGCAGCGGCATAATGAATGTTTTCGCCAGGAGCGCCATGCTTTGCTGCTACGGAAGAAATGTTAATGATCTTGCCTTTTTTCCGTTTGACCATATGGTTGAGCACGGCCTGTGACACGAGATACATGCTTTTCACATTCACGTGAAAGGTTTTATCCCAAAGCTCTTCCCCAATTTCCAGAAACGGGCTGCGCTTAATCACAGAACCGGCATTGTTCACAAGCACATCAATCTGCCCGTATTCTTGAAGTCCGGTTTCCACTAAACGGTCTGCCTCCGCTTTTTTGCTCACGTCCGCCTGAACGACGATGCATTCTCCGCCACGGCGCAAAATATTTTCCTTTGCCGCCAATGCTCCTTCTTCGTTGGTTCGGTAATTAATGATTACCTTTGCGCCATTGGCTGCAAGAAGCTCTGCACTCGCCCTTCCGATGCCAGAGCTGGCCCCTGTAATCAGGACGACCTTTCCGCGATGTTTATCCATCCCTTCCGCTCCTTTCTCTTCGAAAAAACTCCAGCAAGGATAAAAGTACGATGGGAATCGTACTTTTATCCGGAAGCTTCTGTTTTTGATAAATCTTCTTGTTTCTCTGCCGAGCTAAACTTTTGCCAAATAATAACTGCTAAAAATACGACAAACCCGATAATACTTAATACGATATTTGGATCGATCATTAAAAATGCAGTAGCAAAAAGCATTATTCTTTGAATCCAATTCGTCTTGTTCAGCACCCAGCCTTGCAATCCCCCTGCTAAAGCGACGACGCCGATACTTGCCGTAATCAGAGCGATAAAACTATGCACATACGACTCGCCGTCGAATAGCAGGACCGGATTAAACAGGAAGAAGTACGGGATGATAAATCCGGTTAACCCCAGTTTTGTCGCCAAAAATCCGACAGCATTCGGATTTGCCCCGGACAGCCCTGCTGCGGCATACGCTGCCAGCGCAACAGGAGGAGTAATATTGGAAAGGGAAGCATAAAAGAACGCAAACAAATGGGCTGCCAAAGGAGGTGCCCCAAGCTGTACTAAGAGCGGTGCAGAAATTGTTGCAACAATAATATATGCTGCCGTTGCCGGAATGCCCATTCCGAGAACGATGCTAATAAACATTGTTAAAATTGCCGCAAAAACTAGACTTCCGCCGGAAAGCTGCAAAATATTATTGCCAAGGGTAAGTCCTACGGAAGTTAAAGATACGGTTCCAACGACGACTCCAACAATCGCACAGGCAACCCCTACCGCGATTGCCGATAAACTGCCTTCCACCATCGAATCAACGATTTGTTTTAGCCCCATTCTCGTTGACTTGCGGAACCAGCTGGCGACCACCGTGGCAAGCAGAGAAAAGGTTGCTGCATATAGCGGAGTGACACCAGTAAACAACAGTCCCAATAGCACAATAATTGGAATGGTTAAATGCCCGCCTTCTTTCAGCACTTGCACGACATTTGGAATATTTTCTTTCGATATTCCTTTTAGTCCGATTTTCTTTGCTTCAAAATGGACAACCATAAATAGCGCAATGTAATATACAAGGGCCGGTATGATAGCAGCAAGAATTATCTTTGTATAAGGAACACCGATAAACTCTGCCATAATAAACGCTGCTGCCCCCATGACCGGCGGTGCGATCTGTCCTCCGGTGGAAGCGACTGCCTCAACAGCGGCGGCAAATCGACTGCTGTACCCGGTCTTCTTCATTAACGGTATCGTTACGGCACCGGTAGTAACAACGTTCGCTACCGCACTTCCATTCACCATTCCCATAAAACCGCTGCCGATAACCGAAACTTTGGCCGGTCCCCCTGCCGTCCATCCTGCCAGCGCCAGCGCAATATCATTAATGAAATCGGTAAATCCGCTGTTTTTCAGAAAGGCGCCAAACAGTACGAACATGAAAATATATGTAGCAGAAACACCTAGTGTAATGCCGAATAGTCCTTGGCTTCCCCACCACATAATGTCGGTTACCCGTTCATAGGAATAGCCGGCATGGCCAAGCATTCCCGGGATGTACGGACCAAGGAAGTTATAGGCAAGGAATACTGCGGCAATTATTGTCAGCGTGTATCCGGCGATGCGCCGGCTTGCTTCAAATACGACAAATAATCCGATGGCTCCGACGAGATAGTCCATTTCCACATGGAAGCCCGCCCGATCTCTGGCAAACGTATCGTAGGTAATCAGCAAATATCCGACGGAGTATAGTGTTAACAAAATACACGTTATATCCCATACGGTCGGCAATTTTCTCGCTTTCATCTTTTTCTTGTTTGCCGGGTAAAGCAAAAAGGTGAGGATCAGCAAAAACCCTAAATGCCAGGCCCGCATTTTAATTGCCTCGAGCACCCCAAAACTGTTGACATATATTTGAAATAGCGCCCAAATTAATGCGACTGCGGTTACGACCTTTGCCATGATGCCGATATATTCCCGGGTTCTTGCCTCACTGTCATATTGTTTTAACAGTTCCTCCGTATTTGCCGAAGTATTTAACTGAGACATATCGCTAACCTCCTTTGTTTATCGTAAAACGATGTATTTCGGATGTTTTCACTCCCAAATATTCGAGACATTCTTTTGCAATTTGAATTCCTGCCCGTCTGAGGGCGTCGCTAGTTAATCCAGCTATGTGGGGGGTTGATATAAAATTATCCAGGGAAAAGAGAGGCAAATCATCGCACGGTTCCTTTTCCTGCACATCGATTCCGGCAAACAGCAGATGTCCCTTTGCCATACATTCATAAAGAGCTTCTTCATCGATAATCCCGCCCCGGGATACGTTAATAAGGACTGCATCTTTCTTCATCTGCAAAATTTCCTTTTTCCCAAAGAGACGATACGTTTCCTCCGTTAAAGGGGCATGGATGGAAACTACATCCGACTGAACTAATAAATCCTCGAAGTATGCAGGCTGTGCACCCGCTTCCATGATTTCGCTTTTCCCAATATAGGGGTCGTATGCCAATACTTCCATTCCGAATCCGTGCTTTGCAATCTGGCCTACCTTTTTGCCGATATTCCCAAAGCCGATAATGCCCATTGTTTTGCCATGGAGTTCCATTGCATTCGGAAATCCGTGTTTGTTCCATATTCCATTTTTCATTTGCTGGTAGGCCGGAACGATAGAACGGATTCCGCTTAAGAGCAATGCGATGGCGTGTTCCGCAACCGATATGGAATTGACGCCAGGAAGATTGATGAGTTTAATATTTTTTGACTGGATATATTCCAGGTCAAATTGGTCAAGCCCGACGGATGCAATCCCGATGACTTTTAATCTGCCGCTTCGCTCTAACATCGGCGCTTGAATGCTTCCGGTTTCCGGTGTAGCTCTTCCGATTAAGATGTCGTAATCACCGATTACTTCTGCAAATTCCTCCCGTGCCAGCGGATAGCGCACGTCCACTTCACAAAACTGTTTTAATAATGCAATCCCATCTTCATGAATACGATCAATTACCAATGCCTTCATTGAGGACACCTTCTTAAACTTAATTTGCCATTAGAGCAGTGCAGGGCTCATCCGGTTTTCGCCGGACTTGCCGCTGCTTTTACGCCTCATTAATAAAGCGGGAAAATTTATACGAAAGTACTGCAGGATCATCGTTAATATTTGGCCGCTTCTGATTTTCCTGATTAATTTTCGCATGAATGACAATCGGCGCATCTTTGCCGATCGATTCTTTGACGGCCTGTTCAAAATCCTCCGTATTATCGACTGCGATTACTTCCAGATCAAAGCCTTTTGCCACTTTTCCGATATCAATTTTGCTGGCGAGGGAACACTGTCCGCCGGTGGAAGCAAAGCATTCATTGTCGAAAATGATCAGCAGCAGCTTTTCCGGCCTTAAGTAGGCGGCAGATGCGAAAGCATTCGGATTCATTAAAATGCCCCCGTCCCCTTCAATGGCGATCACCTTTTTAAACGGTTTATCCTTTAAGGCCAAACTTAACCCGATGCCGACGGAAGGAGTCAATCCCATCGTGTCCACCATATATAAATGATTGTCCCTTCTTCCCAGGCTCGCCCATTCTCTTGACGTATTGCCGCAGGAAGAAATGACGGGGATATGTTCCGTATATTGATACAGCACTTGCAATGCTTCGAATCTGGACATCATTGTGCAGCACCGCCTTTTATATTAAACATGACAATAATCGGACGATGGGTATTTTGGGCATATTGGAAGCCTTGCCGAATAGCGACGCTCCATTCTTTCAGCGGAACACGGTAATCGAGACGGAACGTTTTGACATTTGCATCATCTAATATTTGCGGCAACGGTTCCGAAAAATGATATACCGCAGAATTGATTTCCCCAAATCCGCCGCGCCGTGTTACAAGGATCAGCATCGGCACATGATAGGCCTTCACAAAGGTAGTAATGGCAAGGATCGAATTGCCGATTCCGGTATCCTGAATCAAAAGTACCGGCACTTTCCCTCCTAAACTGATTCCGGCAGCTATTCCGACTCCTTCTTCTTCCCGGCTGACAGGAAAAGAGATAATCTTATCATGGTTTTCAAAATGCTGGATTACGGGAGCAACGGTGCTGCACGGAATGGACAGGAAATAGTCCGGATTAATTTCTTCAATCCCTTTTATAATTTCCTTGCAGGCTAATTCCTGAAATGTAGCCATTGGTTTCCTCCTTACCACTTGCTCGGCGGCAATATTTTTTTCATTTCTTCAATGGAAGCGCCGCTTTCGATGAGCTCCGTAATTTTCTTCTCCTTCTCTGCTGCTTCCTTTGTTTTCTCCAACACGACTTCAATTTTTTCAAAGGGAACGACGACAACCCCGCTGTCATCCGCCACAATGAGATCCCCCGGATGGACGCGTATCCCTTGAATTGTAATCGGGACATTGATTTCGATCGCCTCCACCCGGTATTTTCCGGTAATCGGCGTTTGGCCGCTGCTCCAAACCGGATAGTCTAACTGGCGAATCGTGTCAATGTCACGGACTCCTCCGTCCACAATATTCCCGGCCATCTTCCATTTCTTTGCCACCAGCGCAGATAATCCTCCCATCACCGAGATATCCTTGAGCCCGGCTGCATCAAAGACAGGGACATCCCCTTCTTTGCCGATGGCGTATAGATCCCGGTCTGCCAGTTTGGCTTTTTCCTGATTGGCAAAGCCATAATCAGGTGTGATCCTCTCCGGAATATAGCGAATCGTGATGGCCGGCCCGACGATTTTTTTCCCCGGGATGACCGGACGGAGAGAACTGGCTGGAATCGCCCCTTTCACACCAAGGGAATCTAATATATCGGAAATTGTCGGCGTAAGCCCTTCCATCTCATAAAAGGCATCGATGATTTCTTGAGAAGGGCGGGGAACATCCGCCGTTTTAATTCTTTCCGGCGGAATGAGCCCCATTAATCGGTTTTCATAATCTTGCAATCTATTCATTCGCTGCTCCCTCAATCTCTTATTCGATCGAAATTCCGATTTCTTCATAGTATTTCATTGCCCCAGGATGAACCGGCAATTCGCCAACTCCAACGAGGGCATTGTTTACATCAAATTGCTCAATAACAGAGTGGGAGTCTCTAATTTCTTCTAAACTTTCCCAAAGGGTTTTCACTAATTCATAGGCGACATCTTCCGGCATTTCCGCAGGTGCGATGAGGAAGTTGTTTTGTGCAACCGTTTTTACATCTTCCGGCTGGTTTTCATAGGAGCCGGCTTCAATGATATATTCCTGTGTCCACGGATACTCTTCTTTCAGCTTTGCAATCGCTTCATCCGAATAGCTGAGAAGCATTCCGTCTGCCGTTGTCAGCTGCTCAGTTACCGCTGCCGTCGGAACTCCCGCCATGATCATCGCAGCATCAATTTGCTTATTCATCATTAAATCGGTAGATTCGGTGAAGCCGACGAAGTTCTTTTCTAGCTCGGTGTCATAATCAATATCATAGGCCCATGCGAGGCGCTGCATTTCTATTTCTGTCGCACTTCCGGTAGCCCCCGGCACGATTTTTGCTCCCCGCAAATCTTCCATCGATTCGACCCCGGATCCTTTTCTTGCAACCATATGGTTAACGTTAGGGTAAAGTCCGGCTAAAATGGTTACGTTTTCCACTGCATTTCCTTCAAAACTGTCTAAGCCGTGATACCCTTGATAGAGGGTTCCTACCGGCACGAGCGCTGCTTGTGCCTCCCCATTTTTAATAAATTGCATATTTTGCACACTTCCGTTTGTCGCCTGTGATGATGCCTCCACATTGTCTAGTTTGTTGTTCCATAAATCAGCGAAAATGGACCCTAGCGGATAGTAAGTCCCTGTATTGGTACCTGTAGCAATCGATACCCGGTAGACATCGCCGTCTGATCCGCTTGAACCTCCGTCACTGCCGCTGTCACCGCCGGAACTGTCTCCCGATTCAGACCCGGATCCGCCGGAAGAGCAGGCCGCGATAAATAATAATGTTGCCGTCATAATGAAGAGCAAAAAGAGTTTCTTTTTCATGTCAATCCCTCCTAAAATTTAAATTATTCTAAATATTTATCTTAAATAGCAAAGTTTGTCCATCATAAATTATCTTGCCAGCGGAAAACGCTGCTTAATGTTATGCCGGTTGGCATTCTTCCATCCTAGCGCATCATCGGCAATCAATATCCGCTGAATATTTGCCGACCCTTCGCCAAAATGGAGCATATTGGCATAGTTTACGTATTTCATAATCGGGTACTCGTCGGTAATCCCATTTCCGCCAAAAATTTCTAAGGCGTATCTAGCCGCTTTCACCGCTACTTCCGAGGCAAAATATTTGGAATAGGAGCTTTCCCTCGTTGCTGCTTCCCCTTTGTCCTTTAAGTAGGCGCTCCGATAGGTTAATAGTCTTGCTGCCTCGGTTTCGACGACCATAACGGCAATTTTCTGCTTGATCATCTGGTATTCGCCAATCGGCTTGCCGCCAACGACTCTTTCTTTCGCATAGCGGATCGATTCATCGACACAGCCTTGGGCAATCCCTACTAAGCGGGCAGGCACGGTTAAGCGTCCATAGTCGAGGGCGTTCATGGCAATTTTAAATCCTTCGCCTTCTTTCCCAAGCAGATTTTCCTTTGGAATGCGATAGTCTTCAAAAAACACTTCACAGCTCTGCATCATCTTCCCTAAAGAACTGATTTCAATCGGTTTCGCCGTGTAGCCGGGACGGTCTGTTTCGATAATAAAGGCAGAAATTCCCCGATGTCCCGCATTGACATCCGTTTTTGCAAATAAAATTCCTACATCCGCCTGATCGGCGAAGGTAATAAACGTTTTCGAACCATTGATTACATATTCATCACCTTCCAGTCTTGCCGTCGTTTTCATGGATCCGGCCGCATCGGACCCGCCGCCGGATTCGGTTAAGGCAAACATGCCGATAAGTTCCGTTTTAATCAGCCGCGACACGTATTTTTCAATCTGTTCCTCCGTACCCCAGTTTAAAATCGTAAAGGGACACGTCATTGCCTGCATATTAAAGGCATATCCAAGGGCTGGATGGGCCTTCGAAATTTCTTCGGCAATAATCGCTAAGTTTAAAAACCCCAATTCGGAACCTCCGTATTTTTCCGGAAAGGTTGCTCCGAACATACCAACATCCGCCATTTTTCGCAAAATTTCTCTAGGAAATCTCCCCTCCTTTTCATACTCCTTTATTTTGGCAGCGATTTCATTTTGGGCAAAACTTGCTGCCATGCTCTTGACCTGGAGATTTTCCTCTGATAAGTCAAAGTTCATGTTCTCATCTCCTTGGAGAAACTATTTTTTATTTTTATTCCCTCGTATGCAATATTCAATATATTATGAAATTTATATATATAATATTATCTTTTTCTATAAATTACAATATTTTTATTTGTTTTTTTAAAATGTTTATAATATTATATATTATCGAACGGAAATGAATAGGGCATCGTTTCCTTAATAAATTCATAAAATTTTTCTGCCGGTCCCGTCCGAATCAGGTCCTTTTTATAAATTAAATGGCTATACCGAATCATTTTCGGAAAATCGTTTACTTTAATCACTTTCAATGTTCCGGCTTTCAGTTCATCCTGAATCGAAATTAACGGAAGAATGGAGATTCCCATATTGATTTCAATCATCTTTTTCACAGCCTGTATGTCATGCAATTCCATTGTGACCTTCGGATGTACGCCGATTTGGTCAAAATAATTTAACACTTGTTCCCAGTAATTCGACTTATTCCCAAAGGCAATAAATGCCTCGTTGATAATGTCTTTTACGTAAACATTTTTGTACTGAACAAGCCGATGATTCGGGGATACGACAAACACCGCATGATCACTGCCAATTAACAGGCTTTTGAAATTTTTATCGATAAAAACCGGCGAAGCAGACCGGGTTATCCCAAACTGAACTTCTCTGCTGTCAACTAAGTCCATCGTTCTCGGAGTAAAATCCGTATGCAGCACAATCTCTACCGTAGGATATTTTTGCTTAAACGATTCTATGATTTCCGGCAAATACCAGTTGCAAAACGTGTGTGCCGTTGCCAGCGACAAGACGCCATACGTCCCTTGCTTATAATGTTTTAAGGAGGCTTCCGCTTTATCCATTAAGGAAAAGATTTGTCTCGTAAATTGATATAAGATTTCCCCCGCTTCGGTTAAATTGCCCGTTGTTTTATTTTTTCGGTTAAAGAGAGTCAGCCCGATATTTTCTTCTAATGATTTAATATGGGTACTGACCGTCGGCTGAGAGATCCTCAATTTCTTTGCCGCATTGGAAAAGCTTTTGTTCCTGCAAATTTCGTGAAAAACTTCTAAATGCTTCAGATCCAAAAAATCCCCTCCTTTCCAGTGATGGTTGCATTAGGCAATAAAGCTTAATAAGTAGACATAAACGAAAGCAATTCCGGTGATGCTTAAAAAGTACTTCCCGTTCCACTTCAAGGCGACGGTAAATCCGTCTTTGCCGACACATTGGCTAATGATGACATTTAACGGGTTCATCGGACTGATGGAAGCGGATAGCGTCCAGGCAAATACACACATAAACGCAATAACAGACAGACTCAAATCCACGTTCGGGGATAATAAAATCGTGATTATAACAGGAACGACAACGATCTGGTGGATTCCCATCATTGCCATCAGCAGCATAAACATGATCAGAATAATAAACAGCAATAAGATGGAGCTCCGGGAAGACCAGATAATGACGTTTTCTACCACCTCCGTAAACGGCGTTTGCACGAGGGCATTGCCAAACAGTCCCGCCGACAAAAACAATCCGATTTCCGTGCTGGACTTTGTTGATCGTTCTTTAAAATGGATCAGTTCCTTTTTCAGCTCTTTCCACTTGTTTCGCAGGAGCGCCCAAAGAAGAGGAACCGCAATACAATTCACGCTGACTAAAAAGAGCATCCGCTGATCCGTAAACGCCTCTTCCAAAATCAGGGCAATCAGAAGCAGGATAATAAAGGAAATCAGCTTAATCAGCTTTTTCCTGTCCTCATCACTTACCTGCTTCTCTTCTTCATTTTCGGCTTGTCCGTTTTTCTTCGGTCGCAAGATGATGCTTCCTGCGAGTATCTGTACAGCGGCAAAGCCGATGCCGATCAGCATAAATGACGTATAAGGCATGTCGGTCATAAAAAGGACCGTGCCTACCGATGCATAAAAGGGCGACCAAATAAAAGCGGGAGCAACTGCATTATAATAGGAACTGGACAGAACTTTTGGCGGCAGGCGCAATTTCGATACAATGCCGTCGACAATCCGCAATGCCCCCATATTTAAAATCGGCGCCAAAATCATCGTGAACGTACCGACACTATAGAAGGTGCTTCGCGCATTATTTTTTTGCTCTTTTAGTCTGTCGGTAACAACCCCGAGCAGCCCTTCCTGTTTTAAGGGAATGGATATTAGCGGCGCCAATATAATAATGGAGAGAATGGCCATATTTTGATTAATTCCAGCCAACAATTCGACCCCGCGGTCCCCTTGATAGAAATGCAGGAGAAGACCGGTGGAAAAAAGCAATCCCGTAACGATTTTTCCCCGTTTTTTTAAATCGGTGTAAAACGCCAAAAACACGAAGGTGCATGCCAGCAAAAAAACCGAGTGCAGCACTGGCACGGGAAATAATTCATGAACCAAATATAAAAAACAGGTGCCAATCAGTAATCCAAACCGAATCATTTTGTATCCGACCTTTATGCGAGGAGCTGATTTTGCGCCCCTATATTAAACGTTCCGAAATGCCGTAGCGGTGTGCCGTTTCCGTTAAATCTTCCAGCAGTTCCCGGCTGAGCGGGATGCCCTCTGCAGCTCTTTTTTGATATTGAATTCTTTCAAGCTCTCCCGGCAAATAAATTTCTTCTGTATCCTTTAGTTTTGCGACGCTTTTAATTTCGTGCACAAACTGATACATCCTTTGCTTAAACTTGTCCAAATCGTGAAACAGATCCGCCCGCATGACGATAAACGTATGGCCGACCCGCTGTTGAGCCGTCGCGCTTTTATACATATCCCCGACATGGGGACCGAATTGGGCGCCGGTAAATAAGGCGGATAGCACTTCCACCATAACCATGAGGCCATATCCTTTATGTCCGCCGACCGGAAGAATAATGCCTTCCAATGCTTCATTCGGGTCTGTCGTCGGTTCCCCGTCTTTTGTCAGCGCCCATCCGAGCGGAATTTGCTGGTTGTTTTGTTTTGCCAATAAAATTTTCCCCCGGGCGGCAACACTCGTCGCCATGTCGAACACAATATCCTGCCCGCCGGCAACAGGAACTGCATAGGAAAACGGGTTTGTGCCAAAAAACGGCTCTTTCCCTCCCCAGGGCGCAATTAACGATGGGGCGTTCGTCGTTGCCATCGCAATACAATCCTGCTGAGCAGCTTGAAGCGTATAGGCAGCGAGCATGCCGCAATGATTGGATTCATACACGCCGACAACGGCAATGCCGCTTTTCTTTGCTTTCTCGATGGCCATTTCCATCCCTTTCGTTGCACTATAAATGCCAATGCCGTTATCCGCGTGAAGCAGCGCACTCGCCGGCGTTTCTCTTTCCACACGAATTTGCGGATGAGGATTGATCGTTCCTGCTGCAAGCCGCTTGCAATAAATGGAAACGCGAGTGACACCGTGGGAGTCTACCCCTCTCAAATTGGCAAACACTAAATGCCTGGCAGTAACATCTGCTGCTTCTTCTTCTAAACCTGCTTTCAGGAAAATGTTTTTTACGTAGTTTGTTAGTTTCTCTTTCGGAATCGATATTGTGCTCATTTTTTGCCACCTTTTTTGACTAACTATGGATTTTTTCAAGAACTAAATATCGCTGTATTGCTTCTTCATCCCACTCAATTCCTAATCCGTCTCCGTCATGAGGCTTTAGCGTTCCGTTCTCGGTGATTTCATAAGGGTTAGCGATAATCAGATCAAAGTTTTTCACATTCGTCCCATTAAACTTCTCCAAAATCGAAACTTCTCTCGATACACATCCTAAGTGGACATGGACATCCCAATGATAGTGGGGCGCAACCGAAACACCTTGCGCACTGGCCAAATTGGCAATCTTCAGCCACTCGGAAATGCCGCCGCAAATCGTCGCATCCGGCTGAACATAATCCAATGAACCGTCTTTCATAAATTGCTGGAACTCCCAGCGGGTTGCGCCGATTTCACCGGTAGCCAGCGGAATCGATGTCTGTTTTTTCAGGCGGATATAGGCTTCAAAAAAATCCATCGGCAGCGGTTCTTCAAAAAAGGTAATATCGTATTCTTGTACACGCTTACAAAAATCGACACATTCATTCACGTCCAAGTAAGACTGGTTGGCATCGATCATTAATTTTATGTCCGGCCCGATAATTTCCCTGACAAATTTCACCCGCTTCGCTTCCTCTTTATTGTCCATCCTGCCGACTTTCATCTTGATCGCCTTATACCCCATGTCCAAATACCCTTCAATCTCTTCCCCAAGCTTCGTATACATTTCCAGTCCTTCATAGTAATATCCGCCGGAAGCGTAGCAAGGAACTTCTTCTCTCGCTGCGCCGAGCATTTTGTATAGAGGCATTCTTGCCAGTTTCGCATGGTGGTCCCACAGGGCAATGTCGATGGCGGAAAGAGCATGGAGCAAATTTCCCCTTCTTCCCATGCGAACGGTTTGGAAATATAGTTTGTCCCATATTTTCGCAATATCCCTTGGGTCCTCTCCCATCAGCATCGGAACGAGCAATTCATCGAGGGCTGCCTTTGCCGCTCCGGCGCTTGTATCCTGCAGACAAAATCCTATCCCTTCGATTCCCGCATCCGATTCAATTCTTACGAGCAAATGCTCCCGGTGGGTCAGCGTCTTAATCGACCACCCGACCGGCCGTTCCAGCGGAATCCTTACCCACTGTGTAGTTACTTTCGTTATTTTCATTTCTTCACCCACTCTCCCTTTTAAAATTTATTACATAGATTTGATTTATGGCTTTTTACAAACCATCTCCTTTTATTAAATTTATCAATAAATGAAGCGTAAAATATTATTAATTTAAATTATAGGTAATATTCTAATAATTGTAAAGAGTAGAAATTGAGATTGATAGAAATAATAAATACGGCGGAGAGCATTCCGCCGTATCTATAAATCTATTAAAATTTAATAATAATCCGCGAATAATCTCCTGTCGCCAACAAGTCAAATCCTTCATTGATTTCCTCGAGGGAAATTGTTTTTGCCAGCAGTTTATCTACCGGCAGCCGGCCTTGTTCAAACAGGCTGATAAATCTTGGAATATCCCGGCTTGGGACGCAGCTGCCGACATAGGAGCCTTTAAACGTCTTTTCTTCCGCGGTCAGTGTTACGTAAGGGAAAGAAAATTGATGTTCCGGATGGGGAAGTCCTGTCGTAACCGTCGTTCCGCCCCGTTTCGTTATTCCATAGGCAACTTCCAGGGCCGGAACCGCGCCAGCCGTTTCAAAGACGTAGTCAAGGCCGCCTCCGGTTGCATTGCGGACTTGCTCGACGACGTCCGGGTCCCTCGAGTTAAACACATCCGTTGCTCCGAGTTCTTTCGCCTTCTCCAATTTATTTTCATTAATGTCTACCGCCACAATCCGGCTTGCTCCCGAGGCAACGGCACCAAGCAAAGCACTTAGGCCGATTCCGCCCAGACCGACGATCGCCACGGTGCTGCCTAACTTAATATTTGCCGTATTGATGACAGCCCCGACGCCGGTAATGACGGCACAGCCAAAAAGGGCCAGTTTTTCGAATGGAATATCCTTATCCACTTTTACTAAAGAGTTTCTCGATAAAACGACATGCTCAGAAAATGCAGAGACACCGACATGGTGGTTCACCTCTTCGTCCTCTGCATGAAAGCGTACGCCGCCTCCGATTAACGTGCCTGCTGCATTGGATGCTGCACCCGGTTCACAAAGGGCTGGACGGCCTTCCCGGCACGGGACACAGTGGCCGCAGCTTGGAACGAAGACACATATGACGTGGTCTCCCGGTTTTAAATCGGTAACGCCTTCGCCCACTTCCTTTACGATGCCGGCTGCTTCATGGCCAAGGACCATCGGCAGGGGTCTCGGTCTGCTTCCGTCAATTACCGATAAATCGGAATGGCATAAGCTCGCCGCTTTTATTTCTACCAAAACTTCCCCATATTCCGGCGGATCCAATTCTAACGTTTCAATTTGGATCGGCCTGCTTTCCGCATATGGAGCTGGAGCAGCCGATTTCCGCAAAACAGCAGATTTAACCTTCACCATTCATCCTCTCCTCTATCCATCTATAATTTAATGCCGATAAATTTGATATCCGTCATATCTTCCATGGCGTACTTCACGCCTTCTTTACCGATTCCGCTCTGCTTCACTCCGCCATATGGAATATGATCGTAACGGCGGACCGAAACTTCATTAATCCAAACGCCGCCGGTCTCTAATGCATCGGCAAGGCGAAATGCCCGCTCGATATCCTTCGTAAATACGCCTGCATGCAAGCCATAGTCGGAATCATTGGCATAGCTTATAACTTCTTCCTCCGTCTCAAACGGCAGTACGGCAACGATCGGGGCAAATACTTCTTGGCAGACAATTTTCATATCCGGTGTCGCATTCGTAATGACCGTCGGCTCTATAAACGTTCCTCTCCGCTTTCCGCCGGTTACGATTTGCGCCCCTTGCTCTGCCGCTTCTTTTATCCAAGATTCGGCACGCATCGCGGCATCTTCCGTAATCATCGGACCGAGGGTCGTATGTTCATCCAGCGGGTCGCCCATTGTCAGCCCCCTTGCCTTTTCTGCCAATTTGGAAACAAAGGCTTCGTACACTTCTTTCTGCACGTAAATCCGCTGGGCCGAGACACATGCCTGGCCTGCGTACGTATACCCGCCCATTACCATCGCATCCGCTGCTTGGTCGAGATCCGCATCGGCAAAAATAATGTTCGGCGCATTGGACCCTAATTCGAGGGTTACTTTTTTCCGTTTCGCCATCTCTTTAATTTTCCAGCCGACGGTACTGCTGCCTGTAAAGGTGACCTTTTTCACCTTTGGATGGGTAACAAGGGGGTCTGCGAGCTCTTGGCCGGGACCCATGACGATGTTGAAGGCTCCCTTCGGCAAACCTGCCTCTTCCAGCAGCTTGTAAATCATGACGGAAGAAAACGGTGTTTTTTCTGCCGGCTTTAACACGACCGTATTTCCGGCGGCAATGGCAGGAGCCACTTTATGCAAAACGAGATTTAACGGAAAATTAAACGGCGTAATGGTTGCGATGACGCCGAGGGGTACCCGTTTGGCAATGCCGATTTGCTTTTCTCCTCCAACGGCTGCATCAAGGGGAATTTGTTCTCCGGTCATCGATTTGGCGCCTTCTGAAGCAAAACGAAGCACTTGAATCGCCCGTGTTACTTCTCCCCGGCTTTCCCGGATCGGTTTTCCCGCTTCCAAGGAAAGGAGCTTGGCAAAATCTTCAAACCGGCTTTCCAGCAAATCTGCCGTCTTCCGCAATATTTCCGACCGCTGATAGGCCGGCATTTGCCGCATCGTTTCCCGGAAAACCATGTCGGCTGTTTCCACCGCCTCCCGGACATTTTCCGCCGTTGCACAGGAGATTTTCCCTAAAACTTCCTGATTGTACGGATTCTGTACTTCCAACTCTTTTTCGTTTTTAATTTCATTTCCGCCAATAAAGGAGCCGTAATATAGCTGCTCGACTTGAATCATCATTCTCTCCTCCTTTATTCGAAAGGAAAAACAGCCTCAACAGATAGAGGCTATTTTTCTCTTTTTATCGAGAATTGGCTTATTCGTAGTACCCTTCCGTCGATTTAATAAAGGTTTTGAATTGTTCCGCATCATGGCCATACCAAACTTGGGAATTCGTTCTTTCCGCATATTTTTTAATCTTTTCCACCGCTTTCACATAGCCGATGGAATCATAGATAATTCCCGGCAATTTTATCGGCGGACCGTAGTTTTCCGCGGAATATACCGCATCGGAGGCAAGGATAATGCCGCCGGTACCCGGAAGCTCCACATGCAAGCCGAGGAGTCCCCATGCATGTCCCGAACCAAAGTTTAAAATTTTAATGCCGTCCACCAATTCGATTTCATCTTCATCAGGCTTGATTGTTTTCCAGCGCAGGTCATTTTCGATCCATTTATTAATATCCGCCCAAATGTACGCGCCCATATCCTTCGTCATCGCGAACTGCTTCATCGTATTGGACAGTTCCCAATCATGGACGATTATCGTGGCATTCGTAAATAATTCGAGGCAGCCGGCGTGGTCCAAATGGAGGTGGGAAGCAACGACATATTTAATATCTTTCGGACTTACCCGCAATTGTTCCAGACGGTTAATTAAATAACAGGATTCATCTTGGAAGGCAGGAAACATTTTTTGCACAGCTTGCGGCCATCTGCCGTTTTCTCCCATTCCCTCCGGATTGCAGCCCGTATCGAATAAAATTTTCCCATCCGGATGGTCAATGAGCACAGCATACACCGGAAACTCGATAAATTCTGCCGGCGGGCTCGGATTATCTATCGATGCCGGATTGTGCATCGCCACCATAAAATTCTTGTCCATTTTCATCGTGCCCGTATCCAACACATACAACTTCGGTTTGCTCATCGTGATACCTCCTAAAAATTTTTTAATATATTCTATGAATCTATCTAGCCGTTCATCACTATGGATGCTCTCGTAATTTTCCGCTCTGCTGACAAATCCAAGGCCAGCTTAATTTCATCCAAGGTGAATTCCGCATCCAGCATTTCATCAAAGGGATACTTTCTATTGGCTGCCGCAAGAAACTGCAGCGCCTTGTGCAAATACCACGGGTTATAGCGGACAACAGGAATAATTTGAATCGATTTTCTCGTCAGCAGCCCGGGATCAAATTCCGTTAGCTTGCCCGGCGTAATATTGCCGATCGTGACAAACCTGCCGCCGGGGCGGATGTAATGAATTCCTTCCTGGAAAGCCGACGGCACTCCGGCTACTTCCAGGCCGACGTGGGCACCTTTTCCATCGGTTAAATCAAGAATGGCTTTCGTCCGCTCTTCCTGCGTTTCATAGTCATTTAAATTGATGGTGTAGTCTGCGCCAAATCGCTTAGCCTGCTGGAGCCGTTTTTCCACGGCATCAATCACGATAACGGTTGCCCCTTTTTCTTTGGCAACGGCAGCCGCGTTTAATCCAAGTCCGCCGGCTCCTTGAATGACAATCGTTTCCTGATACGTCAGGCCGGCTTTGTCCAAGCCAAAATATACTTGCGACAGGGCACAATTGGCGCTTGCTGCAGTAAGATCGGATACATTGTCAGGTACTTTGTAAAAAAACTGGTCTGGATGGATGTAGTAATGTGTGGCAAAAGTTCCGTGAAAATGGGGAGCGATTTCTGGCTGTAAGTTCCAAAAATCATATGCGTGTTCACATAGGTGGAAATGTCCTTCTAGACATGGAGAGCATTTCTTGCAGGTTAAATAATAGGCAGAAACAATTCGGTCTCCTTTGCTAATCGGCTGCCCGGCATAATCGGTCGTTACCCCTTCTCCGGCTTCATACAATTCTCCGATCATTTCATGGCCTAATACCCCTTCTCGCTTTGTCGGATGGAGTCCTTTCCAAATATGCAGCTCCGAACCGCATACGTTTGACCGGAGCACTTTTAAAACTAGGGCGCCAGGTCCGGGTTTCGGAATCGGGTATTCCTGAAACTCCAACGTTTCCGGGCTTGTCATGACCGCGACCCTGCCTTTTTCCTTTGTTACAATTTCAGCCATACCATTCCTCCTTTGTAAGCGTTTTCCTTCATTTTAAAAAATATTCCGGTTTTCACCGAAACGCTGCAAACCTGGATGTCCTTCTCGGATACAATATACCAAATCTTGGAAAAACAGGCAATAATATTTAGAATATTGGAGTCTGTCAAGTATTTACGGGAGGTCTCCCTCACCTTTGATTTTTCCTTTGTTTTTTCGTTTCAATAAATTTTTTCTCTGAGAATCTGTGTTAAAAGGGTACAGAACCCCCTTTCCCCACAATTTGTTGAAACTTGACATGGAGCCTCTGGGAGCATGAATAGTCAGCCAAGGAGCCAAGCTTAGAAAGGTTTGGCTGAATTAGCCAGGGTATCATACTCCCTTCTCCACGTAAAGTTTCAACGGCTGGTACTTTACGATACATACTCTTCCTCTTAAAAGCCTGCCAAGTCCCTTAAAGCCCTAATGTAAGGTTTTCGTTGGTCATCTCCAGTCAAAGCAGGCAATCGTCCTTGAATGGCGCCTATAGATTCCCTTGCCTTCTGTGTGAGTAATTTCGCAAATGATGGATACGTTTTTGACTTTTTTCGGTTGGTAGCTTCGTTGGTTGATTTGTTTTGGATAGCTTCAATCAGCGTCCCTTCAAATTGATGAATGAGCGCATCTACCATGCTTTGAAGCCCTTTGAATGACCAGCTATAACCCATTTTCTTGAGTCTCCTGGAAAATAGGTTCATATTCGATTCAGCCGCACCCATCGGGCGCATGTTGGAGGTGTCTATTCCTTTCTCCTTCAAGATATCCCGATAGTCCCGAAAGGCATCTTG
>NZ_BMEV01000004.1 GCF_014637175.1 Compostibacillus humi | reverse complement strand
TTGTTAGTTTTCTACACAAAAACTATTATATCAAAGGGGAGAGTCCTCCTTCTTTTTTTCATTAAATCGTTAGAAAATTGTAATTATAGACCCGTAAACATTTTACTCATACTTCATTGGGCAAAATATTTTCGGATATTTTTCTCGTCAGTCTTCATTTGCTCGATTAGTTCCTCTGCACTATTAAATTTAATTTCTTCGCGAATGTACTTATATAGTTCTATACTTAATTCTTCCCCATATAAATCATTATTATAATCTAAAATATTCACTTCTGCGGATAAGTCTTTACGGTCTTCGGTGAAGGTCGGATTTTTCCCGATGCTCGCCATCCCTTCGTACAATTCATTTTTGTAATTGACTTTCACAGCATAAATGCCTGGCTTTGGCAGCAGCGTGTCACCGTCTAATTCCAGATTGGCTGTTGGAAATCCTAGCTTCTTTCCCCGGTGATCCCCATGAACGACAACTCCGTTTAGACGGAATGGCCTGTCCAAAAGTTCATTTACTTCGTCAACTTTCCCTTCCGCCAGCAGTTTCCTGATTCTTGTAGAACTGACTTTTTCCTCATCCATCACGACTTTATCAATCGTAATTACGGACAATTCCCCTCGGGTATACTGGCTGATGTTATTCATATTGCCGCTTCCTTTAAATCCGAAAGTGTAATCAAATCCGGCGACAAGGCATTTTATATTTAAACCGATAATAAAATGGTCGATAAATTCTTGAGGTGACAATTGGGACAATTGTTTGTTAAAAGTAATAATATACAGTCGGTCCACATCCATATTTTGCAGCAGTTCGACTTTTTCTTTCAATGGAGTTATATATTGAACATGTTTCGTATCTTTTTTCAGCACGACCGAAGGATGGGGATGGAACGTAATGACCGCGCTTTCCATTCCTTTCTCCTTCGCATGAGCTACTGCAGTGCGAATTACTTTCTGATGCCCTTTATGTATGCCATCAAAGAAACCGATGGCACTTACCGTTTCTGGTAATTCCTCTAAAATAAGGGAATGGGGATAGGTTAATTCAAATGTCCTCATTTCATTTTACCTCGCTTTTCCCATTTACCCGAAAAACTCTTACGGGTTTTATTACATGTTTATTTTGCGGATGAATTTCGTAAATTGCCAGTAAACTGTTCTGATGCAAAACCGCAAACGGATTTGTTTTTAAACTTTTTTCCGGTTTTGGCAATTTTTGACCATGCAAAACTCTTTTTTTCGTTTCTTCATCAACAATGAACGTATCTAGATGATCAATTCCTCTTACAATCGGCAGGAGAAGTGCATCCCGGTTTCCTTCCTCCGCCGCCCTTTCAATTTGTGAAAAAGTGAGACAATCTTCCTCCGCAAAGGAACCGACTTTAGTCCGGCGCAATTTGGACATATGGGCGGGATAGCCAAGCTTTTCACAAATATCTACACATAGAGTACGAATATATGTACCTTTGGAACAAACGACCCGGATTGTAAAAGTTTCTCTATGACAGTTTATCAGTTTCAGCTCTTCTATCGTAACGAGCCGTTTTGGCCGCTCCACCGACTGATCTTTGCGGGCATACTCATACAACTTCTTTCCTTTCACTTTCACCGCCGAATACATAGGGGGAATTTGAGTAATTTCCCCTTGGAAAGAAACGAGAACATCTTCAATTTCCTGTTTGTCCGGAAATTTATCCAGCTTAATTTGCTTTACAACTTTTCCCGTAGCATCCAGCGTATCGGTGGCAATCCCGAGCCGGACTTCCGCAACATAAGATTTTTTCGTATCCGTTAAAAAGGGGACAATTTTCGTTGCCTCGCCGATACAGATTGGCAAAACACCTTCCGCATCCGGATCCAACGTTCCAGTATGTCCTACCTTCTTTGTCTGAAAAATTTTCCGGACTTTCATGACGCAGTCGTGGGATGTCATCCCTTTTGGTTTCCATAACGGCAATATTCCATTCATGTCTATCCCCCCGATGAAGCAAAAATCATGGAAAAATCTGACCCGTTTCAGCGAAAACGAGTCAGACCGTCACATTTACTGTTTATTAAGATCCCGTAAAATCGTTTCAATCCGATTGCCATAATCAAGGGCTTCATCAAATTCAAATGTAATTTCCGGGGTTTTGCGGAGGCGAATCCGTTTTCCGATTTCGGACCGGATAAAACCTTTCGCCTGAGAAAGCCCTAATAGCGTATCCTTTTTCTGTTTCTCATCACCAAGTACAGAAATATAAATGGTTGCTTGCTGCAAATCACCGGTTACTTCAACATCTGTTACCGTGACAAAACCGACTCTCGGATCCTTTACTTTCCGAGTAAGAATATCACCTAATTCTTTTTTCATCTGTTCAGCCACACGGTTGGCACGTAGCTCTGTCATTTTTTCACCTCAAATCATCGAAAAAAGTGCAACGTTATGGAGTTTTCCGCAGAAGCAAACTACCGCGCTTCCACGTTAGTCATCGTCCGTTCTAATTCTGGGAAACTGTCAATCGTTTCCAAAACAGCTTCGATGACCTTGTTTGCATATATCGAATCATTTGCAACAGTGACGATGCCAAGCTTTGTCCGTTGCCATAGATCGTGGTAATCCATTTCGGCAACAGCGACATTGAAATCCTTCTTTAATTTGGCAATAAGCCTTTTTATTATGGAACGTTTGTTTTTTAACGAATGCCCTTCATACATGATACATTCCACTTCTGCGTACAGAATCATGTCCGTTCTACTTCTTCCATAATAAAGGCTTCGATAATGTCGCCAACTTTAATATCGTTATAGTTGACGATCGTAATGCCGCATTCATAATTTTGGGATACTTCCTTGACATCATCTTTAAATCGCTTCAGCGTATCAATTTCTCCTTCAAAGAGAACGACACCTTCACGGATGAGTCTTACGCCGGCATCCCTCGTAATTTTTCCATCGGTCACATAGCAGCCGGCAATCGTTCCGATTTTCGAAACTTTGAATGTTTCTCTTACTTCTGCCTGGCCGATTACTTTTTCTGCAAATTCTGGATCAAGCAAGCCTTTCATCGCTGCTTCGATTTCTTCAATCGCTTTGTAAATTACCCGATGCAAGCGGATGTCAACTGCTTCCCGTTCTGCCGCACTCTTCGCATTGACGTCTGGACGTACATTAAAGCCGATGACAATAGCGTTGGAGGCAGATGCAAGAATAATGTCAGATTCGCTAATGGCCCCTACTCCAGAATGAATAATGTTAATTTTAACACCTTCTACATCAATTTTTTGCAGAGAGGAGGCTAATGCTTCAGCAGAGCCTTGAACGTCTGCTTTAATAATAATATTTAATTCTTTCATTTCTCCCTGCTTGATTTGTTCAAACAAATCGTCCAGGCTTACTTTAACTTGTTCATTCCGATTTTCTGCAATTGCTTTTTCCTGTCGGGCTTCTCCGATCTGACGGGCTTTCTTTTCATCTTCAAACACTAAAAATTGGTCGCCGGCTTGAGGTACATCGTGCAAGCCGGTAATTTCAACAGGAGTGGAAGGACCAGCTTCTGTCACCCGTTTTCCTGTATCATTGATCATCGCCCTTACTTTGCCGTACGTATTGCCGACGACAACCGCATCTCCGACATGCAGAGTTCCATTTTGTACGAGCAAAGTTGCAACGCTTCCTCTTCCTTTATCCAATTGGGCTTCAATGACCGTGCCAAATGCTAGGGCCTTTGGATTTGCTTTCAATTCTTCCACTTCTGCAACAAGCAAAATCATTTCCAGCAAATCATCAATTCCGTCGCCTTTCAGTGCAGATATAGGAACGAAAATCGTGTCGCCGCCCCAATCCTCCGGAATTAATTCATATTCGGTCAATTCCTGCATGACTCGATCCGGATTGGCTGTATCTTTGTCCATTTTGTTAATAGCTACAATAATCGGCACTTCTGCTGCCTTTGCGTGGTTAATTGCTTCCACTGTCTGTGGCATCACGCCATCATCGGCAGCAACGACAAGGACAGCAATATCAGTTACTTGGGCACCTCGGGAACGCATGCTCGTAAACGCTGCATGCCCAGGGGTATCAAGGAAAGTTATCTTCTTGCCCTTTACATTGACTTGATAGGCACCAATATGCTGGGTAATTCCTCCAGCTTCTCCGGCAGTCACTTTTGTATGACGGATTGCATCTAATGTTGTCGTTTTCCCATGATCCACGTGTCCCATAATTGTTACTACCGGCGGTCTTTCGACTAAGTCTTCTTCCTTATCCTCTACAATGTACTTCGTAAAGTCCGTATCTTCTAAAATAACTTCTTTTTCGACTTCTACATCGTATTCGCTGCAAATCAGTTCAATGGCATCATCATCCAAATCCTGGTTAATTGTAGCCATGACACCAAGGAACATGAGTTTCTTAATAATTTCTGCCGCTTCTTTATTTAGTTTCTCTGCCAGTTCTCCGACAGTTAGTGTATCCGAATAAGTGATTTTCTTCGGCGTCTCTTTTACAGCCGGTTCCTGGAATACTTTTTGTTTTCCTTTTCCTCGTTTTGCATTTTTATGTTTTTTCGGTTTATTCGGTTTGTTCGGCTGGTTCGCCTTTCCTTTTGCCGGTTTTGCCGCTTCTTTATGTTTTGGGGACTTATTTCTATTATTTTTCTCCCCCTGTTTATGAGGTTTTGCCGATTGATTCCGCGGCTGTCTTTGCTGCTCCTTTTCGCTTTCGTTCCCTTTCCGGAACTTCTTATCAAGTTTGGCAATCGTTTCACCGGTAATTGTCGACATATGATTCGAGACATTTACATTTATTTCTTTTAAATATTGAATGACTTCCTTGCTTGAAGTATTGTTTTTCTTCGCATATTCGTAAACACGCATTTTACTCATACGTTCACCCCCAAAAAATTATCCCAACATTGCTTTTAATTTCTCTGCAAATCCTTGATCCGTAATTGCCAATGCAACGGTTTGGGATTTCCCTAAAGCTTCTGCTAATGTTTTACGGTCATCTGCTTCGATGAGCGGAACTTGATAATATTTGCATTTATTCGTTATTTTCTTCCTCGTTTGCTGTCCGATATCTTTTGCAATCAGCACGAGTTTTGCCTTGTTCGTCTGAATATCCTTCAGTATTAAATCTTCTCCTAAAGTACACTTCCTCGCTCGATAGGCTAGGCCGATGATGTTTAAATATTTAGGATTCATTTCCTGCCACCAGCTGTTTTAGTTCTTCATAAATAGCGGCATCCACTTTTACTTCTAAATGGCGTTCAAGCACTTTTGTCGATTCTGCTTTTAAAATAACGTCCAAATCTCTAGTTAGATAAGCTCCGCGGCCGTTTTTCTTGCCGGTCGGATCGACGAAAACTTCCCCTTCATTATTGCGGACAATGCGAATAAGTTCTTTTTTCGGTTTCATTTCATTCGTTACAACGCATTTTCTCATCGGTACTTTTCTCTTTTTCGCCATTTGAAACTCCTCCCTTATTCAAACAAATCATCATCCGTCTCGTCAAAACCTTCTTCCTGATCCTTTAACAGTCCTTCTTCTCTTGCCTCGGTTTCGCTCTTTATATCGATTTTCCAGCCCGTTAATTTGGCTGCGAGTCTTGCGTTTTGTCCTCGTTTGCCAATGGCTAGCGATAACTGATAATCTGGCACGATGACCGTTGTTGCCTTCTCTTCTTCATTGACAATGACGTCAATTACTTTGGAAGGGCTTAAGGCATTGGACACGTATACTTTTGGATCCTCAGACCATTCAACAATATCAATTTTTTCCCCTTTTAATTCGTTTACGATAGCCTGAACCCTTGCGCCCTTTTGCCCGACACAAGAACCGACCGGATCCACTTCCGGATCTTGTGCATACACACTGATTTTTGAACGGTCTCCTGCTTCCCTGGCAACGGATTTTATTTCGACCGTACCGTCAAAAATCTCCGGCACTTCCATTTCAAAAAGCCGTTTCAGCAATCCTGGGTGGGAACGGGAAATATAAATTTGCGGTCCTTTGCTCGTATTCTCTACTTTTGTAACGTATACTTTAATCCGGTCGTGAATATTGTACTCTTCATTTGGCATCTGCTCCGATTCTGCCAATTTCGCTTCAATTTTTCCTAAATTCACGTAAACAAATCGGGAATCTTTCCGCTGGATAATCCCAGTCATTACATCTTCTTCCCTGTCTATAAACTCGGCAAAAATTACTCCCCGTTCTGCTTCCCTTACCCGCTGGGTCACGACTTGTTTTGCCGCTTGAGCAGCAATGCGTCCAAAATTTTTCGGTGTCACTTCTACTTCAATAATATCTTCCAAATTATAGTTCGGATTTATTGCTTTTGCTTCGTCCAAAGAAATTTCCAGCTGCGGGTCTTCCACTTCTTCCACTACCGTTTTCCGGGAATATACCGCCATTCTTCCTGTCTCTTCATCCAGCTCAACACGAACGTTGGAAGCAGACTTAAAGTTTTTCTTGTAAGCTGATATTAATGCAGCTTCTAATGCTTCTAACAATACTTCCTTATCGATACCTTTTTCTTCCGATAATTGATTCAATGCGTCAAACATTGCACTCGTCACGGCATTCCGTCCCCCTTTTTTAAAAAACTACTGCTAATCTGGCTTTTGCCACTTTATCAAAAGGTATTTCTGCTTCTTTTGTTCTTGTTTTGATTTTATATTCGATTGTTATAACATCATTTTGAAAATCTTTTAAAATACCTTCATACTCTTTTTGCTCATTTATCGGCTCGTAAAGTTTAATATACACATTTTTTCCGATATGGTTTTCAAAATCTTTCCGTGTCTTTAACGGCCGCTCTGCTCCCGGTGATGAAACTTCCAGGAAATATGGATCTTGAATCGGATCCTTTTCATCTAATTTTTCGCTTAAAGCTTCCGATACTGCTTCACACTCGCTTATATCGACGCCGGTATCTGGCTTATCAATAAAAACACGGAGAAAAAAATGCTTTCCTTCTTTTACGTATTCAATATCTACTAGTTCTAATCCTTTTTCATCGAGAATTGGCCGTACTAATTCTTCAACAGTTTTTACGATCTTCGAACCCAACATTGATCCTCCTAACTGAGACGTATTTTTCCTTATTATGAACCAACGAGCCTAATCCTATCGATTCAATATAAAACCCCTGCCAAGTGGTTCGGCAAGGGAGCAAAAGGAAAGGAGTGGTATGAAGAAAGAGTGGGCAATTGGAACCCACTCTTTAAATCGTTCGTATCAAAAGACTTACCAAAGATACTATACCATAATCCTTTGCATCATGCAACAAAATGAAGGTTTTAAAACAGAGAAAGCTGGTTTTTATCTTCCATTCCGTCTAACGTGCCGTGCTGATCCAAATATTCAAGAACAGACTTGGAAATTTTACTGCGCTCCTGCAAATCTTCTTTTGATAAAAATTCTCCTTCTTCCCTTGCCTTTACAATATTAATTGCAGCATTCGTGCCTAGGCCGTCAATGGCATTAAATGGCGGAATCAAGCTGTTGCCTTCAACGGTAAAATTCGTTGCGTCCGATTTATATAGGTCCACTTTTTGGAAAGAGAAGCCGCGCTCACACATTTCCAAGGCTACTTCAAGCACGGTAAGCAAATTTTTCTCCTTCGGTGATGCTTCGTTTCCTTTCGCTTCTATGCCTTCGATGCGCTTGCGGATAGCAGCCGAGCCTTGTACCATCGTATCCAAATCAAAATCATCTGCCCGGACAGAAAAATAGGTGGCATAAAAGTAAATCGGATAATGCACTTTAAAATAGGCAATTCGTACTGCCATTAGTACGTATGCAGCAGCATGAGCTTTCGGGAACATATATTTGATTTTTTTACAAGATTCAATATACCAATCCGGAACGTCGTGCTTCTTCATTTCCGTAATCCATTCGTCCTGAAGTCCCCTTCCTTTCCGAACGGACTCCATTATTTTAAATGCTAAAGAAGGCTCCAGTCCTTTATGCATTAAATACACCATAATATCATCCCGGCAGCCGATGACGTCTGACAATTGACAAATCCCCTGATTGATTAATTCTTGGGCGTTTCCGAGCCAAACATCCGTCCCGTGGGATAGACCTGATATGATGACGAGCTCGGAGAAAGTTGATGGTTTCGTATCTTCCAGCATTTGCCGCACAAATCGTGTACCAAACTCTGGAACTCCCAGGGTACCAGTTTTACAGTTAATTTGTTCCGGAGTCACCCCAAGCGGTTCCGTACTGGAGAAAATCTTCATTACTTCTGGATCATCCGTCGGTATCGTCTTCGGATCAATTCCGCTCAAATCTTGGAGCATGCGAATAACCGTCGGATCATCGTGGCCGAGAATATCCAATTTTAATAGATTTTCATCAATAGAATGGAAATCATAGTGGGTAGTTCTCCATTCGCTCTTCTGATCGTCTGCAGGATATTGAATCGGCGTAAAATCATAAATCTCTTTATCCGATGGAACGACAATGATTCCGCCTGGATGCTGTCCTGTCGTCCGCTTTACACCAGTACAGCCTTTCACTAAACGAGCGACTTCCGCATTACGGTACGTTATCTGATTATCCTGGGCATAGCCTCTTACATAGCCAAAGGCGGTCTTTTCTGCAACGGTTCCAATCGTGCCGGCCCGGTATACATAATCTTCCCCGAACAGTTCCTTCGTATAATTATGGGCCCTTGGCTGGTAGGTGCCTGAAAAGTTTAAGTCAATATCCGGTACTTTGTCCCCTTTAAAGCCAAGAAACGTCTCAAACGGAATGTCCTGTCCGTCTTTAACGAGAGGAGTATTACAGTTCGGACAGTTCTTATCCGGCAAGTCAAAGCCGCTTCCTACCGATCCGTCATTAATAAATTCAGAATAATGACATTCAGTGCAGACGTAGTGGGGAGGCAATGGATTGACCTCGGTAATTTCCGTCATTGTTGCTACTAATGAAGAGCCGACAGATCCCCGGGAACCGACCAAATATCCGTCTTCCAGCGATTTTTTCACCAATTTATGGGAAATTAAGTAAATAACGGCAAAGCCATTCCCGATTATACTGGCCAATTCTTTTTCCAAACGTTCTTCCACGATTTTCGGCACCGGATCTCCGTATATTTTTTTCGCACGGCTATAGGACAGTTTGCGGATTTCTTCTTCCGCTCCTTCAATCGTCGGAGTAAACAGCCCATCTTTTACCGGTGCGATATTTTCAATCTGATCGGCAATTTTATTCGGATTGGCAATGACGATTTCCTTCGCCTTTGCTTCTCCTAAGAAGGAAAAACATTGGAGCATTTCATTCGTAGTCAAAAATGGCGTATCCGGAATGGTTTGCCGGTTTAACGGATTCCCGGCCTGGGATGCGATTAAAATTTTGCGGTATATTTTGTCATGCTCCTCCAAGTAATGGACATTCCCTGTCGCTACGACAGGCTTGTTCATTCTCTCCCCTAATTTCACCAGTTTGCCAATGATTTCCAAAACTTGTGCTTCATTTTGAATCAGTTCTTTTTCAATTAATGGTGCATAATGATGGGGCGGCTGCACTTCAATATAATCGTAAAAGGCGGCGACCCTTTCTGCTTCTTCTTCTGATTTTTGCAAGATCGTTTCAAATACTTCCCCTTGGGAACACGCCGTTCCGACTAAGATGCCTTTTCGATGTTTCTGCAAAACAGATCTAGGTATCCGGGGCACACGATAAAAGTAATGAATATGGGCGAACGATACGAGTTTGTATAAATTCTTTAATCCTTCTTCGTTTTGTGCGAGCAATATACAATGAAACGGCCGTGCACGCTGATATGCTTTTCCTTCACCCATATGACTGTTCAGCTGCTGATGGTTGTCTATATCTCTTTCCAGCAGCAATTGAACGAGTTTCCAAAGCAAAGAACCGGTAGCTTCCGCATCGTAAATAGCCCGGTGATGCTGCACAAGCTCAATATTAAAATGTTTACATAGTGTGTTTAAACGGTGGTTTTTTAAATTTGGCAGCAAAAAGCGGGCAAGTTCCAGCGTATCAATTACTGGATTCGGAGCGTCATCATATCCGATCCGTTTCAGGCCTTGATTTAAAAAGCCCATATCGAAACTGGCATTATGGGCGACTAATATACTGTCTCCCATCCACTCTTTGAAATCTTTCAGAACAACTTCCACATCTGGAGCATTTGCTACCATTTCATCAGTAATCCCGGTTAGTTCAATCGTCGTTTGCGATAATGGCTTATGGGGATTGGCAAAGGCTTCAAAGCGGTCAATAATTTCCCCATTTTGAACTTTGACTGCCGCAAGCTCGATAATCGTATCGTATACAGCGGATAACCCGGTTGTTTCCACGTCAAACACGACATACGTCGCATCTGCCAGAGGAATATCCTGTTCATTGTAAGCAATCGGCACTCCATCATCTACTAAATTAGCCTCGACCCCGTAGAGCACTTTAATATTATGTTTTTTCCCTGCCTTATATGCTTCAGGGAAACCTTGCACTCCGGCATGGTCGGTAATGGCAATCGCTTTATGGCCCCATTCTGCTGCCTGCTTGACTAAAGCTTCCGGTGATACGGCGGCATCCATTTGGCTCATCGTGGTGTGGGCATGAAGCTCTACCCGTTTCTCCGAATCTTTAGCTAAGTCCTTCCGTTGTTCTACTTTTACTTCCTGAAGGTCATTGGCCATCATCATCAGTTCATTGGAATACATATCCGTCTGAATGCTGCCCCTTGCTTTTACCCACATGCCTTCCTCTACCCGGTTAAAATTCTCCACATCGTTGTCATTTTTAGAAAACATTTTTACTTCCAAGGAATCTGTGTAGTCCGTCATTTTAATAATCAATAAACTGCGTCCGGACCGGAGTTCCCGAATTTCTTTGGCAAAGATATAGCCTTGAATGACAGCCCGGCGTTCCTCTTCTTGAATCGTTTCCATCGAAACTGCTTCTTCCGGAATTTTGTGGCCGATCTGAAGCGGGGTATTTTTCGGTTCATTCTGCTGGTGCTGCTCCCGCTTTTCCATCTCCTGTACTGCTTTTCGTACCATTTCATAATCTTCCCGGGCAGTTTGCTCTTTAAATTTCGTAAAATCTTCCCGGTTTGTTTCTACCGTAATTTCAAAGGCAAGTGGAGCCAGACCGACCTTTTCACAAAACGCTTGGAATGATTTTTCCAGCCGCTTTTTCAATGCATGGGCTTCTGCTTCATTTCTGGCAGTTAACATAATCTTGTTATTGTTAACCTGCGGCGTCTGATGCTGGATTAATTCTTTATAAGCTGGTGAGAGATCCTTCGTTGAAACAAAGACCTTCCAATAATTCGATATGATTTCATCACTGACCGTGCTGTCCTTTGCCGTTATGGTAAAATCAGTCTTTGCAATCGGCTGGAATGTTTCCCCCATTTTTGATTGCAGCAGGCGAAACACTTCAGGAGGCAAAACTTTTTCCACCTGAATGTAGAAATGCCATAATTTCGACTTTTTATGAACATGCACTTTTTCTAACATACTATGCTGAAAGTAGACATCAATAATATCTTGAGGAATTTGAAGCTGCCGCAATAAAACGTTCATCTTTTCGCTTTTGGAAATATTCACTCGTTTCTCCTCCTCGTTCGGGCTCTCAAAGGGAAACCCTTGTCAAACGTTAAACAAGACAAGGGTTTAATTTCTTTTGATTATTTCAAGTTATTATAAAAACAACCGTTGAATATCGTTCCATGTGACGACAATCATTAAGAGCATTAATAATGCGAAACCGATAAAATGAAAAATCCCTTCCTTTTCCGGAGGTACCGGTTTGCCACGTAATTTTTCGATGCCAACGAACAAAAGTCTGCCGCCATCTAATGCAGGCAGCGGAACTAGATTAATAATACCTAAGTTTACGCTCAGCATTGCTGTCCATAAGAGAAAATTCATGAAACCGGTTTGGACAACCTGATCCGTCGTATCGTAAATTCCTACCGGTCCAGATAAAACATCAATCGGCACTTGGCCAGTGATAAGCATTCCTAGATTCGTCAAAACGAGGCGGGTAATTTCATACGTCTGGCTGAAGCCGTTTTTCAGTGCTCCAATAACAGATTTTTCCATCGCCTGATACACACCGATTTGGCCGATGCGTATCGGCTCACCTTTTTCATTCATCGCTTCGGCTTCATTCGGAGTGACATTTAGTTCGATCTCTTCGCCGTTGCGAAGAACTGCCATCGTTAATTCTTCACCCGGGTTTTCCCGGACAATGGCAGTAAATTCGCTCCAGGAAGAAATTGGCTGGTCGCCAATTCGAATGACTTCATCGTTTGTCTGGAATCCTGCTTCCTCTGCCGGACTATTTGCGATAATTTCTCCCATTTTTGCTTCTTCTACCGGGACACCTTGAACAATCCCAATAATGATGAAGAGAATAATCGCCAATATAAAGTTCATCATCGGACCGGCGAACAATTGCATTGCTTTTTGGCCCGGAGTTTTGGAAGCAAACTGGCGATCATATGGGGCAATTTGCGTTTCTTTCTCATCCATGACAAAAAATGCTTCCCGGTCTACGTTAAATCGCAGCAATTCCTCTTCGCTGTCTGGTTCATATCCGTGTATGATTAGCTGATGATCGAGATCAGCTTTTTCCACTTCTACAATTCTGGCATTGGGGTGCTTGGATTTATTGTTAACGACAATTTTGGATACGAGGCCCTTTTCATTAAATTCTAACCCGACGAGATGCCCTGGCTTTAATTCGATGATTTCCGGGTCGTCCCCTGCAACCCGTACATAACCGCCGGCAGGAATTAACCGGATTGTATATAAAGTTTCATTTTTGATAAAGGAGAAGATTTTCGGACCAAACCCGATGGCAAATTCTCTGACAAGCATTCCTGCCCGCTTAGCAAAGATCATATGTCCCCATTCATGAACAAAGACAAGGAGTCCAAACATCAATATAAATGCAATTATCGTGGTCAAAACCAGCACCATCCTTTTTTACGGCTTCGTAAAAGATTACCCATATTTTTATTCAGTTTACCCTGATTGCCGGAAACGGTTCAAGCCTTACATCCGTCCGGATTCATATCATTTGGTATGCGATTTGCACATATAGTAAAACACCTCTCATGCTTACAGTTTACATAAATTGAATAATGTGCAAAAACGGCAAGACGAATAACAAACTGTCGAAACGGTCCAATATTCCCCCGTGGCCCGGCAATACATTGCCTGAATCTTTCACTCCGTAGTTACGTTTAAACGCAGATTCCACTAAATCCCCCATTTGGCCAAAAATGGATGCCATCATCGTTACAATGATGAGGAATAGAAAGGAATGGGGAAAGGGACTGAATAAATGGAACAGAGAAACAGCCAGACAGGCCGTGGCAATTCCGCCAATAGCTCCTTCTACTGTTTTATTCGGACTGATGCTCGGCCATAATTTTCGTTTGCCGAAAGCTCGTCCGACGAAATAGGCGCCCGTGTCTGTAGACCAAATTACGAGCAGGGCATAAATAATATTTTTCAGACCGTCGATTCCGTGCCGCGTCTCCAGAAAAAAGAAAAAACCGATTCCGACATAAAATACCGACAGCAGCATAAATCCAGCATCTTCAAAAGTAAACTTGTTTTTCACCAGCACGGTATAAGCTAATAGGAGCAGCAGGAGCAACGTACATAATTCCAGTTTCGAAATATGTAAATCTTCATATAGCCGGGCGTTTTCAGGAAATAAAATAATCCATAATAAAAGAACAGAAAAAGTGATCGGTACGAGGTAAGAATCCAGCTTTCGCATTCGGATTAATTCCATAAATCCTAACGTTGCAATCAGAAATACAAAAACGGTAAAAGGCCACTTCCCGTAAACGACAAAGGGGATAAAGACGATTAGGGCCAGTATCGCTGTTATAATCCGCTGCTTCATTTCTTATTCATCACCTTAAAGCCCTCCAAATCTTCGTTTCCGGTTTTGGTAGTCCTGCAGAGCCTTTCGAAAAACTTCTTCATTAAAATCCGGCCACAATACATCGGTAAACCACAATTCGGTATATGCCAGCTGCCAGAGAAGGAAATTGCTGATCCGCTGTTCCCCGCTCGTACGTATTAATAAATCCGGATCCTGCAGTCCTTTTGTATATAAATAATTGGAAAAATGATCTTCGGAAATTTGATCAATTGATAATTTTGAGCAATTTATATCTTCCAGCATTTTTTTGATAGCTTGCGTAATTTCGTGTCTTCCCCCATAATTTAAGGCAAAGTTTAGAAGCATTCCTGTATTGTTTTTCGTTTGCTCTATGCCATAATTAACCGCATCTTTTGTATGGGCCGGCAGCTCGTCAAACTCGCCAATCATTTGAATCCGCACATTGTTTTTCATCAGTTCCGGCAAATAAATATGGAGAAATTCTTTCGGCAATTTCATTATATAGTCAATCTCAGATTTAGGTCTTTTCCAGTTCTCGGTTGAAAAAGCATACAAGGTAAGTATTTCCACTTTTGCCTCTGCCGCCGCTTTGACGACCCGATTTACTGCATGTACCCCTTCATTATGGCCGGCAATGCGCGGCAAACCTCTTTTTTTTGCCCATCTGCCGTTTCCGTCCATTATAATTGCCACATGTGCTGGTACATTCTTTAATTCGTTCGGCTGTTCCTGTTCCTTTATTTTGTCTTTATGTTTTATAAAAGGGATTTTAATCGACATGATTTGTCCTCCGATTATGTTGATTACCTGTTCTTCTTTAAAAAGGTTATGTTAAGATTTATATTATATTACGCATTCAAGTATAAAGAATCTTAAATAAAACAGGCAATCTTTATTTGTATCGGGTAATTTCTTTCGGCTGAAAAGAAAAGCCCCCTTTTACAAGAGGGCATAACCTTATTTTACACATTAATGTAAAATAAGAAAAGGTTCTTTCTTATACTTCCATAATTTCATTTTCTTTTTCTTTTGCCAGCTGGTCGATTTTGGCAATATGGTCGTCTGTTTCCTTTTGGACTTTATCCTGTAAATTTCTTAGTTCATCTTCGGTAATTTCGCCGTTTTTCTCGTCCTTTTTCAATTGGTCATTGCAATCCCGGCGGACGTTCCGAACTTGTACACGATAATCTTCTGCATACTTGTTCACAACTTTAACCAATTCTCTCCGTCTTTCCTCTGTCAGCGGAGGAATGTTAATCCGAATAACATTGCCATCGTTAGACGGGCTTAAACCTAAATCTGCTTTTTGAATTGCCTTTTCAATATCTGCTAATGCAGATTTGTCATAAGGAGTTACGACGAGCAATCTCGCTTCCGGTGCAGAAACATTTGCCAATTGATTTAATGGAGTCGATGCACCGTAATAATCAACATAAACGTTATCCAATAAACTAGGATTCGCTCTCCCGGCACGAACCGTTGCTAAACTTTTTGTAAAAGACTGCACTGCCTGACCCATTCTTTCCCTGGCTAATTTAATTACATCCTCCATATTATTTCCCCCTTATTATTGTTCCTATTGTTTCCCCTTGCACCGCCCGTTTAATATTTCCTTCTTCCGTAATGGAAAAGACAATAAGCGGAATATCGTTATCCATACAAAGGGAAGATGCGGTAGAGTCCATTACTCCTAATCCTTCGTTTAACATTTCCATATAAGAAAGACTGTCATATTTTTTAGCATTTTTATTCACTTTCGGGTCGTCGGTATACACTCCGTCTACATTGTTTTTCGCCATTAAAATTACTTCTGCTTCGATTTCTGCCGCACGGAGAGCAGCGGTTGTATCCGTCGAAAAGTAAGGATTACCGGTCCCAGCCGCAAAGATGACAACCCGTTTCTTTTCCAAGTGCCGAATTGCTTTTCTGCGTATGTATGGTTCTGCGACTTGGCGCATTTCTATGGACGTTTGAACCCGGGTTTGAATACCGATTGTTTCCAGACCATCCTGCAAGGCTAAAGAATTCATGACAGTGGCAAGCATTCCCATATAATCCGCCGTTGCCCGGTCCATTCCCATTTGACTCCCGACTTTGCCGCGCCAAATGTTGCCTCCGCCGACAACTACCGCCACTTCTACGCCTAATTCTACTACTTCTTTAATTTGCTGACAAATGGACTGAATTACCTTTGGATCGATTCCAAATCCTTGTTCCCCGCTTAATGCTTCACCACTTAATTTTAATACAACTCTACGGTATCGTGCTGATGTCATAGTAACCTCCAAAGAAAACTGTATTAAATCATGCATGCGGAAATAGGGAACAATTAATTGTTCCCTATGTAACGTTATTTTTTCATTTGATTCATAACTTCTTCCGCAAAATTTTCTTCCCGTTTTTCCATACCTTCTCCTACTTCATAACGGGCAAAGGCTTTCACAGAAGCACCTTTCGATTCCACATATTTTTTCACTTTTTGGTCTGGATCTTTAACAAAGCTTTGTTCTAACAGGCAAATTTCTTCAAAGAATTTGTTTAACCGGCCTTCCACCATTTTTTCAACGATTTTTTCCGGTTTCCCTTCATTTAATGCCTGTTGTTTTAAAATTTCTCTTTCGTGGTTTACTTCTTCTTCCTTCACATCATCCCGGGAAACGTAACGAGGATTGGAAGCAGCAATATGCATTGCAATGTCCTTCCCTAATTCTTCATCGTTTGTTCCTTCCAATACTGTCAACACTCCGATGCGTCCGCCCATGTGCAAATATGCACCGAATGCATCCTGATCGGATTTTTCGAAAATTTGGAAGCGGCGCAGCGAAATTTTTTCGCCAATTTTTGCAATGGCTCCATTAATAAACGTTTCAACCGTATCACCATCGCCGTGAAGCTTTTGCTGCAATGCTTCTTCTACGTCAGCAGGCTTCTGCTTCACTAAATGCTCGCCAAGCTCATTCAATAATTGTTTAAACTGGTCGTTTTTCGTCACAAAATCTGTTTCACAGTTTACTTCAAACAAGACAGCCGTATTTCCGTCCACTGCAATTGCAGTTGAGCCTTCAGCCGCAATGCGGTTTGCTTTTTTCGCTGCCTTTGCAATTCCCTTTTCACGTAAGTAGTCAATTGCTTTTTCGATGTCGCCATCGGTTTCTTGCAGTGCTTTTTTACAATCCATCATTCCTGCGCCGGTTTTTTCCCGTAGTTCTTTTACCATTTTTGCTGTAATTGCCATCATTTTTCCTCCTTCAATCCCATTCACATTTTGAGTGTGCCCAATATGTAGGCGGCTCCGCCAGGAAAGCCATTTTCTTCCCTGTTTGTAAAAAAGGTGATAAAAGGCTTCCCCTCTTATCACCTTCACCTTTTTAAACTTACTCTGCTGGAGCAGCTTCTTTTTCTTCTCCGGCTTCTTCAGCTGGAGCTTCTTCCATAACTTCGCCTTGTTTCACCTCTAAAATAGCATCCGCCATTTTGGAAGTCAATAAGCGAACTGCACGAATCGCATCGTCGTTTGCCGGAATCACGTAGTCAATTTCGTCTGGATCACAGTTTGTATCCACGATGCCGATAATAGGAATATTTAATTTCCGCGCTTCGGCAATCGCAATGCGTTCTTTTCTTGGGTCAATAACAAATAAAGCATCTGGAAGCTGCTTCATTTCTTTAATCCCGCCAAGGAATTTTTCCAGACGTTCTTTTTCCTTGACTAAGTTTATTACCTCTTTTTTCGGCAATACATCAAAAGTTCCATCCTCTTGCATGCGCTCAATATCTTTCAGACGCTGAATACGTTTGCGAATTGTTTGAAAGTTCGTTAAAGTTCCGCCAAGCCAGCGCTGATTGACATAGAACATTCCGGAACGTATCGCTTCTTCACGTACGGATTCTTGTGCCTGTTTCTTAGTACCAACGAAAAGAATCGTACCGCCGTTCGCTGCAAGCTCCTTCACAAAATTGTAAGCTTCATCAACCTTTTTTACAGTTTTTTGCAGGTCAATGATATAAATGCCGTTCCGTTCCGTGAAGATATATTTCTTCATTTTCGGATTCCAGCGGCGTGTTTGGTGTCCAAAATGAACACCAGCTTCTAATAACTGCTTCATTGAAATTACTGACATGTTCTTTCCTCCTGTTTGGTTTTTTCCTCCGTTCAGATCATCTGTCCATGGAGACCTTTGCGGCACCGGCCATGTCCATTACTGAACGTGTGTATTTTTAACTCAATTTGTATTTGAGTATTTACACCATCAGTTAATATACCATAACGAAACGGTACAATCAAGTTTCAGTTATTACATTTTTTGCTGAAATTTTATAATTAATTCCGCTTCGGTTTTCCCGCAATTTAATGTTTTGGCAATTTCCTCAAGTGATTTTCCTTGCTGATGCAGCTGCAGCACTTTCGCTTCTAACGATGCTTCGATATGGTCATTCATTTTCTCGGCAAGGGATAGGGCGAAAGATTCTTCTTCCTTATTTCCTTCAGCCGGCAATTCGCTTTTGGCAGCTGTCTTTGCTGGAGCGTTGTCTTTTTCTCTTTCCAGGGAATGTATATAGTTTTGCAAACGATTATTTTCCTCTTTAATTTCTTCCAAGTACGTCTCCATAAGTTCGATAATTTCTTTTGATTCTAAAGCATTTCCCTTTTTATATTGCTGAAAAAGCATATACAGGGAAAACAATGTAATGATATGGAGAATAAAGCTTATCAGTAAAAGAAGAGCAACCATATTATCCCTACTATCCATTCAGATCGATTTTTTTCCCTAAATAGGGATGCTTCACTTGATTTCTTCGCTTTTTATTTTTGCTTACCTGTTCATTGTTGTTCTGTTCTTTCTTTCGTTCTTCCCGTTTAATCGTTAAATTTTTCGTATTTTCCATTTGATTCGTCTTTTTCCGTTTTAATTCTTCTTGCTTTAGGCGAACAGCTGCAAGGGACTCCTGGAAATGCTGATGGTTTTTTTGCATTTGCTCTTGAAGTTTGCCTGCATCTTGTGTCCTCGGAAGTGCCACTTGCATCTCTACAGATTTTAAGCTCAAGCACATCACTTCCTAATTTAATTGTATAGCGGTTCAATTACAATTTCATTATCCTGCAAAAATACCCGCACAAAATGAAAATCCTTTTCGATTGTTCGTTTATATTTGCCAAAGGAAACCGTTACATTTTGATATAAATTATTGCGGACAGTCAAATTCGCTGTTTGAAAATCGCCGATTTGCGAATGAAGCTGAGTTAACGTTTCATCGATTTTCGCCAATTGTTTTTTTGTCTTTTCGCTCGCATTCCGCTGTCTTAATAGGGAGATTCTTAGTTTCGGATTATTCGCCAAGTCTTGTTCTCTTAATTTCTTGCCGAGGAGTTCCAGCTTTCTCAATGTTTCTAACAATTCTTTTTTCTTTCCAATCAACATTTGTTCTTTTTCAAAATTAAGTTTATGAACGCCGAATACAATTTCCGTTTTTGTGCTTAACCGGTTGCCGATATCTTTTGCTTCGACCGATTTTCCTGCCGAGATAAAACCGCCGATGATGCTGCCGCGCTGACAATAAACTTCATTTTTCACGATGCATTTGCTGTGAAAGATGGAGTTTTCCACGTATAAATTGTTTCCGGCTTGAACATTTCCTTGATTAATATAACCTATCGTTATATTTTCCTTTGCCTCAACTTTTCCCTTCATTTGTCCGGATATCCCTTCCGAAATATAAACAGAACCTCCGGAAATTATTTCAGCAGCTTCTACCATACCGTAAATTTTTATGTCTCCGCCTGCCTTTACCATAAAACCGCTAGGTACGTCACCCCGAATGACAATTGTCCCGATAAAATCCAAGTTGCCGCTTTTCATCGATAATGTTTCTCGGACTTCAAACACCGGGTATACATGGACATACTTTCCGACGATGGATAATTGTCCTGCCTCAGTGGCATAAAAGGCACTTTCATTTTCCTTATACTCAACATTTTTCCCGGCAATAAGCTTAATCGGCTTCCCCGGTTTTGCTTGAACAACATTCCCGCATACGTCTTTTCCGTCCTTTCCCGGTGCTGGCGGAATGATAGTGACTAATTTTTGTCCTTTTTCCACCGTAGGAATGCGCATGACATCACGAAAGTTCCAATCCGAAGTCCGTTTTATTTCTGTGCTCATATCCAATTCATAGGCAATTTTGCCGTCTTGGCCGTGAACCGGCGGAGTTCCACTGGCAATCGTTACCGGAAAAGAAGTCGTACCTTTGTTTAGCACTTCTCTTAATATATTTTCGTCCAGCCCATATTCCACTTGATTTTTTCTTAAAAATGCAAGCATTTCTTCTCTATCTGGATTTTCCCACCGGAGAGGATCATAATCATCTGTACAATGTAATTCGGCGGACATTCGGTCGCTGGAAAGGACAACACGAAACATTTCCTCTAATTGCCCCATTTTTCATTTCTCCTCATGAAAATTAAGATAATTGTTGCACTTTTTCTAATATATTTCGTAACTTTTCGATGGACCGTTTATGAATTTGGGATATTCTCGAGGTCGTCAGTCCAAGTACTTGTCCGATTTCCGTCAAAGTTAATTCATCAAAGTAAAAAAGACTGATGACGAGCTGTTCATTTTTATTCAGCATCTTAATCCCTTCTGCCAATTCACGGATTAATTCATGATGGATCACTTTTTTCTCCGGAATTTCCGATGAATCAGCCGGAAGTAAGTATCCAATCCCTTCCTTCATTCCTTTATCCCCGTGTTTCGGCTTTTCTTCGATTGACAGCACGTTGGCAGCGAGGGAATCCTTTAAAATCGACTCAACTTCTTCTTCGGATATTCCAACTTTTTTCGCAATTTCCTCTGTGCTCGGCTCCCTTTTTAACTGTTGCTCCAGTTCTTGCTGTGTTCTTTCCACCTTTTTGATTTTGTCTCGTAAAGACCGGGGAAGCCAGTCCTCTTTCCGCAGTCCATCGATAATGGCTCCGCGAATGCGGATTGAAGCGTACGTATCGAACTTTAAATCCCGGTCCGGTTCAAATTTGTGCAGTGCATCGTATAGTCCTAATAAACCGAGGCTTTTAATGTCATCCTTGCTAACTGATTTCGGCAGCTGGCTGGAAAATCGTTCTACATGGTAGTTTACGAGATACATATAATTGGAAATAAGTGCATTTGCAGTTTCATCGTCTTTTGAATTAAACCAACTATTCCATAGTACTGCTTGTTCTAGAGGAGAATCAGCGGTTTGCATATTCAATTTTGCTCCTCCTTCACTATATGTAAATCTCTTCTTTGTTTACTTTACGAATTTTTAATTTACAAGTTTCTGGGTCAAATTCAATCGTCCGGCCAATATGGCCGCCAGTGTCAGATGAAATGATTGGAATACGGTATTCTTGAAGTTTTCTTTCTACCGCCTCTACATTTCTCGGGCCAATGCGCATTATATCTGAACCAGAACTAAACTGGAACATTTGCGCACCGCCGGCCATTTTTGCCTGTAATGCAAATTTTCGCGCTCCCATTTTTATTAATTTTTCTATTAAAACAGGTATGGCAGTATCCGCATATTTATATTTATTAAAATTTGTTTGTTTTGCCAGTTTAGAATCCGGCAAAAGAACATGGGACATACCAGCAATTTCTTTCGTTGCATCGTATATGACAACGCCGACGCAGGAACCAAGGCCAGATGTACGAATAATATCTGGGGCTTTCACCACGTTTAAATCAGCGATGCCGACCTTGATGATTTTTTTCGATTCATTCTTCATAGCCATTTATCCCTAACGCCTGAAATATGGCGGACAGTGATTCTGGTTTAGGCAGCAGAAAGAAATTGCCGGTAATCCCGTCTCCCGAATCATTGCTGATGATTTGGGTATCAATGATAAGGGCGTAGTCTGACACTTGGGAGATTTCTAACAGGCCGTAGGTAAGCAATGCACCTGCCATATCAATATTTAAATATGGAACGGAAGGCTGCATATGAATATTAGTAAAATCTGATAATGCGGTCAGATAGGAACCGGTCACGATATTGCCGATTTCTTTTAAAGCAGAAAATGCCATCTCGTTATTTCCGTTTTCTTCCGTCAATGAAAAGTTCTCGTCCTGAATCATTTTACGGATTAAACTTTCTGCTTCTTCCACAGATAGAATAAAATATACGGTGCCTGGAACGTCTCCATAAATTTGAAATAAAAGAGCAACGATGACTTGCTCCGGACCGCCAATCAGTTCCATCATTTCATCGAAAGTAACAATATTCACAGACGGGACTTTCATATGAATCTGCTCATTAATTAATTTGGACAAGGAGGTTGCCGCGTTGCCTGCACCGATATTTCCAACTTCACGCAAGACATCCTTTTGCAGCTTCGACAAATGAACGTATTCCATCGTGATTATCCTTCCATTGCCTGCAGCTGCACTTTATCTTTTTCTAATACTTTATGTAAATCCAATAAAATTAACAAACGGCTTCCTAGCTTGGCAACTCCTTCGATATAATCAATGTTGGCGGAATCGATCACTTCGCCGGCAGATTCAATTTTTTCCAATGGGATATCGATTACATCATTCGCTGCATCGACGATTAGGCCAACATCCATCTGATCGACATTGACGATGAGAATTCGTGATGCTTCCCCGATTTCACCTTCACCCATTCCGAATCTTAACCGCAAGTCGATAATCGGAGTGACGACCCCTCTTAAATTGATAACCCCTTTCACATAGGAAGGTGTTTTCGGAACCCGGGTTATCGGCAAAATTCGTTCAATCGATCCGACTTGCTTCACGTCTACCGCATATTCTTCTTCCCCTAATTGAAAAACTATCACTTTCCGATCGGTTAGCACCTTGTCCATCATTCCATCTCCTTTTTTGATAATGAACCATTGAGATATTTAACATTTCATTGCAAGTTTGGTTAAAAAGTCTCCTATTTCATTTAAAGGCAAAATATAATCGGCGAGTCCGGATTTTACGATTGATTTCGGCATGCCATATACAACTGCCGTTTCTTCCGCTTCAGCGATAAGAATCGTATTTTTTTCAGAGGATTTCATCTTTCTTGCCCCCTTCGTTCCGTCACTTCCCATTCCAGTCAGCACTACCCCGATTTTATTTACATCTCTCAATCGAGATAAAGATTCAAACAGCACGTCTACCGAGGGCCGATGTCCGTTTTCCGGCGGAGACTGATGCAGTTTGATCCGCAACGTCCCTTGGCTCTCATCGATGCCTAAATGATAGTTTCCAGGAGCAATATAGGCGGTATTACAAGTTAATGGTTCCCCATTTTCTGCTTCCTTTACCCGTATAGTACAAATAGTGTCTAATCGGTCAGCCAGTGATTTTGTAAAACCGGGAGGCATGTGCTGTACGATAACAATAGGTGCGGCAAAATTTTCCGGCAACGCTTGCAGAACTTGCTGCAATGCCTTTGGACCGCCGGTTGACGTGCCAATACCGACAATCGTCTTATCATTATCCAGGAAACTTGGCTGTTCCCATTTTCTCGTCCAGTTTTTCGATGGTGATTTTTGCACATTAATTTGGGCAGCTGTAATTACCTTGGTAATAATCGTATGTTTAATTGTCTCTAAATCTAGTGAAATAGGCCCAGATGGTTTGGAAATAAAATCGACCGCACCGCAGGACATCGCTTCAATCGTCTTCGTTGTATCTGCTTCAGAAACACTGGTCAGCATCACAACAGGAAGAGGATTTGTTTTCATAATCAGCTTTAATGCGGTCATCCCATCCATCACTGGCATTTCAATATCTAAAGTTACAACATCCGGTTTGAGCTTTTCTATTTTCCGGATACCATCTTCCCCGTTTCTTGCTGTGCCAACAACGCGAATGCGGGAATCGCTTTCTAAAATATCTGTAATTACTTTTCGCATAAATGCAGAATCATCAATAACAATTACCCGTATTTGCTCCATGATGATTACTCCTCGGAAAAAAATCGTTTCAGTCTTTGGATAAACGAAGCGGTTCTGCTTTTGTCATATTCTTTAGCATCTGCAACAAAGGCAGATGCAATTTCCTTTACAGCTTTTGCTGCACTTGACTTCTCTGCAGCGATCGTAAAAGGCACTTGCCTCATTACCGATTGGCTTACCGTTTTGTCATCCGGCAACATCCCAATACACCGAATGTCAATTTGGAGAAATTTTTTCACGACTTGCTGAAACTGTTTCACCACTTTTTCCCCATGTTTCTTCGTAACTGCACGATTGAGGACGAAGCGAATCGGAATGCTTGTGTTTTGCTGTAAAATATGTTTAATCACACTATACGCATCCGTAATAGAAGTCGGCTCAGGTGTTGTGATTACAATGCACTCGTCAGCAGCCAAGATAAAAAACAGACTGTCTGCATGAATTCCTGCTCCGATATCAAAAATAATATAATCAAAGCGAAAGGTTACTTCCTCCATTTGCTTTAAAAAGTAATCTTTTCTTGCGGAATCCATTTTGAATAATTCATTTAACCCTGACCCGCCGGCAATATAATGTAATTGATGCGGGCCTATTTCTATAATATCATGAATCGACTCCCCGGGGCGAAACATGTCAATAATTGTTTTTTTTGCATTCCTTCCTAATAATAAATCGACGTTCCCCATGCCGACATCTAAATCAAAAACTAAAACCCGTTTTTTTTGCTTCGTTAATTCCAAGGCAAAATTGACCGCAAAATTCGTTTTGCCGACGCCGCCTTTACCGCTGACGACACAAATCGTTTTCGCTTGTCTCGCGCCGTTTCGCCTATCCATTTGCCACCGGAGATAGGAAGCCTGATCATGATGCACCAGTATCACCTGCCAGCATCTCTGCAACTGCTTCCGGGGAAACTTCTTTTATGTCATTCGGCACATCTTGTCCGTCCGTAACATAAGCAATGCCGATCTGCTGCCGTACCGGAATATTAAGCAAGCTGCCATACGTATTCGTTTCATCGGTTTTCGTAAAAATTACTTGCTTTAACGGAAAATGATGGAAATTTTCGTAGATTTCCACCAAATCGCTATATTTAGCCGTAGCAGCCAGAACTAAAAATGTATCCGCCTGTACGGAAATTAATTGCTTTAAATCGTTCACGTATTTTTCTTCCCGGTAATTTCTCCCGGCAGTATCGATCAAAATATAATCATACGGTTCAAATTTAGCGACCGCCTGCTCGTAATCATCCGCCGAGTAGACTACTTCGATTGGCACATTTAAGATTCTCGCGTACGTTTTCAGTTGCTCCACTGCCGCAATCCGGTACGTATCCGTCGTAATAAAAGCTACTTTCTTTTTTCGTTTTAACATTAAAAGGGCGGCAATTTTGGCAATCGTTGTCGTCTTGCCGACTCCGGTCGGACCGACAAACTGCAGCACTTTCTTCTCGTCCGATATTCCGTGGAAAGGATATACGTCAAGCATATTGGCAATCACAGCGCGAGTATCTTCCCAAATGTTCCGAACCGTTTTTTCCGCTTCCCCTTTCTCATGTTTTTTAAGCACTTTTGCTACAATCTCAGCGGCAAGTTCTTCTTCTACTTCCTGCTGCAATAAGTGCTGGTATACCAGTTCATACTCCAGCGGAAAATGTTCCCGGCTATGTTTTGCATTCATTGCCACCATTTTCTTTAACTGTTGAATTTCTTTCATAATTTCTTTATTTAATTTTTGCTCCGATACCTCTTCAGTCAGCTCCTGTTTTGCAGAATCCCGCGGAGGTGTTCGCCGCTTAAAATGAACCGGCTCCGGGTCCAGGGCAGCAACAACTTCGATTTTCTTTTTTTTAAAAAGTCCGAGAAACCCTCCCTCCTGTATTTCTTTCGAATGGAGAATTACCGCTTCCGGACCTAATTCTTTCCGTATTTGTTTCATTGCTTCAGGCATATTTGCTGCAATATATTTTTTTATTTTCATGCTACATTCACCACCCCGACACTTTGAACTTCCACATCCGGTTCCAGTTCATTGTAAGACAAGACGACTACTTGCGGTAAGAAACGGTCCAGCAGCTGTTTCAAATACATGCGGATTGCAGGAGAACAAAGAATAATCGCTGTTTCTTCCTGCAAAGAAAGTTTTTCTGTCTCCTGTTGAATAGATTGAATAATTTTCTGCTGGGAATCCGGATCAAGGGCGAGAAAGCTGCCATGTTCTGTCCGTTTAATATTTTCGGCAATCAGTTTTTCCACTTTGCCGGATACAGTAACAACTTTCAACGATTGATCTTCATTCACATATTGTTTTGTAATTTGCTTCGATAATGCCTGCCGTACATATTCAGCCAATAATTCCGGATCGTTCGTCATTTTGCCAAAATCAGCCAGCGTTTCAAAAATAACCGGCAAATTCCGAATGGATATACCTTCTCGCAAAAGCTTGGCGAGTACTTTTTGGACATCGCCTATCGCCAATGGTTCTGGTGTCACTTCTTCCACTAAAATCGGATAGCTTTCCTTTAAATGATCGATAAGTTGTTTCGTTTCCTGTCGTCCAAGCAACACATGGGCATGTTTTTTAATTACTTCTGTAATGTGGGTGGAAACGACAGACGGCGGGTCAACAACGGTATATCCGGATAGCTCTGCTTCGTCCTTTAATTCTTCGCCGATCCATTTAGCCGGAAGTCCAAAGGCAGGTTCTTTCGTTTCGATTCCTTCCAGATCATCATCCATCATCCCTGGGGCCATGGCTAAATAGTGATCGAGCAACAATTCCCCTTTTGCAACTTCATTCCCTTTTATTTTCAGTCGATATTCGTTCGGATTAAGCTGAATATTGTCCCGTATCCGGACAACCGGAATAACGATTCCCAATTCCAATGCAAGCTGCCTCCGAATCATGACAATCCGATCTAGCAGGTCGCCGCCCTGATTGGCGTCTGCCAGCGGAATGAGCGCATAGCCGAATTCAAATTCAATCGGATCCATATTTAGTAAATTTATGACATTTTCCGGAGATTTCATTTCCGTGCTTTCCGTCTCAACCTCTTCTTCCGGATCCGGAACGTCCGGTTCGATTGCCTGCTTTTGCAACATGTAGGCGCTTAAAGCAAGAAATGCTGCAATAACTGTCGTTAAGAAAAAGTTTATTGGCGTAAAGCCGAGCAGAAAAATTGTTGCTGCAGCAATGTACAATAGTTTTGGATATTGCAGAAGCTGATTCATGACGTCGGCACCTAAATTATCTTTGCTGCTGGAACGGGTCACAACAATTCCCGTCGCAGTAGATACGAGGAGCGCTGGTATTTGGGTTACCAATCCGTCCCCAACGGTTAGCCGGGTAAAAGTATTAACTGCTTCGCCAAAGGACATTCCCATTTGAATCATCCCGACGACCATTCCGAATAAGACGTTAACAATAACGATAATGATGCCAGCGATCGCATCCCCTTTAACGAATTTGCTCGCACCGTCCATTGCTCCGTGGAAATCGGCTTCTCTTTCTACCTTTTCCCTTCTTGCCTTTGCTTCATTTTCCGAGATTAATCCGGCATTTAAATCAGCATCGATACTCATTTGTTTCCCTGGCATTGCATCCAAGGAGAAGCGGGCTGCTACTTCAGAAACTCGTTCGGCTCCCTTTGTAATAACGATAAAATTAATGATTACCAAAATAATAAAGACGACAAAACCGACGAGCGGGTTATCCCCGATGACAAAGGAACCGAAAGTTTCGACAACTCCGCCGGCATCTCCTCGTGATAAAATGGCACGGGTTGTGGAGACATTTAACGAGAGGCGGAATAAAGTAAGAAGAAGCAGAAGCGTCGGAAAAACCGCAAAATCCAGCGGTTCCTTCGTGTTCATGGCGACGAGGATGACAATTAACGATAAAGACATATTAATTAATAAGAGCACACTTAATAGTCCGCCAGGCAAGGGAATAACTAGCATTAATACGATTAATATTACACCTACTAAAACGGACAAATCTCGTGCTTTCATTGGTGACTCTCCTTAGTTTAAACTTTGTTTTCCAAACGATAAACGTATGCTAATATTTCGGCGATGGCCTGATAAAACTCTTCCGGAATTACGTCCCCGATCTCCACAGCATCATAGAGCGCCCGGGCAAGAGGACGATTTTCTACTGTATGAACATCATGGGCTTTGGCAATTTCTTTTATTTTTAAAGCGACTAAGTCAACGCCTTTCGCCAGAACGTAAGGCGCGCTGGCAACTTCTTCATCATACTTGATGGCAATGGCGTAATGGGTCGGGTTTGTAATGACAACATCCGCATTCGGGACCTCGCTCATCATTCTTCTTGTCGCAATTTGCCGCTGCCTTTCTTTAATTTTGGACCGAATTAACGGGTCCCCTTCGATATTTTTGTATTCGTCTTTAATATCCTGTTTGGACATTCGAATATTTTTCTCAAAGTCAAATTTCTGGTACGCATAGTCGAAAATGGATAGAAATAAAAGTGCGACTGCAGCAGAAACGGCCATAATAATGGCAACCTTCGCGTAAAAAGCGAGCGCTCCTTCTGCGTTTAAAAAGGCGGTCATTAACATATCATCTTTGTATTTCCAGATAATGAAAAAGGTAATTGCCCCGACGACCGCTATCTTAAAAAATGATTTTAACAGTTCAACAATTGCCCGAAGGGAAAAAATTCGCTTGGCACCTTGAATTGGATTAATCCTTTTTAAATCCATCTTTAACGGTTCCGTCGTATATAAAAAACCGACCTGCAACAAATTTGCTCCAATTCCGCCGATAACGGCAATGACCATAATTGGAGCAACAATTTTTCCAGTTTCCATACTGATGCCGGTAAAAATTTTGCTAATCGAGTCTACCGTCACTTGCCAATGGATCAATTCAGTAAAGGTATGTTCGTACATGCTTGTCATTTTTTCCAGCATAAACTTGCCAAAGACGAATAACGCAATAAAACAGAATAAAAGCAAAATGGCTGTATTTACGTCCTGACTTTTCGCCACGCGGCCCTTTTTCCGTTCGTCCTGCCGTTTTTTCGGAGTCGCTTTTTCCGTTTTCTCACCTGCAAAATACTGCAAATCCATTTTCAGCTGCAAGTTAAACACCTCCGAATAACTGCATTAAGCCGCGCATTACTTCAAACATCGTCGAAAAGAGCAGTTTAGCAAGGGACACGTATAAACTAAGAAATACTAAAATTGCCGCAAAACTGACGAAAATCTTTAAAGGAAGGCCAATAACAAATACGTTGAGCTGCGGCACGGTCCTTGCCATCATCCCCAATGCCACGTCAACTAAAAATAAACATCCGACAATCGGAATTGCCATTTGAAACGCAATAAGAAACATATGATTAAAGGTAAGTATGACAAAGTCGACAATGGAACGATTTTCAAAAGGTATAAATACATCGAGCGCCACAAACTGATAGCTGTTGACAATGCCGTCGATGATTAAATGATGGCCATCTACTGACAGCAAAAATAACAGTGCGATCATATAAAAAAATTGGCCTGTCATCGGGCTTTGCGCACCGGTTTGAGGATCGATAACATTGGCGATGGCAAAACCCATTTGAAAATCGATAAAACCGCCAGCCACTTGCACAGCTGAGACAATCATGTAGGCAACGAGTCCAACGAGCAAACCGACGATTGCTTCTTTTATTAATAAAAGGAAATACATATCGTCAACGGTTACGATCGTTGTATCCACCGTGTATACCATAATCAGGGCTAGAAAAAAGCTTAAGCCTATTTTAAATGGTATCGGTATGGTCCGATAGGAAAAGAAAGGCATCGTAACAAAAAATGCTAATACCCGAATAAAAACTAACAAAAAGACGGGCAATATCTCCATGTTTATATATTCAATCATAGGCTACCCTGTAAAACGGTTCAGATTTTGAAAGATGTCGAGGGTAAACTCGACCATATTCGTCAGCATCCACGGACCGAAAAACACTAACCCGACTAACACGGCGATAATCTTTGGAACAAAGGCTAGCGTCTGTTCCTGGATTTGCGTCGTTGCCTGAAAAATACTTACGAGCAGTCCGACGGCAATCGCCAAAATCAATAAAGGTCCTGTTACAATCAATAATGTATAAATCGCATTCTCAGCCATTGCTAAAACAAATTCACTCGTCATCCTACTATGCCTCTTTCTTTGTAATCATCAGAAACTATCCAATATGGAGTGAGTTATTAAATACCAGCCGTCAACGAGCACAAAAAGCAAGATTTTAAACGGCAATGAAATCATTACCGGCGGCAGCATCATCATCCCCATTGACATGAGGATACTTGCCACAGCCATATCGATAATTAAGAAAGGTATAAAAATCATAAATCCCATTTGAAAGGCTGTTTTCAGCTCGCTAATCGCAAAGGCTGGAATTAAAGCAGTCAATGGTATATCCTGCACTGTTTCCGGCGGTTCAGCTTGAGCATAGTCTAAAAATAATGCCAAGTCCTTTTGTCTCGTATGCTTCGCCATAAATTCCTTCATCGGCACACTCGCATTTTCATATGCTTCATCCAGTGTAATCTCCTCCGCAAAAAGCGGTTCGAGCGCCTCTTCATACACTTCGCTAAATACCGGAGCCATAATAAAAAAAGTCAAAAAGAGAGCAAGTCCGATGAGAACCTGATTAGGCGGCATTTGCTGCGTAGCCAGGGAAGTTCTGACAAAGGACAATACGACAACAATTCTCGTAAAGCTTGTCATTAAAATTAATATCCCTGGTGCCAGTGACAGTACAGTCAATAACAAAAGCAATTTTACTGATGTGGCGACAGTTGCTGGATCTGAACTGGAAAACATATCAATAAATTCATTCATTGCCGTCTTCCTTTTCTTTATGTCGTTCTACTATTTTCTTGCGATTTTCCTTTAGCTGATCCAGTTCCTTTTGAAATAACCGGCGAAATTGAGCAGTATTTTGCTTCAACGGAAAAATTGTTTTCGCTGTTGTGGCTCTATTCTCTTTGCTTTCTTCAGCTAAAATTTCGTCAATCAGTTGTTTATCGGTAATTTCCTTCAGCAGTTCCACATTATCGCCAACTCCGACTAAATAAAGTCTGGAACCTATTTTTACAATTTGTATCGATTTATTTTGTCCAAGGGAAAGGCCCCCAAGATTTTCCATCGACTTTACTTTCTGAAATAGTTTATTCCGTGACTGCAAAAATTTTATAACAAGATACATAAGTCCAATGACGAGAGACAATACGATTGCTAGCTTAATAATATTAAGCACGAGAGAATCAGACAGACTTTCGTTTTCTGGATTATCCCTGTTTTCGGCAGTCGGAACAAGCTCTTCTTCGCAGTCTGCCCCATCTTCTAAACAATCCATTACGTTTTTCGGTACTGCATGGACTTCGCTGGCGAAAAAAAGTAAAAGCAATATGACGAAAATCCACGTTTTCTTTGGCAATATTCTCACTCGTTTCCTTATCCTAATGCCTTCTGAATTGCCTCAATCACCCGGTCCGCCTGAAACGGTTTTACGATAAAGTCTTTCGCTCCGGCTTGGATTGCATCAATTACCATCGCCTGCTGTCCCATGGCGGAACACATGATGACTTTTGCATCCGGGTTGATTTTGCGGATTTCTTTCAACGCCGTAATACCGTCCATTTCCGGCATCGTAATATCCATGGTCACTAAATCAGGATTTAATTCTTTATACTTTTCTACCGCTTGAGCTCCGTCCTGGGCTTCTCCAGCTACTTCATACCCGTTTTTCGTTAAAATATCTTTAATCATCATTCGCATAAACGCTGCATCATCAACGATTAATATTTTTTTGCTCATGGAAATTCCTCCTCATGTTTATTTCAGCTTCATTAATCGATCAGTTTTGCTAATAATATCTGTTACCCTTACTCCAAAGTTTTCATCAATAACAACAACTTCTCCTTCGGCAATAAGTTTATCGTTCACGAGGATATCCACTGGTTCTCCAGCGAGCTTGTCCAATTCAATAATGGAACCGGCGGAAAATTCCAAAATATCACGGATGGCCCGCTTTGTCCTTCCGAGCTCAACTGTAATTTTTAGAGGGATATCTAATAGCATATCCAAATTTCTTTGCTCCGTTTGATTTAACGCTACCGGTTCAAATTGGGAGAAGGAGGCTTCTTCAACTTTTGCATCTTCCGTAAACAGCGGATTGCCAATCATCTGCGGATTTTGGCTTCTTTCTTCTGTTTTTGGCTGCTGTGCAACCGCTTGTTGTGCTGGCTCCTCCGCTTTCACAGCTGCTTGTTGAGCTTCTGTTGGAGCAATTTGCTCGCTTGGCGTTTCTGTAACGGCATTCTCGCCATTTAATAATTGGTCCGCCATTTGTTTTGCAAAATCTATCGGCATCAGCTGCATCATATTGGAATCAACTAAATCGCCAACGGTCAGGCGAAAAAATACTTTTACATATGCCTCTTCATCGAATAGTTCTCCTAATTTTACATTGGCATCATCGATAATCGATGGAGGAGAAATATCTACTTTTTTATTAAAAATGGTTGACATGCTTGTTGCAGCGGCACCCATCATTTGATTCATCGCCTCTTGCACTGCGCTTAAATGGATTTCGGATAATTGTTCTGTCGGCTTTGTTCCATCTCCGCCAAGCATAATATCTGCAATGACCGAAGCGTCTTTTGCCTTAATGATAAAGATATTTTTCCCTGATAAACCAGAAACGTAATTTACTTGAATACTAACCGGCTGAAACTGGATGGCGCTAGCCAATTCTTCTTTTTTTACAATACTTACCTTTGGCGTCGTAATCTCTACTTTTTGATTAAGAAGAGTAGAAAGTGTCGTCGCTGAGCTGCCAAAAGAAATATTTCCGATTTCGCCGATTGTATCTATTTCTATATCAGACAAATAAGCAGAAGTATGATTCGTTGCTGCATCAGCTTCCAGTTCGTCTTCTTCATCACCGATATTGAGCAATGCATCAATTTCTTCCTGTGATAATAAGCCATCATCATTCATCATGTTCAATCACCCCTTTAATTTCCTCCAATATCTGCACAGACATTTTATTTTTAAACTTGCCTGGCTGTACGTAAAATTTCGGTTTATCATTGATTATTAATCTCAGTGGCTGTTCGATTGCCTGATCTAATGCAATAATATCCCCACGGTTTAACTTTAAAAATTGTTCAATAGTAATGCTGGCTTCGCCGAGAATTGTTTTTACATCCAATGTTGCACCATGAAGTTCTTTCGTTATTTTGCGATATGCTTCTTCATCGATTTTGTTTTTCGTCGGCTGCATCCAATAATGTGCAGATAATTTGGAAACGATTGGTTCCAGGATGACATGGGGAATACAAATATTCATCATGCCGCTCGTTTCCCCGATTTTTGTCGTTAATGAAACGACGACAACTGTTTCATTAGGTGAAACAAGCTGTATGAATTGGGGATTTTCTTCAAACTCCTCCAATACCGGGTCGATTTCAATGACGGAGGACCATGCCTCACGAAAACAATCCAGCCCTTTCTCGAAAAATTGATGTAATAAAAGTTTCTCGATTTCTGTCAAACTATCTTCCCTATCAATACTTTTCCCTTGACCGCCAAGTATCCGGTCCAACAGCGCATAAGCGATATTCGGGTTTATTTCCATTATTAGTCTGCCGTCTAACGGAGAAACACTATATATATTTAAAACAGTTAAACTAGGAATCGAGCGAATAAATTCCTCATATGGCACTTGATCCACACTCGTTACCGAAATATTGACATATGTTCGAAGCTGAGTAGAAAAATGGGTGGTGAGCAATCTAGCATAATTTTCATATATTCTAGAAATGCTGCGAATCTGATCTTTAGAGAAGCGCAATGCTCTTTTAAAGTCGTAAACACGGACCTTTTTTTCCTGCTCTTCCTTCTTCAGTTCTTCTGCATCCATTTCTCCGGACGTTATTGCAGATAATAGGGCATCAATTTCCGATTGTGAAAGTACCTCATCCATTATAACACTCACCTCCATTGGCGGAGCATACGAATTTACTGTAAAATTTTACTGATTGTATATACGTCGGTAACTTGACCTTCTACCATTACTTCATTTAATTTTGTCTTTAATTGGGCTTCCAAATCCGTTAAACCGTTCTTAAAATCTTCTTCTGTCATCGTAGCAAGTTCTTTAATGAGTATATTTTTCAGCTGAAAATCCCGCTTGCTTATTTCCTCTTTCGCTTTTTTGCCGTCGGTTATAATTTGAAATTGCACACGGACAAAACTACCATCATCCAAATCTGTCGTAATCTCAGGTGATTGATAGGAATATTCTACAATTTCATCAATCGAAGGGGGCTGATCGCTGTCTTCAGCGTTAATGTTTAAGACGACGACTAATGCAGCAATTGCGGCTATTAATAAAATGACTAATGAAGTTATTAATGCTTTCACCAGCTTACTCACATTCATCACCTGTTTCCTTATGAATCCTCTGCAATCCAATTCTCTTATAATAGGAAGTAATAGCTTCTACCACTTCTTCTTCTGAATTTAACACAACAATTTTTTTGCCGTTCACAAGCGTTATTGTCGTATCCGGAAAAGATTCCACCTGTTCGATCAGCAAGGCATTTAACGTAAACGTGCTGCCATTTAAACGGGATAACTGTATCATAATTTTTTGGTGGGAGCATCCGAACAGGATGCTCCCTACCTCCTTACTTCAATTTTTTATCGTTTTAAGTTTACAAGCTCCTGAAGTATTTCATCGGATGTAGTAATAATTCTAGTATTCGCCTGGAAACCGCGCTGTGCGGTAATCATTTCGGTAAACTCCTCTGACAAGTCTACATTAGACATTTCCAGCGCACCGCTGATAATGGAGCCGACACCACCGTCTTCTGGTTCAATAACATCATTATAGCCAGCATTTGGGCTATTTAGGAAAAGATTACTTCCTGCTTTCTCTAAACCAGCAGGATTAGAGAAGTTTGCTAAAGCTACTTTTCCCGCATACTTTGTCGCTCCAGTGGAATCAACATACGTAACTAATCCATTTGTTTCAACACTAAAACTTTGAGCGTCATCGGGAATAGTAATCTTTCCGTAACCAGCTGTATTTTGTCCAGAATCTTCATCTACGTTAAATCCAATTAAGTAATACCCTAACGGATTAACTATTGCTCCATCTTCATCTAAATAAAAATTTCCAGCTCGAGTATAGGATATACTTACATTGTTGTCATCAGTAGATCCATCATCATTAAAATTAATTGTCCCCGTTATACCTGTTGCCAAAACAAACATCCCATCTCCCTCAATAGCAAAGTCTAACGGGTTGTTCGTTGTCTGCCGGAATCCTTGGGTATGGATATTATCGATGGAGCCTAATTGAGAGCCGAGACCAACTTGCGCTGGGTTTACCCCGCCTCGTGTTGCTGTCGGTCCTTGAGCCCCTCGTGTCGTTTGGCTCATCATATCCTGAAAGGTGACCCGGCCCTTTTTAAATCCTGCCGTATTCACGTTGGCAATGTTGTTGCCGATGACGTCTAATTTCGTTTGGAAGTTTTTCATTCCGGAAATGCCTGCATACATGGAACGCAACATAAGTAAATCTCCCCTTTACGAATTTTATTGCTGCTTCTGTCGGTCCGCAGCTATCGGCCTCCCGGTCTGGGTCCAGCCTAAGAATTGATAATGATCGTTCCGTTAATATTCGTAAAAATCCGGTCGGATGCTTCTTCCCGGTCTAACGCAGTAATCACGGTATTATTTGTTGTGCTTACTAACAGTGTTGCATCTTTTGTCACGACGAGAGAATCTGTAATTCCTTTTCTCCTCGCTTCATTCATTTTGTCTTCGATGAGATGCCACTGTTTTTTATCAATGTGAATATTTCTCTCTTCTAACCGTTCGCTTGCATGTTTGCTGATTTTTAATGACAGTTCTTTTTGAAAAATTTCGCGAAACTCGGTTTCAGCAGCTTGCGGTTTTTCCTTAACAGCAGGAAAATCAAGGGCGAACCGGTTTGGTATTTGATGAATCCGGTGGTCCAATGTAATTCACTTCCTTTTATTCATCCTCCTTATTGGAATCGGCATGGATAACTTTCGTGGCAGCATCCGCATAAATCGTATCCCCGTTTTCCAGTTCCAACAGCGCCCATCCGTCCTGCTGAGTAACGGCAACAACCTTGCTCGTTACCTCTTCACCGTCTGCTAAATACGTAACCATTTTCCCGATCATATGGCTATACTGAATTACTGGCGACATCAATTGGCTATGAACGAGTGTTTCAATCGATTTCGACATGTTTATAAGCTGTTCTACAGAGGTGAGAGTTGCCATTTGCTGTACCATGTCCTGATCACTCATCGGATTCAACGGATCCTGGTTTTGCATTTGGGTCATCAAAATTTTTAAAAACCCGTCTTTATCCAACACCGGGCTCGGTTCCCGCATCGTTTTCTGGCTGGATAAATATAATGATGGATCGATTTTAGTCATAACTACACCTTCTCGTTTAATATTTCCCAGAAAGATGTTCCCTCATCTTCTTCCCGCTGTTCGTGCGCATCGTTTTTCTGCTTGTCGGATTGCTGGTGGAAGTCGTCATTCATGTCTTCCTGATGTTGTTTTTGCGCCGTCTGACTTTGGTTTGTAAAAATTTCTTGTTTTTCAACCGTTACTTGCTGCGGCGAAAACAGATGTTTTAATTGATTCATATTCCTTTCCAGCATATCCTTCGCTGCCTCGGTTGTTACCGTAATCTTCACCATCATTTCTCCATCCGCTTGAATAAGCCGAATCATCATATTCCCTAAATTTTCCGGCCGCAGTCGGATGGACAGCTGGCTCAAACCGTTTGGCTGAGATAAAAACTTGCTGGATTTAATAATTTGCTGGAATTGCTCTACAAACTTCTTGTCTGCTCCACCAGCTGTTTCAGTCTGCTGTGTATAAATAACATATTGTTCCAGCTTGCCTAACGAGGTTCCCGTTTGAAATGAAGGTGCCGGTGTTTGCGCCGTTTCCTTCAGGCCATATTTTTCAATGGCCTTTTCTAAAATGCGGACAATATCCCGATTTGTTACTTTTGATTCCAGCTGGTACAATTGCTTCCCGGCTAGCTGCTCTCTTTTTTCATAAAATCGGACGAGGTCATCCCACATTTGTTGTATTTTCGTATCTCCTCGAGAAATGATCGGTTGACTATTTTCTGGATAGCCGCTGCTAAGCTTTTGCCATTGTTCTAATAAATTCATTAACTTCGGCGCAGCCAGCTTCATATCTGCTTGCGTGCGAATCGTTTTCAGCAATGATTCGATTTTCGTCCACAGTTCCTGAACAGCTTTATCCTCTTTCGGCTCAACATTTGTCCTAGTTTCAGCCATTGGCAGGAATGGAACAAAAGCAGCATGAACACTTTCTTCCGGCTTGGTATTCTCCAGGCCGAGTTCGTGAAGGAGCCATGGAACAATTTCTTCCAAGGACATTTTTCCATCGTTATTAGCAATTTCAATTTTTTCCATTGCCGATTTTACGAGTTGCTGAAGAAATTCCTCCCCTGCTTCAGGGAATAATTCCTGCAGCTTCAAATTTAATTTCTCGGCAACGGAATTGGTCTGTTCATTGCCTAACAATAATGGGAAAGATAAGCTTTCTTCCAGGTTTTTCACCTTTTGGGAAATCGAAGGAACCGTAAATTGGGCTTTTGCATTTGGCATGAGAATACTCGCATTCATCCTTTTCACCTCCTTTCAAAGCGGAAAATTAATTCAGCAGTAATCGAGTGATTTCAGCAGCAGTTTGTGGATTCATCTCCTGCAATATACCGCCGCGCACTTTGGCAGATAGCTGATTTAATAGATTTACGGCTTCCTCCCGGGACATATTTTCCAAAATTTTTGCTGCCTGCTCTTCATCCATATTTTGAAATGCTTTGGCCGTATCTTTTATCGGGTCTGCTGCTTCTTCCTCTTCTTCCAGCTGCAGCGATGCATCGCTGTTTTCTGCTTTTAACAGTTCCCGTTCCAAATCGTCGATTTGTGCTTTGAGATTTTCAATGTCTAGTTCCAGCATTTCAATTTTTTCGTCTTTTGCTTGAATGGTTTGCTGGTAGTGTTCCTCCATTCTTTGAAAATCCATTTCTTCTTCCGTCGTAATAAAGTTAGATATAATGGGAATGTTATTTCCCTTTTCCTTTGCCCAGCCAACCGCATCGATATCCAGTATATTGAGAATAATCGATACGATTGTAATGATGACGATAATTGGAACAATTACTCCAAATACGATCATAACTAAAGGTTTCATTTTTTTTCTTTCCTGATTCAACGTTTTTGCCATGTGCTTCACCTGTTTTTGTGGCTTAAAAATTGGGTAACGGAAATTTCATCCATTAAAGTATTTTCCATTTTTTTCCTCTCTACTTCTTCTTTCTGTTTCCGATGGTCGATCAGTTTTTGAAATTTTTTCACTTCTACATGAGCATCTGTTAGTTTTTTTTGTTTCCATTCCATTTCGGTTCTAGCCCGCTGGACTTGCTCCTGGAGAGATGAAATCTCTTCATTGAGCATTTCGATATATAGGGCCTGTTCCTTGATTTTTTCAATGGAAGTAGCATTTTGCAGCGACATGTCATACGATTCTTCCGCATTTTCTTTTTTCTTTAATAGCTGGTACAGTTCTGTTGCAACTTGTTCAAATAAGTCTAAAGACTGGTTATATTCCCTGAGGGCAATGCTTTTTTCATTTTCTCTTACATGGAGTATTTTATGAAATGCCATTGACTCAGCCATTAATTCCCGCCTCCATTGAGCAGCATTCGCATCATTTCAATCGAATTTTCCAGCGAATGGGCTTCATATACATCTTGCTTTAAGTAATCCATAATTTTCGGATAATAATTGATGGCCATATCAATCTCCTGGTCTGTTCCCCGCTTATATGCACCAATGCTGATCAATTCCTGGTTTTCTTCATATTTTGCCAATATGGTACGCAGCTTCTGGGCATAGGCCTGATGTTCCGTCGTCGTAATCTGATTCATTACCCGGCTGATTGATTTTAGCACGTTAATTGCCGGATATTGGCCTTTTTCCGCTAAACTGCGGTCCATTACAAAATGGCCGTCCAGTATCCCTCGTACCGCGTCTGCTATCGGTTCATTCATGTCATCCCCGTCAACTAGCACTGTGTAAAAAGCTGTAATTGTCCCACGCTGATTTGTGCCTGTCCGTTCCAGCAGTTTTGGCAAAATAGAAAAAACAGAAGGAGTATATCCTTTCGTTGTCGGCGGTTCACCGGTGGCGAGGCCGATTTCTCTTTGTGCCATCGCAACCCGCGTGACCGAATCCATCATCAGATTGACATCTAATCCCTGGTCACGAAAATACTCAGCGATGGCGGTGGCAGTATACGCTCCTTTGATTCGCATGAGGGCCGGCTGATCCGATGTAGCGGCGACAACAACCGATTTTTTCATCCCCTCTTCGCCTAAATCCTTTTCAATAAATTCCCGCACTTCCCTGCCCCGTTCACCGATAAGGGCAATAACATTAATATCCGCATGGCTATTTCTTGCAATCATGCCTAACAGCGTACTTTTGCCGACACCGCTTCCCGCAAAAATCCCGATTCGCTGGCCTTTGCCAACTGTTAACAGAGAATCGATTACTTTAATGCCGATTTGAATCGGCTCCCGGATTGGCGGCCTTTCCATCGGGTTAGGCGGGGACTGATCAGTCGGATAGTCCGTAAGCCCTTTAGACAATGAAGCTGAGACAAAAGGCTGACCGAGGGAATTTATTATTTGTCCCATTAATCCTCTGCCGACTTTTATCAACAGCGGTTTACCTGTCGACTCCACGAGACAGCCAGGTCCGATTTCATTAATTTCCCCATAAGGCATGAGAAGAATATTTTCATCCTGAAACCCTACAACCTCAGCAAGAATAGGTATAGACCCTTTTTTCGACGGATGGATGAAACAGACTTCGCCAACGTTTGCTTGCGGACCTTGGGATTCAATTGTCAGTCCGACAACCCGTTTTACTTTTCCGTAATACTTATACGTATCGGCTTTTTCCATCGCGGTTAAAAAACGTTCTATATTCATTCCCGATTCTCCTGTTGAAGCTGTTCCAGCATCTCCCGGATTTGATCCAGCTGGGTATCCACACCGGCATCTAGCCGCCCAAAGGGATGTTCTATTAAACAGCCGTCTTCGCTTAAATCTTCCTTTATATAAATGGAGAGTTTTGCATCATGTTCCAGAAGTTCTTGCAATTCCTCTTTATTTTCTAATACCGCCTTATACTTCGACGGGTGGACGTAGATTTTCACTACTCCCTGCTCCCGCATCTCTTTTAACGCAGATTGAACGAGCGGCAGAAAATGAGCAGGATCTTCGGAAAGTTTCTTTTTTAAAATTTTCTCTGCTATCCCGGTTGCCAGGTGTAAAATCGTATCTTCGTGCTTTGCAACGGTACGGTAATAATCTGCTTGTGCTTTTTCAACAATTTCATTTGCCTGGGTGAGCAAACGTTCGTATTCTTTTCTGCTTTCTTCCTTCCCTAGCTGAAACCCGGCTTGGTACCCTTCTTTTTTAGCTTCTTCGACTAAACGTATCTTTTCCTCCTGCCATTGCTGCTTTTCTTCGATTATTCGGGCTTTTCCTTCTTCGATGATTCGGTATTGTTCTTGTTTTATTTCTTCTAACTTAGCTTTCGCATCTGCAATTTTCTCCATAAGCCCATCCAATGTCTCCTCTGCGGAGGCATCCGTATTAAGCTGCTTTTCGGCAAAAAATTCAGCTGTTTTTATTTGGATAACCCGTTTATGGACGGAGTTAGACAATGATATCATCTCCTCCGCCCCGGGCAATAACGATTTCTCCAATTTCTTCCAGTCTGCGGATCGTCGCGACAATTCTCGTCTGCGCCTCTTCCACATCAATTAACCGTACCGGCCCCATGTACTCCATTTCTTCCCTAAAGGTTTCTGCCATGCGCTTGGACATATTGGAAAAAATGACTTCCTTCACTTCGTCGCTTGCCACTTTCAATGCAAGACGGAGATCGTCATTATCGACTTCTCGGATAACACGCTGAATTGCCCGATTATCCAATATAACGATATCTTCAAAGACGAACATCCGTTTCTTAATTTCATCCGCTAATTCCGGATCTTGAATTTCTAAAGCGTCCAAAATCGTTCTTTCTGTACTCCGGTCTACTCCATTTAACACTTCTACTACCGCCTGTATGCCTCCGGTTTGCGTGTAATCTTCCGTAAGGGCTGAGGATAAATTTCTTTCCAAAATTTGCTCTACTTGGCTAATGATTTCTGGAGAGGTGGAGTCCATTGTAGCAATTCTCCGCGCAACGTCCGCCTGCATTTCCTGAGGCAGCGCCGATAATATTTGTCCCGCCTGTTCCGGATCTAAATAGGACAAAACTAAAGCAATCGTTTGCGGATGCTCATCCTGAATAAAATTCAACAGCTGCTGCGGATCTGCCTTTCTTGCAAAATCAAACGGTCTCACCTGCAAGGAGGAGGTTAGCCTGTTAATAATGCTGGCTGCCTCCTGCTTGCCAAAGGCTTTTTCCAGAACGGTCTTCGCATAGCCGATTCCGCCTTGAGAAATATAATCCTGGGCGACGACAATTTGGTGAAATTGTTCAATCACGTCTTCTTTCAAATCGGCATCCACTTTTTTTACCGAAGAGATTTCCAAACTTAATTTTTCAATTTCCTCTTCCGTTAAATGTTTGTATACTTGAGCAGATACGTCTGGACCGAGGGAGATTAAAAGAATTGCTGCTTTCTGTTTTCCGGTTAAAGCTCTTTTCTGTCTTGCCATCCGTCTCTCCTCCTAATCTTCGCCAATCCAGCTTCTCAATAGTTTTGCAAACTCTTCTGGCTTTTCTTTCGCCATATTTTCCAGCTGTTTCCGGCGCACCATTGCATCTGTCGCTTCTTCTGTCTCGATCTCAGGAATTTCATCGGTTTCGGATGGTGCAAAATCTTCCATCATTTCCTCGTCACCGGCATCATCTTTCCGGCGGTTACGCAATAATAAAATAATAAGTACGATAATCGTTATGAGTAAAATAGCTCCGACAACATACATCCATGTCGGAATAACCGGTGCGGTATCCGGAATGCTTCCAGGCCCACCGCTAAACTCTTGGAAAACGATGGAAATTTTTTCGTCCGTGTTAAGATTTTCCCCGTATTCCGCATCAACCGACGTTTCGATAATCGAGCTTAAAATAGAATTGATTCCTTCTTCCACATCGTTCTGCTCTTGCGCTGACAAATATTCGATATCCCCGTTGTTTACTCTGGCGTTATCGACGGCGACTTGAATACCTATATCCCGGATCTTATATGGGCTTTCTACGATTTCCCTCCGAATCCGGTTAAACTCGTAATTGATTGTTTCCTTGTCCAATTCATAGTTTCCGTCGCCATCCCCAGCTGTTGTCCCCGGGAAGTTGGCAATATCCTCTTCGCCCGCTCCGGGAACTCCTCCTTCTGCATTTTCTCCCGAATACGACTCTTGTATCGTTTCAATGCTTACAGGCAATCCTTCCATATTATCGATATCAACCGGCTCAACGAGCTGTTCTTCCCGGTTTTCTTGGGTGAAATCAATATCTGCGGTGACAGAAACGATAACATTATCCATTCCTACCATTGCGCCTAACATTTGCTGCAGCCGCTGCTGAATATCCTTTTCCACGTCCCGTTTCACTTTTTGCTGGTACGTATGTCCATCTTGGGCATATTGATTCGTTCCGTCCCGGTCAAAGTACTCAAAAAACTGGTTCATTATGACGATATTCTCAGGAGGGAGGTTAGGAACAGCTTTCGAAACTAAGTGATATAATCCGTTAATTTGGTTAGGATGAAACTCATAGCCGGGCTCAGTGTTTAGTACAATAGATGCACTTGCTTCCTGCAGCGTTTCATTGGCAAAAAGCGGCTTTTCCGGCATATTGATCATGACTTGAGCATCGTTAATGCCTTCAATGCCTTTTATTAGATTTGCCAGCTCGGTTTGCATTGCATCCAGTTTCATAATATTAAATTCATTATCGGTGATGCCCCACGATGTATTTTCGCTAAAAAAAGAATAATCGATATGGCCGCTATTCGGTATTCCTTGCCCTGCCAGTTCAACTAACAGCTGATCCACTTGTTCCTCAGGTACGGCAATCGTCGTTCCGCCATTCGATAATTCGTAAGGAACTCCACGACTATCTAATTCGGTCTTTATTTGATTTGCTTCCTGTAATGAAAGATTGCTATATAATGTTACAAAATTAGTATTTGTTGCCAGAAAAAATGCTCCTACAATGATGATCAGCAGTAGGAGAGGAACACCTAACCAAACCATTTTTTGGCTTTTTGAACGGTTTGTCCAAAAAGAAATAATAGCATTCTTCCAGTTTGTAATTTTCTCGTTCATAAAGTCCCCCACCAAAAACAATAAAAGTAATCGAATCTTTATCTATTTCTTTTATATTTGCATACGCATCATTTCGTTATATGCATCGATTACTTTTCGTTGAATTTGTACTGCAGTTTCTAAAGTAATACTTGCCTTCTGGGCGGTAATCATCACATCATGCAAGTCGTCAATGTTCCCGCTGGCAAGTGCTTCCGTTTTTTTGTCTGATAATATTTGTGTTTTATTCACATGATCGATTGCATTTTTAAGTGTATCTGCGAAACTTTGGTGAGCTTTCTGGGGTGTCGTCTTCGCCTTTACCGTTTGCGGCGGCATAGCATTTGCAATCGAATGGATGATAGGATCCATTTCGCATTACTCCTTTGTATTATTTCCCGATTTCCAGCGCCTTCATCAACATACCCTTGCTGGCATTAAAAGCAGTAATATTAGCTTCGTAGGATCTGGTGGCGCTCATTAAATCTACCATTTCCTGAAGCGGGTCCACATTAGGCAATTGTACGTAGCCTTGTTCGTCCGCATCCGGGTGGTTCGGGTTGTAAACGATTTTAGACGGCTCGTCATCCTCCACGATTTCAGATACCGTTACTCCCGACAGCGCTTTGCGATTTTGAGCCTTTTGCAAAAAAGAAGAGAAGGTCTTTTCCTGCGGTTCCATGACGACCATTTTCCTTCGGTACGGTTCAAATTCCCCGTTTTCATTTACTGTTGCTCTCGTTGATTGGGCATTGGCGATGTTGGATGCAACGACATCCATCCGCAGTCTTTGTGTTGTTAACCCGCTGCCGCTAATATTCATTGCGTGAAATATGGACACGATTAATTCCCTCCTCGAATCACCGTTTGCAAACTATGAAATTTGCCATTCATCCGATCAATTAAAGCATTATAGTAGATTTGGTTTTTAGCCAAATTTGCCATTTCCTTGTCTATATCCACATTGTTGCCGTTATGATTAAAAACAGTATTCTCTTTTGTAATAAGCTGGTAGTTATTGTCTCGTGGTGAATTAAAAGGAATATGTTTCGGATGTGTTCTTTTTGCTTCAAGATTAGAGGCAGCCTTTGCCAAATAGTCTTTAAAGACGATGTCTTTGGCTTTATAATTCGGTGTATCAACATTTGATATATTATTGGAGATGACTTGATTTTTTAGTGAAGCATAATCTAATGACTGCTCCAACGTGCGAAACGTCCCGCCAAACAGGTTCAATCTCTTACCTCCTAAAAAAGTCATGATTATCATTTCACATTTTCATAACCAATTCTAATTGAATTGTACGACAAAGTCTATTCGATTTCGACATTTTTCACAGTTAATATGAAAAATAGTTTTTTCAAACTAGGATTATATTACTATTATTAAACCGCAATTTAATCTTTCTGTATCAGATTCGTAATAAAGTTTATATAAATGTCGTATTTTTTTAACATAAATTTACTTTTTATGGAAACTACTTCCTCCTCTGTCATTTTAAACCAGTATAAATATTTCGATTTATCTCAGTATTTTGATTTTATACCTGAGAAGCGTTAAGTATCAAGACTTTTTTCCTGAATATTAAGGAGGAAACAAAAATGCGGAGAAAACCAAATGTTGGTTTTCTCCGCAATTGATTAACTTATCTTGAACGAAGCTTATCTAATTCAACAAGAAATTTGTCGTTTAATACTTTAATGTAAGTACCTTTCATTCCAAGGGAGCGGGATTCGATTACTCCGGCACTTTCTAGTTTTCTCAGGGCGTTTACGATAACAGATCTTGTAATACCTACACGGTCAGCAATTTTGCTTGCGACAAGCAATCCTTCTTTCCCGTTAAGCTCTTCGAAAATATGATCTATTGCTTCCAGCTCGCTGTAGGATAGAGAACTGATAGCCATTTGAACAACGGCTTTGCTTCTCGCTTCCATTTCAATTTCTTCCGTCTTTTCATGAAGAATTTCCATACCGACTACCGTTGCACCGTATTCGGCAAGAAGCAGGTCATCGTTGTTGAATGTTTGATTTACACGGCCAATAATTAACGTTCCGAGACGTTCACCTCCGCCGATAATCGGAACAATTGTTGTCAAACCGTCTCTGAACAAGTCTTTATTTTCCACCGGAAATACGGAGTGCGGACTGTCCACATCCAAGTTTGCTGTTGTTTCATGAATAGTTAGCAGACCTTCCGTATACTCTTGCGGGAACTGTCTTTCTTCCAGCATTTTTTTCATCCGTTCATTTTCAATTTCCTGGATGACCGAAAAACCAAGCAATTTCCCTCTGCGGCTTAAAATGTACACATTACCACCGATAACATCTCTGAGTGATGCAGACATGTCATTAAAATTCACTGATTTCCCTGTAGTTTTTTGTAACATTGCATTAATTTTTCTTGCGCGATCTAATAGTTCCATTTTTATCCTCCATTCAATATCTTTCATTTTTTTAAAGTATAAATTGACTTAAGTCCCGATTTTGGGCAATTGTCTTCAGTTTTTCATCCACGTAGGATGGGGTGATCTTAACTTCTTCCATCGTAATGTCCGGCGCTTCAAAGGACAAATCTTCCAAAAGTTTTTCCAAAATTGTATGAAGCCTTCTTGCGCCAATATTGTCTGTTTCCTGATTTACTTGATAGGCAATTTCTGCCAGTCTATCTATAGCTTCGTCTGTAAAAACAACATTTATACCTTCCGTTCGCAATAAAGCCTGATATTGTTTCACTAACGCATTGGAAGGTTCTGTCAAAATTCGCTTAAAATCTTCAACAGAGAGTTTCTCCAATTCTACCCGAATCGGAAATCTTCCTTGTAACTCGGGGATGAGATCCGATGGTTTCGCCATATGGAACGCTCCCGCAGCGATAAAAAGTATATGATCTGTCTTTACAGGACCGTGTTTCGTAATAACCGTCGAACCTTCAACAATCGGAAGAATATCTCTTTGGACCCCTTCCCGGGATACGTTTGCAGAGCTTTGGTCTTTCCCGACCACTTTGTCAATTTCATCAATAAAGATAATGCCAGACTGTTCTGCCCGGGCCACTGCTTCATGGGCTGCTTCTTCCATATCGACAAGCTTTTGTGCTTCTTGCTGAGTCAGCACTTTCCTTGCTTCAGACACAGGAAGCCGCCGTTTTTTCTTTCTCGTCGGCATAAATTGCCCTAACACGTCCTGCATGTTCATGCCCATATGCTCCATCCCTGAACCTTGAAGCATATCAAACATGGATGGCGGCATTTCTTCAATTTCTACTGTTACGATTTCGTCTTCCAGTTCTCCGCGTTTTAGTTTTTCTTCCACAATGGAACGTTTTCGGCGAATTTCTTCATCTTTTTCGGCTGTATCGCCTTGCTCTGAAGCTTGATTTGGAAATAACAGTTCAAAGGGATTTTTCAAGTTTGTTTGCCTTTTCACATGAGGAACCAACAATCTCACTAATTTTTTATTTGCTTCTTTTTCTGCTTCATTCATTACTTCCTTCATTTTTTCTGCTTTTACCATACGAAAGGCCTCTTCGACCAAATCCCTTACCATCGATTCCACATCTCTGCCGACGTATCCGACTTCTGTAAACTTTGTAGCTTCCACTTTAATAAATGGAGCACCAACTAACTTGGCAAGTCTTCTGGCAATTTCTGTCTTCCCTACACCTGTCGGTCCAATCATCAGAATATTCTTCGGCGTTATTTCATCCTTCAGCGAATCGTCCAGCTGCATTCTCCGATAGCGATTTCTCAAGGCTACAGCGACCGACTTTTTGGCATTTCTCTGGCCGACGATAAATCGGTCCAATTGGTCCACAATTTGTTTCGGTGTTAACTGGTCTTTCACCTATTGAGAGACCTCCTCCTTATTAATCGAGAACCTCGATTGTTATATAGTCGTTCGTGTATACGCATATCTCCCCGGCAATTTCAAGAGCTGTTTTCGCAATTTCACTTGCGGACATATCTTTCGCATGCCTGACTAATGCCTTCCCCGCGCTTAAGGCAAAATTGCCGCCGGAGCCGATTGCCAGTATTCCGTCATCCGGTTCGATTACTTCCCCTGTCCCGGATACTAAATACATATTCTCCTTATTCATGACAATGAGCATCGCTTCTAATTTCCGCAATACTTTGTCACTTCGCCATTCTTTTGCCAATTCGACAGCTGCTCTCGTCAAATTGCCATTAAAGGCTTGTAATTTCCCTTCAAATTTCTCAAACAGGGTAAAGGCATCGGCAACTGATCCGGCAAATCCTGCCAGAACTTTACCCTGATACAATTTACGGACTTTTTTTGCCCGATGTTTCATTACAACCGCATTGCCCAATGTTACCTGGCCGTCTCCGCTCATCGCACACTGGCCATTGTGCCGTATGGCAAATATTGTTGTTGCATGCATTTCATTTGCCATTCCTTCACCTCTTTTCATCCCGGGCTCTCGGATGGGTATTCATATACACTCTTTGCAGGTGATCTTTCGTGACATGGGTATACATTTGTGTCGTCGATAGATTTTCATGGCCAAGCAATTCTTGCACCGTCCGCAAATCCGCTCCTTCGTTAAGCATATGGGTTGCAAACGTGTGCCTTAATTTGTGTGGATGAACTCGGATTGTTAAGGATGCTTCCTTAACGAGCTTGTCGAGTACAACCCGAATACCGCGGGATGTTATCGGGTTGCCGCGGGCATTTAAAAATAAGGAATCAGTCTTGCACTGAAACTTATTTAGCAGGTACGTTCTTCCTTCATTTATGTAAGTCTTTAATGCAGCTTCAGCGAAGGAACCAAAAGGGACATATCTTTCCTTGCGCCCTTTTCCGCGAATGAGCAAAGTGCCGATTGAAAAGTCAATATCCGATACGGTTAATTTTTCACATTCACTGACCCGGATTCCTGTGCCGTACAAAACTTCTAAAATCGCCTGATTCCGCTGCCCGATTGGTGTTGTTAAATCGCAAACTGAAAACAATTTTTCCAGCTCTTCCGAATATAAAAAGCCCGGAATTTTTTTTTCGGCTTTTGGCATGACAAGCTGGACGAATGGGTTGTTCTCTATTTGCTGTTCCCGCTCTAAAAACCGAAAAAAGCTTCGCAAGGATGAAATTTTCCTTGACACCGATTTTCTGCTTAGTTTTTGTTCGTATAGAGCAGTAAGATATACTCGAACAACCGGCTGTGTCACATCATTGAAGGAGGAGACTCCCTCTTTGTTCAGAAATCTGCAGAAGTCGTCGATATCCTTCGTATAACTGTTGATCGTATGGGAAGAAGCATTTTTTTCAATTTGCAAATATTCGATAAAGTGCCTTGTTTGCTGTTGAAATTTGCTCAACACATCACCTCTTCAAACAGCGTATATAATAGCATAGGAGAGTTTGTTTTGCAAGACATTTAACAAAATTGTAATAAAATTCAGAATCGCACCTAGGACCATTATAACATAATTTTTGGAAATGTCACGCTATTTGTTATTTTGTCCGATAAACTATCTAAAAATTTGCTCTCCAATCGCTAATTATATTACTACTTATATTTTTCGTCAAAGAATACTATTCAATGATTTTAGAAAAATGGTATTTTGTGAATTTCTTGTGAATAAATATCTTAGTTTTTTATCTTTATTGCCAAATAAATCAAAAAATATGCATATTATGAAGAAATTTTTCAAACAGAGAGGAAGGGCATGCACCCTTCCTTCTCATCATTGAACTTCTTCTTTATATTCACAGGATGTACATTGAACTTGTACTCCCTTTTTCACCTTCTTCTCTACGAGGGTAGCGTTACATTTCGGACATGGCCTTGCAATCGGCTTATCCCAGGAAACAAAGTCACAGTCCGGGAAACGGTCACATCCGTAAAATACACGCCGTTTCTTTGATTTCCTTTCTACGATGCTTCCCTTTTGGCATTTTGGACATTGTACGCCGATTTCCTTTAATATAGGTTTCGTATTTCGGCAATCCGGAAAATTTGAACATGCTAAAAATTTTCCGTAACGGCCCATTTTATAAACCATTTCATGGCCGCAATTTTCACATTGGATGCCAGCCGGTTCATCTTTAATCTCAATTTTTTCCATTTCTTTTTCTGCTTTTTCTAACCGTTTTTCGAAATCCTGATAAAATTTGTCAATAATGGAAACCCAATCTTGCTTCCCTTCTTCAATCGAATCCAAATCATCTTCCATTTTAACGGTAAAATCGACATCGATAATTTCCGGGAAAAATTCTTCCAATAATTCTATGACAACCGCACCGAGTTCAGTCGGGATAAAACGTTTCTGATCTAGGGTCACATAATTCCGTCTTTGGATCGTATCGAGAGTCGGCGCATAGGTAGACGGTCTGCCGATTCCAAGTTCCTCTAACGTTTTTACTAACCTGGCCTCCGTATACCTTGGAGGAGGCTGGGTAAAATGCTGGTTTGGCGTTATTTCCTTTGCTTCTACTTCCATACCTTCTTCCAATGCAGGCAGCAAATTGTTTGATTCTGTATTTTTCTCATCGGTTCCTTCAACATAAACTTTCATAAAGCCCTGAAATTTAATTTTCGAACCTGTTGCTCTAAATTCTACATTATTATTTGTTAAATGCACTGTCATCGTATCCAATACGGCAGGAGCCATTTGACTGGCAACAAAGCGCTCCCAGATTAATTTGTACAAGCGGTATTGATCCCTCGACAGGACGTCTTTTAATGATTTTGGATCCCGGTGTACTGACGTCGGCCGAATGGCTTCATGGGCATCTTGTGCTCCCTCTTTATTCTTGCTCTTCCTTTGTTCTCCGACAAAGTTCTTTCCAAATTGGGATTCAATGTATTCCTTAGCTTCCTGTTTCGCAGTTTCCGAAATTCTCGTTGAATCGGTTCGCATGTACGTAATTAATCCGGTAATTCCGCCGGCCTTTTTCCCAAGATCGATGCCTTCATAGAGCTGCTGGGCAATCATCATCGTTTTCTTGGCGCGAAAATTCAGCTTCCTCGCTGCTTCCTGCTGTAAAGAGGAAGTGATAAACGGCTGGGCTGGATTCCTTTTTCGTTCTTTTTTCACTACTTTTGCTACAGAAAATTTTCCGTCCAATTGGTTCATTATTTCATTTACTTCATCTTTTGTTTTTAGACTTTGCTTCTTGCCGTTTATCCCGTAGAAAGACCCTTCGAATAGGGAATCGTCTTTTAAAAATTTCCCATCGATCGTCCAATATTCTTCCGGCTGGAAATTATTAATCTCTTTTTCCCGATCAAGGATCAATTTCAATGCTACCGATTGTACTCTGCCGGCACTTAATCCTTTTTTCACCTTTTTCCAAAGAATTGGACTGATTTTATACCCGACTAAACGGTCCAAAATCCGTCTCGCCTGCTGAGCATCGACTAAATCATTGTCAATTGCCCGCGGATTCTTAAAGGACTCTTTAATTGCATCCTTTGTAATTTCATTAAAGACGACCCGGCACTTCGAGTTTTCATCTACATTTAATATATGGGCTAAATGCCAGGCAATCGCTTCCCCTTCCCTGTCCGGGTCAGCTGCTAAAAATATTTTTTTGGCTTTTTTTGCCGATTTTCGCAAATCCTTTAGCACTTCGCCTTTGCCGCGAATTGTAATATATTTCGGTTTGAAATTATCAGCAATATCAACACCGATTTGGCTTTTCGGCAAATCACGGACATGGCCCATGGAGGCTTTCACTTCATATTTTTTTCCTAAATAACGTTCAATTGTCTTTGCTTTTGCTGGTGATTCGACGATTACAAGATATTCTTTTTCTTTCATGTTCTAATCCTCCTAAAATGAGGTTGTGCGGTAAATGAAAACTTCATTCATTCCGCTCGTATCTTTTTCATATCAACATTTAAGTTTTTGGCATTGTATGTTAATAGAATAACGAAAAAGTTCCGTTTGTTTATATGAAAAAATACAAATCTTCACTAATACTAAATATTTCTGCATCGTTTGTCAAACTTCTTCTGTATAGATAATTGTTACTTGTAATGATGCTTTATCATTTGCCATTCTATGACAATATCCTTTGCGTGTTGAATGAGTTTTGCTCCATCCTGAATCATTTGATGACAGCCTTTTGATTGGGGAACAGCCGGGGAATCGGGGACGGCAAAAACTTCTCGCCCCTGGTCCAATGCATGTTCCACCGTAATTAGCGTTCCGCTTTTTTCCATTGCTTCAATCACTAATGTTCCAAAACTTAAGCCGCTAATAATCCGGTTCCGTTCGGGAAAATGATATTTTGCTGGAGGAATATTTGGAGCATACTCAGATAAGACAAGCCCTCTGTTGGCAATTTCAAAAAATAATTTGCTGTTTTTTCTCGGATATATATGATTAAATCCGCTTCCTAAAACGGCTATTGTTTTACCGTGATGCTGCAATGCAATTTCATGGGCAAAACTGTCAATTCCTTTCGCTAAACCGCTAACAATGACCCATCCTTCCTGAACGAGCGGCTTAACGACGAACTCCGTTTTCGCCCATGCATCTTTTGAAGGATTTCTCGTGCCGATGACACTGATTTTCGGCTGTTCGGATAATAAGGATAAATCACCGCATGCATACAATACGAGCGGCGCATCTTTTATTGTATTTAACATAGGTGGATAGCTCTCGTCAACTATTGTAATGATAGGAAACGTAACAATTTCTTTTTTTATCCGTTCAATTAATTGCCGGTTATGGAGATCACGGTAGATTAAGGAAGCTTTTTGCGGAGGGATGGAAAAGGTTTGGGAAATGGATTCTGGAGAGAATTGATATAGCGGCTCTAAGGTTGGGAATTTTCGCAAAAATTTTCTTAAAATGCTTCTTGTCACTCCTTTGCACCTTGACAGATGAATGATTCGATAGCGAGTATGTTTCAATTAACCACCTCATTCATTTTGATTTAATGAAAAGGAATTTTCAATGGAAGAAGAACCTAAAAGCAGGTACTTTTAGGTTCTTCCTTTGTTGTTAAGCATGGGTTCGGCATTTTTCGTCCAGGCCTTTTTCTTTGAGCACTTTAATCATCGTTTCGCCGATGACTGCAGGCGTTTCAGCAACAGCGATTCCGCATTCCTTCATGACGCGGATTTTTTCTTCTGCTGTTCCTTTTCCGCCAGAAATAATTGCTCCGGCATGTCCCATCCGTTTTCCTGGAGGGGCTGTAGCACCGCCTATAAAGCCGACGACTGGTTTTTTCATATTTTCTTTAATCCATAATGCGGCTTCCTCTTCGGCCGTTCCGCCGATTTCTCCAATCATGATTACCGCTTCTGTTTCCGGGTCTTCATTGAATTCCTTTAACACATCGATGAAATTCGTTCCGTTTACCGGGTCTCCCCCGATTCCGACAGCTGTCGACTGTCCGTAACCTCTTTGGGTTAGCTGATGGACCGCTTCATAAGTTAAAGTTCCGGAACGGGATACAACGCCGATATGACCTTTTTTATGGATGTACCCTGGCATGATGCCGACTTTACATTCATCGGCGGTAATAACACCTGGGCAGTTTGGTCCGATTAGCCGGGTTTTCTTTCCTTCCATGTATCGTTTTACTTTTACCATATCTAATACCGGAATATGTTCAGTAATACAGATGACAAGATCTAGTTCTGCGTCTACCGCTTCGATGATCGCATCAGCAGCAAACGGTGCCGGAACATAAATGACAGATACGGTTGCACCTGTTTCGTCGACGGCTTCTTGCAATGTATTAAATACAGGCACGCCTTCTACTTCTGTACCGCCTTTTTTCGGAGTAACGCCGCCTACGATTTTCGTTCCGTATTCCAGCATTTGTTTCGTATGGAATCTGGCTGTTCCGCCAGTAATTCCTTGGACAATTACTTTCGTATCTTTATTCAGATAAATCCCCATCTTCGTCCGTCCTTTCTCCAATTCTATCGATTTCAAATCTATCATTACTTGCTTACTAAGGATACAATCTTTTGTGCTCCATCCGCCATGGAGTCTGCAGCTGTAATATTTAATCCCGAATCTTGCAAAATTTTCTTCCCAAGTTCCACATTTGTACCCTCTAAGCGAACTACGAGAGGAATTTCCAAACCTACTTGTTTCGTTGCTTCGACAACCCCTTCGGCGATTACGTCACATTTCATAATTCCGCCGAAAATATTGACGAAAATTCCCTTTACGTTCGGGTCGGATAAAATAATTTTAAATGCTTCCGTTACTTTTTCTGCTGTGGCGCCGCCGCCTACGTCTAAGAAGTTTGCTGGCTCTCCGCCGTAATATTTAATAATATCCATCGTGGCCATTGCTAAACCTGCCCCGTTTACCATACAGCCAATGTTGCCGTCCAGCGCAATATAGCTTAAATCGTATTTGGATGCTTCAATTTCCTTTTCATCCTCTTCATCTAAATCCCGTAATTCCACAATGTCAGGATGACGATATAAAGCGTTATCATCAAAGTTTAACTTCGCATCCAGCGCCAAAACTTCCCCGTCGCCAGTCGTTACTAGCGGGTTGATTTCAGCAATGGAGCAGTCCTTTTCCACAAAGGCTTGATATAGACCCATCATAAAAGAAACCGCTTTACCGACTAATTCATTTGGTATGTTAATATTAAATGCCAGTCTGCGGGCTTGGTAAGGCGAAAGGCCAATGACCGGATCAATGACTTCTTTAAAAATTTTCTCCGGTGTTTTTGCAGCTACTTCTTCAATTTCCGTTCCTCCTTCTTCCGATGCCATCATAACTACCCGGGATGTAGCTCGGTCTAATACGACTCCAATATAATATTCTTTTTGAATATCGCAACCTTCTTCAATCAGAAGGCGTTTCACTTCTTTTCCTTCTGGCCCAGTCTGGTGGGTAACCAGCGTCTTACCGAGGATTTCATCGGCATATGTACGAACTTCATCTAAATTTTTTGCAACTTTAACTCCACCCGCTTTTCCGCGGCCTCCAGCATGAATTTGTGCTTTAACAACGGTGACAGAAGAACCTAATTTTTTGGCAGCTTCTACAGCTTCATCCACTGTATAGGCAACATATCCATTAGGAACTTTAACACCAAATTCACGCAAAATCTGTTTACCTTGGTACTCGTGAATGTTCATTCTTTATCCCCCTATATATAATTACTGCAAGTCCATTGTATAAAAAGAATCGACATTTAACAAGAAAATGTTCACAAAATGTTTTCATTACTTGAAAATTGCAATATAAATCTTACTATTCTTTCATAGAGGTTCCTGCAGATTTGTCCAATTGGTAAATAAAAGCAAAAACTTCCGCCACCATTTCAAACAATTGTTCCGGTATTGTTTCATTGATATCCAATTCGGATAATAATTCCACCAGCGTGGCATCCTCCACGATGGGCACTTCGTGTTCTTGCGCCCTTTTCATAATTTCTTCGGCAACGAGCCCTTTTCCGGATGCAACAAGCACAGGCGCCGCATCTTGATGTTGATTATAGCGAAGAGCTGCTGCTTTTTTGCGTTTTTCCGTCATATTCGGTAATCAACCCCATGAACCGTTTTATCGATTTCCTCTTTAATCGGTTTTTCACGTTCGGCAAACGGTTTAAAATTAATTTGGGACAATTTGTAATTCAGCTCTTCCAAGCGAGTCTTCAAAAGGGGTTTAAGCGTCGCGGCATAGGTTTGGATGTTTTCCGTATCGTTATACACCGTCATGGATACGGATCGTTTTTGTACCATCACATCGATTGCAGTCTCATGGAGAAATTTAAGATCCAGCAAAAATAAAATCCGGCAATAATCAGGATTCAGCCCGCCATCCTTCGTCTTTCTGCCTTCCATCTCCAAAGTTACATCCTTATTTAACCCCATTCTTTCCGCCGGTATTTGCAATTGGACATGTATAAAAGAATCTGCTTCCCTTACCGATTGCAATTGCACGCCATGAACAAATTGCAGCAATCGTGTCAAATGTTCCTTCGTCTGGCCAGTGCTTTCATTCAACCATTGAAGGAGCATGGCTTTCATATTCGCGGCAGGGTCCGCCTCTCCTTTTGCAATTTGCTGTTCATAAGTAATCATGGAAATCGTTTGCCGTATTTGATGCAAAAGCTGTTCCTTTGGCAAATCGGACAAAAATAAGTTTCGTTCTCGGATGGAAGTGAGGAATTTCTCAATCTTTTCCCCGGATGGGATGTCGTAAAGAGTATGGAGTATTTCCGCCACTTGTTTCAGGTCAACAGGTCTGTTGGCCAAAACAAATTGCGTCCCGGTAAAATGGTTAAAAAGTTTTCTCACTCGCACGACGAATGCAGCAAACTCATTTTTATCCAGTCCCTTCCCTTTCAAAACGGCGGCATTAATTTTTCCTTCCCACTGTTCCAATATTTCCCCAGCTTCTTTGCGAAGTAGCGCCTGATGTTTGTACACCGTTTTCCAAATATATTCGATTTCTTTCATTTCAATTGGAAAGGGGAGATGATTCACCTTCGCAAACTGGTTCAGCTCGCTGTTCGTCATATTTTTCATTGCGGATAAAAACGGTTGCCACGACTCTTTCCATTGTCCGAAATTAAAAGATAAGGGAATCTTTCCAGCGGCCTGCAGGAGATGGAATGGAAGACGGGTATTTTCCACCGAAAACAGTTCTTTGGCAACAGCGGCTTTTCCATTTAACGGAGGTTCGACAAAATCTGCCAGCCGTTGTACAGCTGGATGATCCCCTGAGTTGCTGCGTACGGATGTCAGAAAAGATTGAAACAGCTCCGTCTGCCTGTAATTCGTTTTCGCCAGCAATCCTTGAAAGACGATTTCTGACATTGGGAGCCGGTTTTTAATCATATAAACGAGCACTTCCATCGCCTTTTCATTCCCGGAAGCACCTTCCAGCAAGGAAAGCGCTTGAACTAGCTGGCCGCGGTCAAACGGAATTAGACGTTCTAGTAATAGTTTCATAAAAGCGACATTTGTCTTCGTAGATTTTAGCCGCAAGGAATGAAGAAGATGAAGAAGATCGTTTGTCTTTTTTTGCTGTTCGGCAAGAACGTGCAAATAAATGATACCGCCTTTAATCTGTACTTGAAAATGGTAGCTCCTATGCAAAGTCAGCGAGGCATCCAGTTTCGCAATGACCTTTTGGCCGCCGATTTGTATTTCCGCCCGCTGATTCGGGAACAGCTTCATCACTTTTCCCTGAATAATTTGCCCGTTCCGCAAGGGAGATGCGGGCATAGTTTTCATTGCCGGTTTTCCAAATATTTGTAACGGGTTCATCTTCCTATTCCTCACTTTCAATAATGTTAACGGCCGATTCTTTCTTTTACTGGAGCAAACGATTTCCGGTGGTACGGAGTCAAGCCATATTGCTCTAGCATTTCCAGATGGGTTTTCGTCCCATAACCCATATTTTTAACAAAATCATATTGAGGATAATCTTTATGTATTTTTTTCATCCATCTGTCCCTCGTTACCTTCGCCAAAACGCTTGCAGCTGCAATCGATACGCTTCGGTCATCGCCTTTAATAATCGCCTCCTGGGAAATTGGCACAGACGGCAATGTCATTGCATCGATCAACAGATGGTCCGGTTCAGGCTTCAGTTCTGAGATTGCTTTTTCCATTGCCAGCTTCGTCGCTTCCAATATATTTATTTTGTCAATGACATCGTTATGGACAATGCCGATGCCATAAGCAATTGCCTGATCACGAATCAAATTATAAAAATATTCCCGCTCTTCTTCCTTCAGTTGCTTCGAATCCCTCAGCCCCGCCAAGCGCAAGCCGAAAGGAAGGATGACAGCGGCTGCTACAACCGGCCCGGCAAGGGGGCCTCTTCCCACTTCGTCAACTCCAGCAACATAACGGCAGCCTTTTGCAGCCGCCTTCCGTTCAAATGAAGTCATCTCCAAAAACCGCTGCTCCATTTCCAGCTCTTTTAGCCGCTGTTTTTCATAGGACCGGATAATTTGCTGCACGCCTTTTCGTTCATCTGTTTTTAATTCCTGAACCATTTCCTCAGATAATTCCCCTGATTGGAATAGCTGTCTAATTTCTGTAATTGTTCGTTTTTGCATCTTTGTTTCTCCCTTTTATATCGGTTAATGTAAGTCATTTTTCAACATAGAAGAAAAAAGACATCCATCCGAAAAGATAGACGTCTTCTATTTTTCTGGAGATTCAAATGTAATTTTCCCAAGTCTGCCGGCACGAAGGTCACGCAGGATTAAATCGGCAACTTTCCCGTAGTCTACCTCGCCGCCGCTCCCTAATGCCATCCGTTTCTTCCCGATACTTTCAAAGAGGTGAACGACTTCCGTTTCCTCTTCATCGACCCCGTAACGGTCTTCTAACAAACCGGGATAATGGGCCAGCAAATAGCGGAGGACAAAAACCGTTATATCCTCCAAAGCTAAAATCTCGTCTTTAATCGTTCCGATGGCAGCTAAACGATAGCCTACAATTTCATCTTCAAATTTCGGCCACAAAATTCCCGGTGTGTCCAACAGTTCGAAATCTTTTTTTACCTTTATCCAGGTCTGCTGTTTCGTTACACCAGGCCGGTCTCCCGTTTTTGCTATTTTTTTATTGGCAAGGCGGTTAATCAAAGTGGATTTTCCAACATTGGGAATGCCGACAATCATCGCCCTTGCCGCCCGTGGTTTTACCCCTTTTTTAATTAATTTTTCCATTTTTTCCCTGCCCAGTTTTTTTGCCAAGTTCACTACTTTTTGTATATCTTGTTTATCGTTTACATCAATGGCAAGGGCGGGAATTCCTTCTTCCTCAAAAAATTGAAGCCATTTTTGCGTCAGCTCCGGATCTGCTAGATCTTTCTTCATAAGAAGCAGCATTTTCGTTTTTTGCTGCAATATTTGCTTGAGCATCGGGTTTTGTGATGAAAGCGGCGCTCTCGCATCGACCAGCTCCATGACAAAATCGACTAATTTCAGTTTTTCTTCCACTTCTCTTCTGGCTTTCGCCATGTGTCCAGGAAACCATTGTATCGTCATCAATATACCTACTCTCGTACGATTTGCATTCGTTCCGGCGGCCAATAAATGACACTCGCTTTCCCGACAACTTCATCGAGCGGAATGACACCGATCATCCGGCTGTCCGTAGAATTTCCGCGATTGTCCCCTAGGACAAGTATGTGGTCTTCGGGAATTTCCTCGTATCCGCCAGGCAATTCTTCCAGCGTAAAATCATTCGTAATACTTTGATATTCTTTTTTCGCTCTTTTTAAGTCCTCCAAAAAAGGCTCTTCTACAGGCTTTCCGTTTATGTATAACACTTCATCTTTCACCTTTACATGCTCTCCAGGCAAGCCGATAACCCTTTTAATAAAATCCTTCTGATTCGGGGCATGAAATACGACAATATCAAATCGTTCCGGTTCTTTTATTTTATATATAAATTTATTAACGATCATTTGATCCCGATCATGGAGCGTTGGCAGCATGGAAGGACCGTCAACGACAATCGGTGAAAAGAGAAACATCCGAATAAAAAATACGAGTCCAAAGGCGATAAGAATAGCTTTCAGCCATTCTATCCATTGATTTTTTTTCTTTGTCATCTATTCTCCTCCGTGCCCAGCATACTATCTACCTTGTACTTTATCATACCAAATCCGGTCTGGTGAATAAAGCGTAAGTTTGAAAACGGAAAATTAAAGCAAAGAAAAGGAACTTAGAGAATCCCCAAGTTCCACTTTCTTTGCCTTATTCAAAAATCGGTTTAATCGTTTATAAAGATTAGCGGCGTTCTTTAATACGCGCAGCTTTACCGCGCAAGTTGCGCAAGTAGTACAGTTTCGCACGGCGTACTTTACCTTTGCGTACGACTTCAATTTTATCAATACGTGGTGAATGTACAGGGAATGTACGTTCCACACCTACACCGTAAGAAATTTTTCTTACCGTAAATGTTTCACTAATTCCGCCATTTTGACGTTTGATTACAACGCCTTCAAACACCTGAATACGCTCCCGTGAACCTTCCACAACTTTCACGTGAACGCGTACCGTATCTCCTGCACGAAAATCAGGATGGTCTGTACGTAATTGATGTTTAGTGATGTCAGCAATAATTTGTTGCATCCTGCTTCACTCCTTCCAAACTAATGTTCATCATCCCTATGAATGAGCGGAACATCGTTTTTTGCCGCTTAAACGTTCTTAAGCACAATAATTAATATAGCATAAGGAAATCTATCCTTCAACTAATTTTTGTCATTTCTTTTTTCGCTTCGCAATCTTTCGAGAAAGTTTTTATCCTCCTCTGTCAATTGCACGTGGTGCAGCAAATCTGGTCTCCGCTCAAACGTTCTTTTCAATGACTGTTCCCTGCGCCACTGTTCAATTTTCGCATGATTTCCCGACAATAATACGTCCGGAACTTTCATCCCGCGAAAATCGGCTGGTCTCGTATAATGGGGGTGTTCCAGCAGCCCGGTCGAGAAGGAGTCCTGGGGTGCTGATTCTTTATTACCCAACACCTCCGGCAAAAGGCGAACAACGCTGTCAACGACGACCATTGCCCCCAGTTCTCCTCCGGTCAGAACGAAATCTCCGATGGAAATTTCGTCAGTAACAAGCTTCCGGATTCGCTCATCATACCCTTCGTAATGACCGCATATAAAAATTAAATGTTCTTCCTTTGCCAGCTCTTCTGCTTTTCTTTGATTATACTGTTCTCCCTGCGGACACATTAAAATAATTCGCGGATCGGTCTCTTTATCATTTTGGATTGATTCCACCGCATCGTATACCGGCTGGGGGGAAAGCACCATTCCCGCACCGCCGCCATATGGGTAGTCATCTACTTTATGATGTTTATTTTCCGTATACTCTCGGAAATTAACGAGTCGATAGGTAAATTTCCCTTTTTCCCGGGCTTTCTTTAAAATGGACGTGTCAAAAACACCGGAAAACATTTCCGGAAAAAGAGTAAGTATATCGATATGCATTAATCCAGCAGTCCTTCCATCAATTCAATCGTAATTTTTTTATCCTCAATGTTCACTTCCTTTACGACATCTTCAATGTAAGGAATGAGAACGTCTTTGCCTTTTGGCCTCTTCGTTACCCAGACATCGTTTGCACCAGGGGAAAGAATTTCTTTCACCACCCCAATTTTTTCCCCGGAAGTCGTAAAGACGGAACATCCGATAATTTCGTGATAGTAAAATTCGTTCTCCCCTAAATCTGTCTGCTGGGATTCGGTAATCTTTAAATAGCAGCCTTTCAGATGCTCCACGTCATTAATATTATTTTTTCCTTCAAAATGCAGGAGATCAAAGCCTTTATGTTTCCGGTGGCCATCGATGACCAATTCGATAATTTCTCCGTTATTTTTCACCGCATATACCGTATTTCCTTCATGGAACCGCTCTTCAAAGTCGGTAATGCGAACGACCTTTACTTCCCCGCGAATGCCGTGGGTATTTACGATTTTTCCAACATTATACATTTTCTCTTCCATGTTTATCACCTGCTAGCGATCAATTCGAATGACAACTCCGTCTTTTATTACGATTGACTGTTCTTTCATTAATTCATCCCAATGCGTACCTTCCTGAACCTCAACAAGAGCTTCAACTTCCCTTTCGACGATTTCGCTCCCTAATTCAATCATTTCCAATTGTTCCATCTGAAAATCAATCGTTGCGATTTTTTCTTTTCGTTTCCTTATCTCATCTAGAAAACGTCGGGCAACTTCTTGCTTTGCCCCGCCAAACTTATGCTGCAACTTTTTCTTTTCGAATAATAGCTGTTGACACTCTTGTTCAAGCCGCATTTTTTCCCGGGCAAACCGATGATGTAACGCCTTTTTGCTTTTTTCCGTCACGATTTGTTTCACTTGTACTTTTTTAATAATTTTCACATTTTAACCTCACTCTCACGAAAATCCGTTATGCCGCCCTTGTGAAAAGAGGGAAAGAAAAACCGGCTGGTCCCCTTTCCCTCTTTTCACATAATGTCTAAATAAATCCGTTTATTCTCGTTATTCTTTGCAGCATAAACAATCGTGCGGATCGCTTTGGCAATCCGGCCATTTTTGCCGATCACTTTTCCGACGTCATCCGGATGTACTTGCAGATGATAGACGATTTTATTCTCTTCTTCTTTTATCGTCACGACAACGTCTTCCGGGTGTTCGACGAGCGGCATAACAATCGTTTCGATTAGGGCTTTCATGATATCACACTACTTTACATTTTTTTGTTCGTGGAATTTCTTCATGATGCCTTGTTGTGAGAATAAATTGCGAACCGTATCGCTAGGTTTTGCGCCATTTTTCATCCAATCCAATGCTTTTTCCTCATCTATTTTGACTTCAACCGGATCAACCACTGGATTGTAAGTGCCGATTTGTTCAATATAACGTCCGTCACGAGGTGAGCGGGAATCTGCTACGACGATACGGTAAAATGGATTGCGCTTCGAACCCATTCTTTTTAAACGAATACGTACTGCCATGTTTTGCACCTCCAATTAATTGGTATTCACAAGTAAAGATTGTAACAGAAACTTTTATCGGTGTAAAGGTTTTTTCCATTACAAACTACATTTTACATTGGGAAAGGAAATTTCATCCCCTTGCCTTTTTTCTTTCCTTTTTGAACTTGAGTCATCTGCTTCATCATCTTTTTCATTTCGTTAAACTGCTTCAGCAGCCGGTTTACTTGGGAAACGGTCGTACCTGAGCCCTTCGCAATCCGTTTTTTTCTGCTGGAATTTATAATGGAAGGGTCCTGTCTTTCCTGTTTTGTCATCGATTGGATGATCGCTTCCACATGGGACAATTGTTTTTCGTCCACTTGAATATTTTTTAATCCTTTCATTTTATTGGCACCGGGAAGCATGGAAATTAATTCATCCAGCGGGCCCATTTTCTTCACCTGATCCATTTGTTCCAAAAAGTCATCAAAGGTGAAGGACATCGTACGCATTTTTTCTTCCAGTTCTTTCGCCTGTTTCTCATTCACCGTTTCTTGGGCTTTTTCAATTAATGAAAGCACATCTCCCATGCCTAGAATCCGGGATGCCATTCTCTCCGGATGAAAGGCTTCCAGCTGATCCAGCTTTTCGCCCATCCCGGCAAATTTAATCGGCTTGTCGGTTACTGCTTTAATGGACAATGCTGCCCCGCCCCGGGTATCCCCATCGAGTTTTGTCAGGATGACACCGGTAATATCCAGTTGTTCATTGAAACTTTCGGCAACATTGACCGCATCTTGTCCGGTCATAGCATCTACGACTAGGAAAATTTCATCGGGCTGCACTTTTTCCTTCATTTCCGTCAGTTCCGCCATTAAATCACCGTCAACATGCAATCGGCCCGCCGTATCAATAATGACGTAATCGTGGTGATCTGCTTTTGCTTTTTCCAATGCTTTGGCAGCAATTTCTACAGGGTTTGTATCTGTACCTAAGGAAAAGACTGGCATATCCAACTGTTTGCCTAGCGTTTCCAGCTGCTTAATCGCAGCCGGCCGGTAAATATCACAGGCAACGAGCAATGGGGAACGGTTATGTTTCTTCCTGAGCAAGTTCGCCAATTTTCCGGAGGTAGTCGTTTTACCGGCCCCCTGCAATCCGACCATCATAATGACCGTTGGCGGCCGGTCGCTGACGGCGATTTTGCTCTGTTCTCCTCCCATTAGCTCGGTTAATTCTTCCTTTACGACTTTAATGACCTGCTGGCCAGGGGTTAAGCTTTCCATTACTTCCTGCCCGACGGCCCGTTCTCTAATCCGCTTAATTAAATCTTTAACAACTTTGTAGTTAACGTCTGCTTCCAGCAGGGCAAGTCTTACTTCCCTCGCCATTTCTTTTACATCTTGCTCCGAGACTTTCCCTTTGCCTGTTATCTTTTTAATCGTACTTTGTAATCGTTCGGCCAAGCCTTCAAATGCCATGGAAGGTTTCCTCCTAATCTAAATCTTTTAGTTGGGATAAAAGATCAAGGGCTCTTTTATCTTCAACAATCTGTTCCAATTGTTCCAAAATCGACTTCCGTTTCATAAACTTTGCAAATAAGCCCAATTTCTTTTCATAGGTTTCCAGCACTGTTTCCGTACGCTTAATATGGTCATACACCGCCTGACGGGAAATTTGGTAAATATTTGCTATCTCTCCGAGGGAGTAATCTTCTAAATAATATAGTTCCATATAATTTCGCTGTTTGGGTGTAAGCAGTTCCTGATAAAAATCAAATAAAACATTCATTCTCGTCGTCTTCTCTATCACTTTGTCCACCCCATGTTAAGTTAAATCCCTTTACAAACATGATAAAGGAACGGAAGCGATTGTCAAGATACGAACTATTCCTCCTCCAGCATGTCTGCAAATAATCCGTAAACGAAGGCATGGGGATCAAATTTTCGCAAGTCTTCAATGCCCTCTCCCAGTCCGACAAATTTCACCGGTATATTCAACTCATGTCTGATAGCAAGGACTATGCCGCCTTTTGCCGTACCATCCAATTTTGTTAAAATGATTCCTGTAACGTCTGTGCTTTCCGAGAAGGTCTTCGCCTGGGACAATGCGTTTTGTCCTGTCGTCGCATCGAGAACGAGCAGCACTTCATGGGGAGCCCCAGGGACTTCCCGTTCAATTACCCGTTTTACTTTTGCCAGCTCATTCATTAAATTCACTTTGTTTTGCAGCCTGCCTGCCGTATCACAAATTAATATATCGGCATTCCGGGATTTTGCTGCTTGTATGCCGTCAAAAATGACTGCAGCCGGATCGCTTCCTTCTTGCTGCTTGATGACGTCGACGCCGGAACGCTCCCCCCATACTTCCAGCTGTTCAATTGCACCAGCACGGAACGTATCTCCGGCTGCAAGCAATACTTTTTTTCCCTGCTCTTTAAACTGATGGGCCAGTTTCCCAATGGAAGTTGTCTTGCCGACACCGTTCACTCCAACGACTAAAATTACAGTTAATTCTCCTTCTTGAATGTTTAAATCGGTAATTTCTTCTTCGTCATCGCCGTAATAAATTTCTACCAATTTCTCTGAAATCACTTCTTTAACTTCTGCTGTATCTTTAATGTTCCGCCTTTTTACTTCCATTTCCAGCTCATCGATTAAATCCATTACCGTATTGACCCCAACATCTGCCGTAATCAATACTTCTTCCAGTTCTTCAAAAAATTCTTCGTCTACTTTCCGGTAACGGGCAATTAAATCATTAATTTTGCTGGAGAAGGAACTCCGTGTTTTTGACATCCCTTCCTTATATTTTTCGGAAATTTCTTCCTTTTCTTCGGTTTGTTTAAACTTGTTTCTTAATTTATCTAAAAATCCCATCGGTTATCTCTCCTTCAGGAATGTATTAATTGTTCGGTTTCTTCCAAACGGACAGAAACTAATTTCGATACGCCAGACTCTTGCATCGTCACACCATAAAGCACGTCTGCTTCCTCCATCGTCCCTTTACGGTGAGTAATAACGATAAACTGGCTATCTTTCGCATGCTGTTTTAAATATTTGGCGAACCGGACTACATTCGCTTCATCGAGTGCCGCTTCCACTTCGTCCAAAATACAGAAAGGAACGGGACGGACCCGCAATATGGCAAATAACAGGGCAATCGCGGTTAACGCCCTTTCTCCGCCGGATAACAGTCCAAGATGCTGCAATTTCTTTCCTGGCGGCTGGGCAATGATGTCCACCCCTGTTTCCAATAAATCCTTCGGGTCGGTTAATTTAAGTTCAGCCCGTCCTCCGCCAAACAATGTTTTAAATACATGGGTAAATTGTTCCTGGATTTCAATAAAGGTAGATTCAAAACGTTTCTTCATTTCGTCATCCATTTCGCGAATGACATTAAATAGCGTATCCTTTGCCTCCAGCAAGTCTTCCCGCTGTTCCGTTAAAAACTGAAACCGCTCGGAAATGCGCTTATATTCGTCTATAGCTCCTAAGTTAACCGAACCGAGCCTTTCGATGCTAAATTTAATATCTTTTACCTTTGCTTTAGCCGCTTCAATATTTTCCGCAGCCGGATAACTTTGTCTTGCTTTTTCAAAAGAAATCGTATAGTCGGACTGCAGCTGGTGCAGCCGGTTTTCTAATTCCACATCAAGACGGTTCACCTGTACTTCTTTTTCCTGCAATTGCTGCAGCGCCTTTTCGTACACTTTGTTTTCCTCTTTTAATTCCCGCTCTTCATGGAGGAGACGCTCGGTAATTTCGGAACGTTCAGCCCGTTTTTCCCGGATGATGGCAGTCAGATTATTTTTTTGCTGTGCCGTATCCAAAATCGCTTCTTCAATTTCCTCTTCTGTTTCTTCTTCCGTTTCAATCCGGACTAGAGTATCCAATTCCTGTTTATACAGGTCATATTGCTCTTCATATTCCTTCAGCTCATTCCTCATCGTCTCAACTTTTTCCACCTGATGCTTATATCTTTCTTCCAGCTCGGCCTGCTGAACTTCGTATTGATGGAATGCTTTCTGAATATCCTCTCGGTTTTCGTTAAATTCCTTTTCCATTTTCGATAATTTGCTGATTTCTTCATCCAAGGATGCAAGTTTATCTTTAATATTGCTTAATTGCGCTTCGCATCCAGTTAATTGTTGTTCGAGCATATTTTTCTCTTCTAAAAACTGTTTTTGATCCTGATCATATAGAAAGAGCTGCTCATTTAACGACTGAAGCCGTAAATCGACTTCTGTAAATTCCGATTGAATTTGTTGAAGCTCTTCTTGCTCTGCGGCAGTATCCTCATCCTTAAGTTTGTTTTCCAGCTCATCAATGACTGCTTTTTGGTCATCGACTTTTTTCTCAAAGACACGAATTTTCTCTTCGTAGTTTTTTATTTGCTCTGCCAATACTTGGATATCTTTTTCCCGGGTAAAAAGCGACTGGTTTGTTTTCTTCTGTGCCCCGCCGGACATGGAGCCGCCTGGATGAACGACGTCGCCTTCCAGCGTGACAACACGATATTTTCTTCCGGTAAGTGCTGCGATTTCATTGGCATCTTTTAAAGTTTTGGCAATGATCACATGCCCCATCAAATGATTGATTGCTTTTATATACATTTTGTCTGTTTCAATCAGCTGGGCCGCAATACCGACAAATCCGGGATGGGCCTTTATTTGTTCCAGCAAAGGGAACGGAACAGACCGCTCTTGAATCGAAGCGATTGGCAAAAAAGTTGCCCGGCCCCGGTTCGTCTGTTTTAGCCATTGAATCGCCCTTCTTGCTGAGAGATCATCTTTGACGATAATATGCTGGGCTTGTCCTCCTAGAACCGTTTCAATCGCGGTAATATATCGGCTGGGAACCGTGATTAATTCGATTACCGCTCCGTAAATATCCGCCAGCTGATTTTCTTCCCGGGCTTTCAAAACAGATTTGACACCTTGGTAGAACCCTTGAAAATCTTCCTTCATTTCCTCAAGCCATTCTTTTTTTGACTTTAATTTTTCAATATATTGATATCCTTGAAACTGCTTCCTTTGCAGCTCTTCATAACGGGTTCTTTCCTCTGTCAATTTCAGTTTCCAATTTTTTATTGCCGTTTGTTTCTCGGCTAATTTTTTCTCATATGCTTCAATCTGTTCCCCGAGCTTAGTTTTTCTTTCCGCAAGGGATGATCGTTCTTTCTCTAAATCTTGATATTTGTCTTTTTGCCTATCTTTCTTTAGAACGAGCTGTTCCAGCTGTTTTTGGACGGAATGCTTTTCATTGCGGAGGGCTGCCTGCTCGTTTAAGTATTCAATATAATCCGCCTTCAATTCTTCGATTTGTTCGGGAATCGACGTTTCATGCAGCTTTAGCTTTTCTTTTACTTCCGATAAACGCTTTTTCATCTCCTTCTTCTCTTCGGTAAGAACGAGAAGATTTTTCTCTTCTTTCACAAGAATATCGTGGACGGCGCCGATTTTTTCTGCGGTTTCTTCCATTTGTTTTTCCAGCTTTTGTTTGTTTTCCGCCAGATGTTTCGTCCGCTCGTTGACTAATTGCTTTTTACCTTCCAGTTTTTCCAGCTGCTCTGTCGTATGTAACAGCTGTTCCTGCAGATTTTCAACTTTTTTGTCAATGGAATCCAGCTTCTCTCTTTCCTGTGCAATCCAAGCTTCTTTTTTCTGAATTTCTGTCTTTAATTTAATTTCCTCGTCTTTTTGTTCTTCCAGTTCCTTTTTCAGCTTCTGCCATTGTTCATGCAATAAGCTGATTTCGGCAACGAGCAATGAGATTTCCTCTTCTTTTAACTCTTCCTTCAGCTTTAAATATTTTTTTGCCGTTTCTGCCTGTTGTTCCAAAGGTGTCAGCTGCTGTTCAATTTCGTAAATAATATCTTCCACACGATTTAAGTTTTCTTGCGTTTCCGCCAGTTTAAATTCCGCCTTCTTTTTGCGGTTTTTATATTTTAGTACACCGGCTGCTTCTTCAAAAATACTTCTTCTTTCTTCCGGTTTCGAACTTAATATTTCTTCTACTTTTCCCTGGCTGATGATGGAAAAAGAATCTCTGCCAAGTCCTGTATCCATAAATAAATCAATAATATCCTTCAGCCTGCAAGATTGTTTGTTAATATAAAATTCGCTTTCTCCAGAACGGTAAACCCGTCTCGTAATACTGACTTCTTCGTAATCTAACGGCAAAGTATGGTCTTTGTTATCTAGCACAAGGGTAACCTCTGCCACATTTAACGCCTTTCTCGTATCACTGCCTTGAAAAATAATATCTTCCATCTTTGATCCGCGCAATGATTTGGCAGACTGTTCTCCCAAAACCCAGCGGATGGCATCAATAATATTGCTCTTCCCGCTGCCGTTCGGCCCCACCACCGCGGTAACACCAGGAACAAATTCCACCTGGATTCGTTCGGCAAAGGATTTAAAACCGATACTTTCCAATTTTTTCAAATACATAAACATTTCTCCTAATTTTCACGTTCATCGTTGGCATTTTAACGCATTTATTTTATCATAAACATGATAACAAAAGAAGGGTTCAAGAAGCCCGGGGAGGAATATGATGAATTTAAATGTTGCATCAAAGGAAAACTTGCACTATCTTCTTGAGCAATTAGCAGATCAATTAAATGTTGTCAATCGGGGATTATTGGACGCAGAAGATTATGACTTGGATAAATATGAGGATTTAAAGTTATTATACGATGTTGTCCGGCAAAAGGGAAAGCTGAGCATTTCCGAAACACAAGCTTTTGTCGATGAACTTGCCCTCATTCGCAAAAAATAGGCAAAAGGGTTATGACGAAAAACCATGAACGATGATTTTCCGTTATAACCCTCTTTCCATCAGTTTTTGCCTTCCAATTTATCCAGCGCTTCTTTCGCCGCCCGCTGCTCCGCCTCTTTTTTCGTTCTCCCGATTCCTTGTCCAAACACTTCGCCATTAACAAGGACGTTAGCAATAAATTCTTTATTATGGGACGGCCCCTTTTCGTCGATAATGTCATACTCGATTTTTTTATTTCGGTCCTGCTGAATTTTTTCCTGAAGTTCGGTTTTATAATCCCGGGTGTTGGAAAAAGCTTGTTCATCGATTTTAGGAAATACATATCGTTCTAAAAAACGGAGCACTTGCTCAAACCCTTGATCCAAGTATAATGCGCCTAAAAATGCTTCAAAAGCATCGGCCAGTATTGCCGGACGTTTCCTGCCGCCGGATTGTTCCTCGCCTTTCCCAAGGAGAAGGAACTTGTCAAATCCAAGCTCAAGGGCGAATTTTGTCAAAGATGGCTCACATACGATGGCAGCCCTCCGTTTTGTCAGCTCCCCTTCCGGCAACGCTTCATGCTCCCGGAATAAAAATTGGGAAACTCCCAGCTCTAACACCGCATCTCCTAAAAATTCCAGCCGCTCATTATCATTCACTTCGGCATCCCGGTGTTCGTTCACATAAGAAGAATGGGTAAACGCCTGCTTGATCAGATGCGGTTGACGAAAGGTGAGTTGAAGTTGTTCTTCCAGCTGTTTAATATCCATTTGGTCACTCCTTATATATAGGGAAAGTCCCGCAATTTGCGAGACTTCCTGCCTTTAGGATAGCTTACTGTTTATGTAATCAACAGCATCCCCAACTGTATTTATCTTTTCCGCTTCTTCATCGGCAATTTCCATATCGAACTCATCTTCCAATTCCATTACAAGTTCAACAACATCCAATGAATCAGCTTCTAAATCATCTTTAAAAGAGGCTTCCAGCGTAACTTTTTCCTCTTCGACGTCAAGACGGTCAACAATGATTGCTTTTACTCTTTCAAATACGTCTGCCATTTCCGTTCACCTCCCTTCAAGTAATGAAGTTGTCCTTTAAAAAAATATCACATTACCATTCCGCCATCAATATGGATGGTCTGACCGGTAATATAAGATGCATCATCGGATGCAAGGAACCGTACAACTTTGGCAACATCCTCCGGCTGACCGAGCCGTTCTAGCGGTATGAGCTTAAGCATTGCCTCTTTTTGTTCTTCCGTCAATTCTTCCGTCATGTCCGTAGCAATAAATCCGGGAGCCACTGCATTGACAAGAATATTTCTTGATGCCAGTTCTTTGGCCGTCGTCTTCGTTAACCCGATGACCCCCGCTTTCGCAGCAACATAATTGGCCTGTCCCGGATTTCCGGAGACACCTACAATGGAAGCTACGTTAATAATTTTACCGGATTTTTGTTTCATCATCTGTCTTGTTACTGCTTTCGTACATAGGAAAACACCTTTTAAGTTCGTATTTATAACCTGGTCAAATTCCACTTCTTTCATGCGCATGAGGAGATTATCCCTCGTAATCCCTGCATTGTTCACCAAAATGTCCAAACTTCCGAATTGGGAAATAACTTCCTTCACCATTCCTTTTACATCTGCTTCGGAAGAAACGTCTGCCTGGATCGCAAAAGCTTGTACATCCATTTCTTTTAATTCATTGACTACTTCTTCTGCCTTTTCTTTGCTTCCCGCATAGTTTACCGCTACATTAGCCCCATTTCTGCCGAGTTCTAATGCAATGGCTCTGCCAATCCCTCTGGAAGCCCCGGTTACTAATACATTTTTACCTTTTAACATCATTATGCTTCCTCCTTATACCAGCGAATAAAGTTTTCCATGGAGGCAATATCATGAACAGCAAATACCGTCGCTTTCCGGTCAATTTTTCGCAACAATCCGGATAACACTTTTCCGCTTCCTACTTCGACAAAGGCATCTACACCTTTATCGATCATTTGACGAATCGATTCTTCAAACCGAACCGGGGAATAGAGCTGCTGAATAAGCAGGTTTTTAATTTCTTCTTTTTTTGTGACCGGCCGTGCTGACACATTGGCATAGACAGGAATTGCTGCATCCTGAACGTTCACTTTATCCAAATAATTTGCAAATTCCTCGTTTGCCTTTTTCATTAATCGGGAATGGAACGGGCCGCTCACATTGAGAGGAATTACCCTTTTCGCACCAGCAGCTTTTAATTGTTCAGACGCTTGTTCAATTCCTTCCTTTGAACCAGAAATCACAATTTGGCCAGGACAGTTTAAATTGGCGATATCAACAATTTCATCCTTAATTGTATCCAATACAGACTGAATGACTTCTTCTTGTAATCCTAACACTGCCGCCATCGTTCCTTGACCTTTTGGAAATGCTGCTTCCATTAACCGGCCGCGGGTTTGCACGAGGGGAAGTGCCTCATCTGCTGACAGCGCGCCGCTGGCAACTAATGCGCTATATTCACCTAGACTATGTCCGACAGTCATCGCAGGACGGATTCCTTCTTTTTCCAGCATCCTGTTTATGCTTACACTTGTCAGCAATAATGCGGGTTGGGCATTTTCTGTTTCCGTCAAAACTTCCATCGGCCCTTCAAACATGATTTGCTGTATATCTTTATGTAATACTTCATTGGCCATGGCAAACAACTGTTTTACTTCATCATATGCATCAAAAAAATCTTTCCCCATGCCAATGACTTGGGATCCTTGACCGGGAAACATAAAAGCGACCTGCTTCATTTTAATCACTCCTTATCGATTTTCATCCCTGCTACCGTGTCCATGATCGTATTAACTACTTGATGGTCTACGGTATATTTCGCCTGTTTAATCGCACTGACAATGGCCCGCCGCTTTGAGGAACCATGGGCTTTAATGACTGGAGCTTTCAATCCGAACAGGCTGGCACCGCCGTACTCTGAATAGTCCAGTTTATCTTTTAAGCCTCTAAGGTCATTTTTTAATAGCAATGCGCCGATTTTCGTTTTCGTATTTGCCATCATCGTATTCTTTAGAATGGAAAAAATATTGGCCGCCGTTCCTTCAATTGTTTTTAAAGCAATATTTCCGCTGAAGCCATCGGTAACGACTACATCAGCAACACCGCTCAAAAGATCACGGGCTTCCACGTTGCCGACAAATTGAATCGGTGCTTCCTTTAATAGTTCAAAGGCTTTTTTGGCTAAATCGTTCCCTTTGCCGTCCTCGGTTCCGACATTTAACAATCCTACTTTTGGCGATGGAATGGAACGGACCTTTTCCGCATAAATGGAACCCATGACTGCGTACTGCAATAAGTGGTTTGGCTTTGCATCCACATTGGCGCCGACATCCAAAAGAACAAACCCTTTTCCATCTGCCGTTGGTATCGTAGGACTTAGCGCAGGGCGATCGATTCCCGGAATCCGTCCGATAACAAACAGGCCAGCACTCATTAATGCTCCGGTATTCCCGGCCGAAATACACGCATCCGCCCTCATCTCTTTTACTTCGTTCGCCATGAGGACGAGAGAAGCATTTTTCTTTCTCCGGACTGCACGAACGGGTTCGTCATCCCCGGTAATGACTTCGTCGGTATGCAAGATGGAAATCCTTTCATCTTCCGTTATATATTGCTTTATTTTCGTTTCGTCTCCGACTAGAGTAATATGTAAATCCGGCATGAGCTGCAGCGCATCCATGGCTCCTAAGACGATTTCTTTCGGAGCATGGTCACCTCCCATGGCATCAATTGCGATTCTCATGTTCCTTTTCTCCTTTTTGTTGTTCTTCTTTGGAGCGATACATATAAAATAATCCGGAAAATACCTTTTCCTTATCTACAAAACTTTCAACCTGAACAATGGTAAAACCCTTCTCTTCTCCTTTGACGGCTGCCTTGGCAATAACTCGTTCTCCTTCTTTCACTTGCCGGATAAACTTGATTTCAGCTTTTGCCGTTAACGCCAGTTCGTCGTCGATAACAGCAACCGCCAACGAGTTTGCCTGAGCAAACAAATGATGCCCTCTGGCAATTTTATTGCGGGAAAAAACGTAATCAGGCCGTATATCTAAAATGGATATCGCCCTTTTATCCAACTCTAAATCAATGATTTCACCAATAACTTCATCCAACGGCAATGCCTTTACCATCTCGTTCCAGCGATTGGAAGCAACATACTTAATTCGTTCCCTTAATTCCGGAATGGAAAGCTCCATCCGATCTAGGCGAATCGTTTGAATGCTGACAGAAAATTTCTTCGCCAGCTGCTCATCAGTAATAAACGGTGTTTCCGTTATCGTTTCTTTTAATTGCCGTTGACGTTCTGCTTTTGACAGTTTCATTTTGCACCATCCATCTGTATATGCTTATGACTTGGTACTAATAGTAATATATAATACCAATTCTGATTATGCAAGTAAACTTTCAATCCAGCGTATCCATTAAAGCCGGATCCTTTTCCAGCCGTTTTTTTAACAGCTGAAAATCACTATCGTTATCCAGAAGCCGATTTTCCACAATCTCGGCCGCATCTTTCCGGGCAGTCTCCAATGCCCGATAATCATGTACGAGATCTGCTACTTTAAATTCTGGCAGTCCGCTTTGTTTTTTTCCGAAAAAGTCCCCAGGTCCACGCAGCTTTAAATCCTGCTCAGACAACTCAAACCCGTTCGTTGTTTCTGTCATAATGCGCATTCTTTCTTTGCCTGTTTCTCCTTTTGGATCGGCAATTAAAATGCAGTAACTTTGCTTTTCTCCTCGGCCAACCCTCCCCCGGAGCTGATGTAATTGGGAAAGTCCAAAACGCTCGGCATCATATACGACCATGATTGTTGCATTGGGAACGTTAACTCCTACTTCAACGACCGTCGTAGATACGAGCACATGGATTTCGTTGTTGGCAAATTGGCTCATCACTTGTTCTTTTTCTTCTTGTTTGAGCCGTCCGTGCATTAAACCGACATTGATAGTTGGCGGGAAGAATTGAACGAGCTGCTGATGCAAGTCAACTGCATTTTGAATGTCCAATTTGTCGGATTCTTCGATCAGCGGACAAATAATATATGCCTGCTCACCAAGGGCGACATGTTTTTCTATCATCTTTAATACCCGCTCAAACATATTCTCCTTTGCCCAATACGTCTCAACTTGTTTTCTTCCTTTGGGCATTTCATCGATCGTCGACACGTCCATATCGCCGAAGGCCGTTATCGCCAAAGTGCGCGGAATCGGTGTAGCTGTCATAAAGAGGACATCCGGGTGAAGTCCTTTATCCCTGAGCGCCCTTCGCTGGTCCACCCCAAACCGGTGCTGTTCATCTACGATGACCAGGCCTAAATCATGAAAGAAAACTTCTTCTTGGATCAGAGCGTGGGTTCCGATAACAATGTCAATTTCCTGACGGAGGAGTCTGTCCAATATCTCTTTCCGCTTCTTTCCTTTGATAGAACCAGTGAGCAGGGCAATTTCCGCTCTATCTTTAAACATATTTTTTAAGGACTCATAATGCTGTTCAGCTAGAATTTCGGTCGGAACCATTAAGGCGCCTTGCTTTCCGGCAGTTACTGCCGCATAAAGGCTAATGGCAGCTACCGCTGTTTTTCCAGAGCCTACATCCCCTTGCAGAAGACGGTTCATCCGATAAGGAGACCTTAAGTCCCGCAAAATTTCATGAAGCGAGCGGGATTGGGCGGATGTTAGCGAAAAAGGAAAACTTTGAATAAACTGTTTTACTTTTTCCACATCATACCGGTGAGCATTCCCCGCTGTCTGTTCCCGATTTCGCTTGCGAATCAGCTGCATCTTCAGCTGGAATAGGAGGAGCTCCTCGTAGGTAAAGCGTCTGCGGGCATGTTTTAATGCCGCTCTGGAAGGGGGAAAATGCATCGTTTCCAGCGCTTTTAACCGGCTCGGAATTTTATATTCAAGCAGATACTGTTCTGGCAGGAATTCTTCAATCATGCTGCCGTACTGGTCCAATGCGGTCCGAATCAGCTTTTTTATTTTCATGTTCGTTAAATTTCCGCGCAGGGAATAAATTGGGTTGATCTCTGTTTCCTTTTCCATCGTACCGATTTTATAATTGCTTACCGTAATTTGCAGCCGATGAGCATCCCATTTCCCGGTAAGCGTCACAACAGCATTTGCTTTAATCTGTTTTTTCGCAAAAGCCCGGTTGAACATCACTGCCTTCACAGCGATGCCTTCCGTTTCGACCGTAAAGGTGAGCCGAGATTTTCTTTTGCCGTAATATGTAACGGAAGGCTCGTACAACACCCTTCCTTCAATTGTCACTTTATCCTCGTGAATGAGTTCGGAAATCGGCTTGATTTCCAAAACGTCGTATCGGTAAGGAAAATAATAAAGCAGGTCTTCAACGGTAAAAATGCGGAGGGCCGCCAAATCTTCAGCGACCCTCTCCCCTGCTCCTTTTATCGTTGTAATTGGGTCTGTCAGCATAAAATCCCTCTTTCTAGACAGATGCGCCAAAGATTTTCTCTTTCAGCAGCCGCCCTGTCGGTGTATCAGCTAATCCTCCTTCGCCGGTTTCTCTCAATGCAGAAGGCATTTGTTTGCCAATACGGTACATTGCACCGATGACTTCATCACAAGGAATTTTGCTTTTCACACCGGCAAGTGCCAAATCTGCCGAAACTAGCGCTTGAGATACTCCTAATGCATTTCGTTTCACACAAGGCACTTCTACCAATCCTGCAACCGGGTCACAAACTAGTCCGAGCATATTCTTTAATGTAATGGCGAAAGCATTGGCAGATTGCTCCGGCGTTCCGCCTGCCATTTCCACAATGGCGGCAGAAGCCATCGCTCCAGCGGAACCGATTTCCGCTTGACAGCCGCCAGCCGCACCTGATATAAAAGCATTATTTGCTACGACAAAACCGAAGGCGCCAGCTGTAAATAAAAAGCGAATCATGTCTTCCCTGCTAGGGTTAAACCGTTCCTTTACCGCGAACAAAGCTCCAGGAACACAGCCTGCACTGCCCGCGGTCGGTGTGGCACAAATAATTCCCATCGCAGCATTCACTTCATTAGTTCCCATCGCCTTCGAAACAGCATCCAAAAGGAGATTTCCGGAAAGCGGGGTATTTTCCTTCATATATTTTTGAATTCGGACTGCATCCCCGCCGGTTAAACCGGTAACGGATTGTACTCCTTTAAAGGCATCTTCAATTGCTTTTTCCATGACTTGCAAGTTTTTTTCCATTTGCTCGTATAATTCATCGCGGTTTTTTCCTTTTATATCCATTTCTTGCTGGATCATTACTTCGGAAATGGGAAGATCATGTTTTTCCGTTAACTCCAATAGCTCACTTACGGTACGAAATCGTATACCCATCTTTATTCCCCCTGTCAATATCAGCTAACGATTTTCGAAACTTTTATAATATGGTCTGCACCCTTTAATTCATTTAAAATAGTATCATCCACATTTTGGTCCGTCTCTATAACCATCAATGCATCCTTGCCGACATCTTTACGGTTTACTTCCATATGACCGATATTAATTCTATATTTTGCTAAAATCTTTGTAACCGATGCAATCGCTCCGAAGCGGTCATTGTGCAATACGAGTATGGCAGGATGATTGCCGGAAAGGCGCAGTTCGAAACCGTTCAGCTCAATAATTTCAATTTTTCCTCCGCCGATGGAAATTCCAACCAGTTCCAGCTCTTCTTTCCCGTCCCCGACAATTACTCTTGCCGTATTCGGATGGACGCTTGAGGCACTATCTTCAATAAATTCGATGTGAAGCCCTTCTTCTTTTGCTATATCTAAAGCTTTGCTCATGCGCGGATCGTCGGTTGCAAAGCCTAATAAACCTCCAGCTAGGGCAAAATCCGTTCCGTGGCCGCGATACGTTTTTGCAAAAGACTCATATAAGTGAATTTTTGCCCAAGCAGGCTGCTTGCCAAACAGATTTCTTGCTGCAAGCCCGATTCTTGCTGCGCCTGCAGTATGCGAGCTTGACGGTCCGACCATTACCGGGCCGATGATATCAAATACCGACTGATATTTCATTTCCCCCTACTCCTTCCCTGTTTGCTAAGTAAATTATAACAAACTCTATCGATTTAATCATTATTACAATGGTTACCATTTAAATCCCATGAAAGAAAATAAATCGCCAAAGATTTTTGGCGATTTATTCTACGGAGAATATATATGAGTAAATTGGCTGGTCCCCCTGGTGCACTTCAATTTCGACATCCTCAAATGTCTGCTCTACAAATGCGATAATATCGTCAGTTTCTTCCGCGGTTGCGTCTTCGCCGACGAGAATCGTTAATATTTCATCGTCATCTGTAATCATTTGTTCCAGCAATAATTTGACCGTCTCCTGCCGGTTCGGATCCGTTGCCACAATTTTGCCGTCACTAATTCCCATAAAATGACCTTTCTCAATCGTTATTCCTTCCATCTGGGTGTCTCTCACCGCATAAGTAATTTGTCCCGTTTTCACGAGTTTTCTTGCTTCATCCATCGCTTTCTGATTGGATTCGGTATCATTTTCCGGATGAAAAGCAAGCATGGCGCTAATTCCTTGAGGGATTGTCGTCGTCGGCACAACGACCGCATTCACTTCCGCAAGCTCTGCAGCCTGATCTGCTGCCATGCGGATATTTTTATTATTCGGCAGAACGATAACATTTTTCGCATTGGCTCGATTAATTGCTTCTGCAATGTCCTGGGTGCTCGGGTTCATCGTCTGGCCGCCTTCAATAACGACGGAAGCGCCAAGACTTTCAAACAAGTTTTTCAGCCCTTTGCCCATCGCTACGGTTACAATGCCATACTCTTTTTTCTCTTTTGGTTTTTCTTCCTTTTTATTGACAATAGCTGAATGTTGCTCCCGCATATTATCCACTTTCACCTTCAGGAAACTGCCAAACCGTTGGCCCAAATTGAGACATGTCCCCGGACTCTCCGTATGAATATGCACTTTTACAATTTCGTCATCAGAAACGACGAGCAATGAATCTCCATGTTCGCTTAATTCTTCACGGAACGCTTCTTCGCTGAATGGATGGGCTGCCAGTTTTTCCTCTTCAAACTTAATCATAAATTCGGTGCAATAGCCGTATACAATTTCCGAAGTATCCATAAATTCCTGGGCCTGATGATGCTCGTGATGAACGAGTTCGTCCATATCTAAAACATTCGGCTCTTCTTCCGGCAGCTCTTCGCCAGTTAACGCCGCCAAAAACCCTTCATATATCGTAACAAGTCCTTGGCCGCCTGAATCAACTACCCCGACTTCCTTCAGGACCGGCAGCAGTTCCGGCGTTCTTTTGAGAGAAACTTTTGCTTTCTTTAATACTTTTTCCATAAATACGACAATATCCGTTTCCTGCTTCGCAAGGAAAGCTGCTTCTTTTGCCGCATCTTTTGCGACGGTAAGAATGGTTCCTTCCACCGGTTTCATGACCGCTTTATAGGCAACAGCAACCCCTGTTTCAAAGGCTTCTGCCAAATCCTTTGTATCTAAAGAGTTTTTCTTATCGACTCCTTTGGCAAAGCCGCGGAAAATTTGCGATAAAATAACTCCCGAATTTCCTCTTGCTCCCATCAGCAAGCCTTTCGCAAAAGCGTTGGCTACTTCAGAAACGTTATCTGTATGTAATTTTTTTACCTCACTTGCCCCTGAAGTCATGGACAAGTTCATATTCGTACCTGTATCTCCATCCGGTACCGGAAAGACGTTTAATGCATCTATTTTTTTGGCGTTATTGGCCAGGTGGCGGGCACCTGATTGAATCATTTGTGCTAGCATAACACCATCGATTTTTGAAATGGTCACCATACTTCCTCCTTGAACATCCGCTATTAATCTTTTTCTACTCTAACACCTTGGACAAAAATATTTACCGAATCGACTGCTAATCCTAAAGATTTGCTTAAAGCATATTTTACTTGGGATTGGACATTGTTGGCTACTTCAGATATTTTCGTTCCATAGCTGACGATAATATACATATCAATATGAAGTTTATCATCTTCTTGACGAACGACAATCCCCCGGGAAAAATTCTCTTTCCGCAAGATTTCTGCAATGCCGTCTCTAATTTGACTTTTTGACGCCATGCCGACAATTCCGTAGCATTCCACTGCCGTACCGCCGGCAACGGTGGCAATTACATCCGTGGTAATAGTAACTTTGCCATCCTTTGTATTCAATTCAATGGACATAATAATCCTCCTTAAAACCTGCTTCTAATATAAGAAAATTATACTATAGCCCGATATTTTTAAAAGCTGGTACTAAACATTCAGACCAATGATTCATTTTCCCTTTTATAACAATGGATGAATTTATTTTAGATGTCAAGTGAATAAGTACTGTACGCAATTGAATCATTGCATTCTCCCAAGGTTTGTGATAAATTGAATGAGTATGATGACACATATATAGAGTTAGGAGGGAATAACATGGCTAGAAAATGTGTTGTTACTGGACGTGGTACCCGCAGCGGAAATCAACGCTCTCACGCTATGAATTCCAATAAGCGCAAATGGAAAGCAAATGTGCAAAAAGTGCGCATTATGGTAGATGGAAAACCGAAAAAAGTATACGTTTCTGCCCGTGCATTAAAGTCTGGGAAAGTGGAACGTGTCTAATTTTAATGAAACAATGTAATGAAGAGACAAGGAATTTTCTATATTCTATATCTCTTAAAAAACACCCGATGACGTTGAAATGTCTTTTTAATTTTGAAAGCTTTTCACGAAGCAGGGTGTTTTTTCATTTCGGAAATCTCTTTCCAATCCCCCTCCTATCAGAAATTAAAAAAAATGCTTTTGCCATCTTATGGAGATGAAACAAAAGCGAATGACAAGTTATTTATCCTTTTTAAAAATGCCGATGACGATTTTTACAAATCCGCCGATAAATTTTGGGAGTTTAATCGTATAAAATTTCATAAGTGCCCTCCTATCGTGACTTCCATTCAAATCACATTGCGACTCTTTATAACTAATACTATGCCTTCCTGAAAAGAAAAAGTACCACTATTTTCAAGAAGTTCATTGGAAATACAGCGGGTGGACCCCCAACAAATCGTCGCTTCTTTCAGCGGATAGTAAAAACCTTCTAATGATAGTTTTTCCACCTTTTTTGAAAAGGGTATAAATGATATATAGGGATAATGTTTGTCTTTTGTAATTTCATATGTCCCGGGGAAAAACATTTCAATTCGATTCTGTTTGTCAACGATAACTCCTTGGATGCCCTTTTGGCGGATCGTATACAATTGCTGGATATTTGCCAAACCGTGATCCAGCCTTCCTCCGGTAACGCCAAATAAATATATGTTTTCTGGCTTTAGCTGATAAGCGATTATGAGTGCTAATTCCAAATCGGTTTCGTTTTTTTCTTCGGGGTGGTGTTGAAAATGTTTGCTATATTGCTTGATTCTTTGTCTCTCTTCGCTGCTGACGGAATCAAAATCGCCGACTGCATATTGCATATAAATGTTTTCTCTTGCCAGAAACAAGGCGCCCCGGTCTGCACCAATCCAAATATCAATGTCCTCAGAAAAACGGCGGAAATCTTCGAGCAGTTCTTCGGGGCCATTCCCGACGATTCCAATAGACAGCATATTAATTCCCTTTCACGCTGTTTACGATGGTTTCAATCGCTTTTGCCCTGTCCTTTTCGTTGAAGATGGCACTTCCGGCGACCAAAATGTCAGCTCCCTTATCCGTACACCATTTTGCCGTTTCACGGTTTACTCCGCCGTCCACTTCAATCTGGAAGGACAAGTTCAACTCTTCACGCCACTTGGCAATCTCCCAAATTTTCGGCAACGTCTCCTTAATAAATGATTGCCCGCCAAATCCCGGATTGACCGTCATAACTAAAACGAGATCGACATCAGCAAGGATTGGTTTAATCAGCTGTGCCGGTGTTGCCGGATTGATCACAACTCCTGCCTGCACTCCGTTGTCTTTTATCAGCTGAATTGTTCGATGGAGATGGGTACACGCTTCTTGGTGCACAGAAATAATCGACGCACCGCTCTTGGCAAACTCTGGAATATATTGATCCGGATTCTCAATCATTAAATGGACGTCCAAGGGCAGCTTTGTATGGGGCTTTATCGCCTCCACGACTAACGGCCCAATCGTAATATTCGGGACGAAATGACCGTCCATGACGTCCACATGCAAATAATCTGCCCCTGCTATTTCCACTTCCTTAATTTCATCTTTTAATTTGGAAAAATCCGCAGAAAGAATAGATGGTGCAATTTTTACCATGTTAATACCTCGGCTTTCTGTTTTGAATTTCATTTAAAAAACGCAAATAATTTTCATAACGGAACGATGCGATTTGCTCCTTGTCCACCGCCTGTTTTACGGCACATGCAGGTTCCTTGTCATGTAAACAGCCGCGGAATTTGCATTGCTCCTTTCGCTTAGCCATTTCCGGAAAACAATCGGTCAGTTCATCCGGATCGATCTCAGTTAATTCTAAGGAGCTGAAGCCTGGTGTATCCGCAATTAGCCCATCAAATGCCTCTATCAGTTCCACGTGTCTCGTCGTATGTTTTCCCCTGCCTAAGCTTTCCGACACTTCATTCGTTGCCAATGTAAGGGACGGGACCAAGGCATTTAATAGCGAAGATTTTCCTACCCCGGACTGGCCGGCAAAAACGGTAACCTTCCCCTTAAAATAATGGCCTAAATCCGGCAGACCATCTTTGTCTTTTACCGACAGCAATTCTACCGGATAGCCAATATTTTTATATACTTTTTGATAATGGAGGATGGTTTCTTTCTCTTTATCCGACAGTAAATCCGCTTTCGTAATAAAAATGACCGGTTGGATCTGCTTATATTCCACTAATACAAGAAACCGATCCAGTAGTATTGGACTGAATTCTGGGGAGCGAGCAGAACTGATAATGATAGCCTGGTCAATATTTGCGATCGGAGGGCGTATGAGTTCCGTTGACCGCGGTTCAATGCGCATAATATATCCTTCTTCATAATCCCTTCGTTCAAATTCGACAAAATCACCGACGAGGGGAGAAATTTTCTGATTCCGAAATACTCCCCGCCCCTGGCAACGATAGATTTTATCCCCAGACTTTACATAATAGAATCCGCTTAATGCTTTAATTATTCTGCCTCTCTCCATTTATTCACCTTCCTCATAAGTGACAACCTGATTCCTCAGTACTTCATCATCCCGGGTAATAATATATTCCGCTTGTCCTCCTTCAGGGATCGTTAACGTAAAAGTAAATTCTGTATCTTCTTTAATCGCCCGTTCTTCATACACTTCCGAAATATCGTTATTTACATCACCGATATAAATTCTTACAACTTGTTCCGGACGTTCCTCTCCTTCCCCGTCAGCACTGAGCGTATACGGCACGGTATACGTGACGGAATGGGAGATAGGCGGTCTTTGTTCCATCCCTTTTGAAACGTAAACATCCACCGTCGTATTTTCCTGTACATTCGTCCCAGGTTTTGGCGATTGTCTGATGACTGCACCTTCAGGAATGACATCGGAATTTTCTTCAATCACGTTCATCCGTAAATTATTGTTTTCCAAATATTGTTTTGCTTCAGAAACGGTCATCCCTGATAAATCAGTTAATTGCACCAGTTCAGGTCCTTTGCTTATTTCAAAAATTATCTTCGTTTCACTTGGGACGACTTCGCTTTCAGGCGCTGGCTGTAACTGGGTAATAATTTCGCCGACCGGTTTTTCTGAGTATACTTCATAAGTTACAATGTCGGTAAATCCTTCCCTTTCCAGCAATCGTTTCACTTGGCTAAAATCTTGTCCCGTATAGTCACCAAATACGATTTTTTCTTTCCCTTCACTGATGAAGAGGGTCACTGCAGAACCGGTTTTCACCGTCCGGCCGCTTTTTGGGCTTGTTCTGACAACGAAGCCTTCTTCAATTTCTTCCGATGGAATTCGTTCCTTTTCTACAACGAGTCCCAATTCCTCCAGCAAATCCCTTGCTTCCTCTGCTTCCATTTCGATAACATCTGGCATCGTTACTTCCTTCGATAACAGAATTCCCGGATAGATAAACAGTACTACAATGGCAGCTAAAAACAGCATTAATACGCTTGCACCAATCAGCAGCCATCTTTTCCTTTTTTGTTTTTTTCCATTTTTCTTTTTGCTTTTCTTCTTCTTATTTTTCTTATTCGCCGGTGGCGGAGTTTGGTTATCTTCGTATTCTTTTGTTTCCCCGTTTCCGTGATGGACAATGGTTTCCTGATCATAATCGTGTTTAAACTCGTTATCCGTAATAATCGGAATAGCCTTCGTCTCCTCCCCCGTTTCTTTCGGAGGAGTAAACGGGGGCTCATGTAATTTATCCGGATCAAGGGCCGTATCCAATGCCTCTTCTAAATCATAAATCGTCTCGTAACGGTGAAAAGGGTTCTTCGCCGTTGCTTTTAAGACAATATTTTCCACACTTTGCGGAATATCCTGATTAAATCGCCGAACGGAAGGGGTTTCGCTTTGCAGATGCTTTAAAGCGATAGATACTGGCGATTGGCCTGAAAATGGCAGCCTGCCTGTCAGCAGTTCAAAAAAGACAATCCCTAACGAGTATATGTCCGACTTTTTCGTAGCCATACCGCCTCTTGCCTGTTCAGGCGACAAATAATGAACAGAGCCGAGAATGGAATTCGTTTGCGTGAGCGCAGTGGCACTCAGTGCAACGGCAATGCCGAAATCCGTCACTTTCACATTTCCGTAATGATCCATTAAAATATTTTGCGGCTTAATGTCCCTATGTATAATATTGTTGGCATGGGCATGCTGAATTGCCGAAGCAATCTGTTTCATGATATCGATCGCTTCCTCAACCGGAAGGGGACCATACTCTTTTATGTATTCTTTTAATGTCATCCCTTCGACATATTCCATGACCATGTATAAAAGATCATCTTCTTCCCCAACATCATAAATACTGACGATATTCGGGTGGGATAGGCTCGTTGCCGACTGGGCTTCCCGGTCAAAGCGGGCGATGAACTCCTGGTCATGTGCATATTCCGTTCGCAGCTGTTTTACAGCGACATCCCGCTCCAGTATAATGTCCCTTGCCAAATACACGTCCGCCATGCCGCCGCCGCCAATTTTTGCCTTGATCAGATACCGGTCATTGAGAAGGTGATCTTTTCTCAACTTTCTCACCTGCTTCCACCTTCGCATCGTCAACTAATAGGATGAGCGAAATATTGTCTTCTCCGCCGCGTTCATTGGCAAGGTCAATCAGCTTTCGGCCAATTTCTTCAATTGGCTTGTCTTCCGATACGATTTCCGACAGCTCTTCATCCCGGATTTTATCCGTTAGTCCGTCGGAACAGAGCAATACTTTTATCCCCTTTTCTAAAGGTACGGTCTGAACGTCCATGTTCACCTTTTCCTCAGAGCCCAGTGCCCTTAAGACGACATTTCTCCTCGGGTGGGTAGCTGCATCGTCTTTGGAAAGCTGACCAGACTGGACGAGGGCATTGACGAGGGAGTGATCTTCTGTTACTTGTTCAATCGTCTGCTGGCGAAAAACATAACATCGGCTGTCCCCAATATGGGCAATGATTAAATGTTCGTCTAAGCAAACGACACTGACGATTGTCGTTCCCATGCCCTCACATTCTTTATTCGACTGGGCATGGCGATAAATTAATGCGTTTACTTCCGAAATATGTTTCTTCAGCCATGTTTCTACTTCTTCAGGTGATGAAAAACGCTTTGTTTCTTCCCATCTCTCTTTCATTGCGTTAATCGCCATTTGACTGGCCACGTCTCCTGCCTGATGTCCGCCCATGCCATCTGCAATAATAGCCAGCAGCTGGTTCGATTCATTGTAAAATATGCCGCCTGCGTCTTCATTATGGGTACGTACTTTGCCGCGGTCGGTCAGGAATGTACCGATCATGCTAACCCCCCTAAACTAATGCGTGTACTATTTAGTTCAAGTATTACACAAAATCTTCCAGAAAAGAACAAAAATAATCAAACTTTTTTCAAACGGGTTAAAAAGAATCCGTCCGTTGCATAATCTTGAGGAAATAACTGCAGACCGTATTCCGTTAAACCCGGTGCATTTTTTAATAGCGGAGGCAAATCATCACGAAACGATGCATCCAACGCATAATCAGGATGAGTATGTAAAAATCGTTTCACAACTTCTTCATTTTCTTTTAATTCTACGGTGCATGTACTATATATTATCGTACCGTTGGACTTCAATAACGGGCTCACCCCGTCTAAGATTGCCAGCTGGACTTCCTGTAAACGTTCGATATCCCTTTCTTCCTTTTTATATTTTATTTCGGGCTTTCCCCGGATGACGCCAAGACCGGAACAAGGCGCATCAACAAGAATATAGTCAAAACTTTCCGGAGCATACATCTTTTTTAAATTTCGGGCATCCCCTTTGCTGGCATGGATAATTGACAGTTCTAACGCAGCCGCTTTCTCTTCTATCAGTTTTACTTTCTTTTGGTGGAGATCATAAGCATCGATTCTTCCTCGGTTCTTCATTTTTTCAGCAATATGGGTCGCCTTTCCTCCCGGAGCACTGCATGCATCTAACACGCGGGAATCTGGTTTTGGCTTGAGCATTTCCGCTACGAGCATGGAACTTTGATCTTGTACGGTAAGATAATTTTGCCGGAATAAAGATGATGAAATAATATTCCCCTTTTCCACAATAATCCCTTGCTCCGAAAATGGCGACGGACGTACGGTTAGTCCTTCCTGCTGCAACGTTTCCAGCGCTTCATCACGGCTTATTCTTAAAGGCTGAATCCGGACAGAGATGGGCTTTCTCTCTAAATTTGCTTCACACATTGCTTGTGCCCGCGAAAATCCGTAGGCATTTACCCAGCGGCGAACGAGCCAGTAAGGATGGCTTGTCCTTATGGCAAGCCGCTCTGTCTCATCGGTTATCGAAGAAAATAGGGAAACAAAATGGTCTCTCCCTTTCCGCTGCACGTTTCGCAGCACCCCGTTTACAAGACCGGCAATCCCTTTATGGCCTCTTGCTTTTGCAATCTCCACTGCCTCATGAATGATTGCATGGTCGGGTATTTTATCTAAATAAATCATTTGGTAGAGTGACATTCTGAGAAGCATCCGCACCCATACATCCAGCTTTTTCTTCTTTTGTATAAATGGGTCCAGGAAAAAATCTAACGTAAGCTTCCGCTGCAGGGTGCCATAGACGATTTCCGTTATCAGAGCACGATCCTTTTCCGAATACGTTTTCCCTTCCAGTTCAAAATTTAATAGTAAATTGCTGTAACCTTCATCCTTCTCGATGCGCAGGAGTATATCCAAAATATTGTTTCGTAATTTCGTCACGTTAACCTCCTAAAATCGTCCCGATTTTAATCCGCTCTTTGGAGCCTTGCAAATAATCTTTCACCATCATTCTTTTCTTTCCTGCCGGCTGGATTTCCGTAACAGATAGACCCTTTCCGTCGCCGCAGATTACGGTAAAAGCATCTCTTTCTACCCGGATAATTTCTCCTGGTTTTCCGCTATATTGTGTATGATCCGTCTCTCCCCACCAAATTTTCATGATTTTGCCTTCATACGTTGTATAGGCAACAGGCCATGGATGCAGGCCGCGAATGTGGTTAAAGATTTCCTGGGCAGTCTTTGTCCAGTCTATTTTCTCTTCTTCCCGCCTAATGTTTGCAGCAAAAGTCGCCTTCGCTTCATCCTGCGGCACCGGCTCGATTTCCCTGGCAAATATTTTTGGCAATGTTTCCATTAATAATTGAGCACCTGCTTCAGAAAGTTTGTCATGCATCGAGCCGACATGATCCTTTTCATCAATTGGGACTTTGACTTGACTGATAATATCGCCGGCATCGAGTTTTTCCGCCATATACATAATCGTAATTCCTGTTTCCTTTTTGCCGGCAATTATTGCGTGGTGAATCGGTGCTCCGCCTCGAAACTCGGGAAGCAAGGATGCGTGAACATTGATGCAGCCAAAAGGCGGAGCGTCCAGCAGCGCTTTCGGCAGCAGTTGGCCGTAGGCGGCGGTGACGATGATATCCGGATGATAGGATAAAACTTTTTTATATTCATCACGCAGTTTTTCCGGCTGAAATACGGGAATTCCCAGTTTTTCCCCTGCTGTTTTCACTGGCGGAGGCGTGAGTATTTTTTTTCTTCCCTTTGGCCGGTCCGGCTGGGTTACGATCAGTACTACTTCATATTCGGGATTATTTGCTAAAGATTGTAAAATGGGAACTGAAAAATCCGGCGTTCCCATGAAGACAATTTTTTTCATCAAGCGAACCTTCCTTCTAATCTAGTTTCCTTTGTTTACATTAAATGATACGGCTCCATATCGATAATAATTTGCAGTCCGTATTTTCTGCGGATTTCTTCAAACTGATTTGCCGCTTTTCGCAAAAAATGGGCAAGCTTCGGTTCGTATTTATATTTCACAATACATTGATAGCGGTACTTATCATTTATTTTCGGAATCGGCGACGGTGTCGGCCCCAGGATTACCGTTTTTTCATTGACCATTTTCAATAAAAGCTGGGCAAATCTTTGTGCCGATTGGATGGCCATCGCCCTATTTTCACAAGAAATCGTTATAAGTGCCAAATAAACGTAGGGCGGATATTGAAAGCTTTTTCGCATTTTCATTTCCTGTTGGAAAAAGGCGGCAAAATCATATTCGCTTGCCAGCTGAACTGCATAATGTTCCGGTGTGTACGTTTGCACTACTACTTCTCCCGGCCGTTCATGTCTTCCGGCTCTTCCGCTTACTTGGGTCAATAATTGAAACGTTTTTTCGCTGGAACGGAAATCTGGCAAATGGAGCATGGAATCAGCTGTTAATACCCCGACGAGCGTTACATTTTCAAAGTCTAAGCCTTTGGCAATCATTTGCGTGCCGAGCAAAATATCCGCTTTTCCTTCGCCGAATTGTTTTAAAATTTTTTCATGGGCGCCTTTCTTTCTCGTCGTGTCTACATCCATCCGCAACACCCTTGCTTCAGGAATAAGCTTTGTTAACGCTTCTTCTACCCGCTCCGTTCCGGTGCCGAAAAATCGAATCAGACTGCTTTGGCAGCTCGGACAAACAGATGGAACAAACTCTTCAAATGTACAATAATGACATTTAAGGCGGCCGCTTTTTTTATGATACGTCAGGGCGATGTCACAATGGGGGCACTTATTCACATGGCCGCACTCTCGGCACATGACAAAGGTTGAATAGCCCCGCCGATTGAGCAATAATACGCTCTGTTCGCCCTTCAGCAGGCGGTCTTCCAATTTTTCCATTAAGTTTCGGGAAAACATCGTCCGGTTTCCGGCGTGCAATTCTTTTCGCATGTCGACGATATCCACTTGCGGCATTGGCTGATTATTCGTTCGTTTTGTTAATTCACATAAGTGGTATATCCCTTTTATTGCCCTTGCATAGGACTCAAGCGAAGGAGTGGCACTCCCCAATACGACGGGACATTGATGATATTTCCCGCGGCGTATGGCCACATCCCTTGCATGATACCGCGGCTGGTCTTCCTGTTTGTAGCTCGTTTCATGTTCTTCATCAATAATTATAATACCGATATTTTCAAAGGGAGCAAAGATTGCCGAACGGGCACCGACGACTACTTGAACTTTTTTTTGCTGAATTTTCCGCCACTCATCGTATTTTTCGCCGGCAGACAAAGCACTATGCATGACAGCAACATTTTTCCCGAACCTGCTTTTAAATCGCCGAACCATTTGAGGAGTTAAAGAAATTTCCGGAACGAGAACAATTGCTTCTTTTCCTTTCTCAATCACCTTTTGAATTGCCTGCAAATATACCTCGGTTTTCCCGCTTCCTGTTACCCCGTGGAGCAGAAATACGTCATGTTTGCCGTTTTCAATGCTTGCGGTTATTGAAGCAAAGGCGTTTTTTTGCTCGTCGGTTAACGGGAGGGGGCTCGTCCGTTCAATATCCTCATCATGAAAAGGATTGCGAAAAACCTCTTTTCGGAATGTTTCGATAAGCCCCTTTTCTGCCAGGTTTTTAATCGTACTCGCTGTAGTATCCAGCTTCCGGCATAGCAGGTTCTGTTCCACCGGATTCGGATGAGCAAGAAAATAATCGATTATTTTTCTTTGTTTTTTCGCATTTTTCGGCAAATCGAGCAAGGCTTCTTCCAAATAAATACTATCTCTTTTTGGTCTAACCATCGTAACGAACTTTTTCGTAATTCTCGATTTAACTACGTAGCTTATTTCCACGTCGCCCTGATGAACCGCCTTTTGCAATTGATGGTAACTGATGGGAGAATTGGCAAATTCCTCAAAAGGAATTACGTCTCGTCCTTGAAACAAAAATTCCCATGGTTCAGGAAGCATTTCCTCTGTCCGCCGTACTATTTCCTTTTTATATTTGGATTTCAGCACTTGCGGGAGCATTGCTTGCAATGCAGTTACCGTAAGGCTGACAGTTCGGTCTGCAAGCCAATTGCCAAGTTCCAGCAATTCTTCCGTTAATACCGGTGCAACATCCAATACGTCAATAATTTCCTTTACGTTTTCCGCTTCTGATTCATCGGTTATCTCAACGACAAAACCCATTATCTTCCTTGGGCCAAAGGGGACAACTACCCGCATTCCTTTTTCAACCATACGGCTAAATCGTCCTGGGATGACATAATCAAACGCTTTGTTTAACGAATTGGAAGGGACGTCCACAATGACTTTCGCTATTTTCAAAGTGATTCATCCTTCATATCTTGAATGATCAGACGAAAAAGTTGTCGAGCTATTTCCTTTTTTGGCGCAAGGGGGAGCTGTTTTTCCCGTTTTTCATTTACGTATGTAACGATATTCGTATCCGACTGGAAACCTGCCCCTTCCTGCGCTACGTTGTTTACGACAATGGCGTCTAAATTTTTTTTCTTTAATTTTGCTTTTCCGTATTCGATTGGGTTCACCGTTTCCGCGGCAAAACCGACTAGAAATTGGCGGGTTTTCTTTTCTCCTAAAGACTGTAAAATATCTTTTGTCCTCTCCATTTCTATTACCCAATTGCCTTCTTTCTTTTTCACTTTTTGGTCATATACGACTTTTGGACGGTAATCTGCTACCGCCGCAGCTTTTATGACAATATCACTTTCTTCAAAATAGGTGTGCATCGCTTTATACATATCCTCCGCCGAAGTGACGTCGACTCTTTTCACAAGGGGGCTATTTATTTTTTCGTTGGTCGGACCGGCAACGAGGGTCACTTCCGCTCCGAATTCAGCCGCTGCTTCCGCCAAGGCAAATCCCATTTTTCCCGAAGAACGATTCGTAAAATAACGGACTGGATCAATCGTTTCCTGGGTTGGTCCAGCTGATACGAGCACTTTTTTTCCGGAGAGCAGGGACGGCTTCTTCCTTTTCTGATGGGTTTCCAAAACATGAATAATTGTTTCCGGCTCTTCCAAACGGCCTTTTCCGACATAGCCGCAGGCAAGATAGCCAGACCCGGGTTCGATAAAATGGTAGCCCCACTCTTCCAGCTGTTTCATATTGCGTATAACTGCCGGATGCTGATACATATGTACATTCATTGCAGGTGCAATGTACACATCTGCTTCTGTTGCCAATAGCGTCGTTGAAAGCATATCGTCCGCAATTCCGTTCGCCAGCTTTCCGATAATATTGGCAGTGGCAGGTGCGATGACGACAATATCTGCCCAGTCGGCTGCATCAATATGGGCAATTTTCTTCGGATCAAATTCATCAAATGTATCGATATATACCGTGTTCCTGGATAACGCCTGAAACGTCAGTGGAGATACGAATTTTGCCGCATTTTCCGTCATCATCACTTTGACATTGGCACCCTTTTGGACGAGCTTGCTCGTTAACGTACATGCTTTATATGAAGCGATTCCTCCTGAAACCCCTACTAAAATATTTTTCTCCTGTAGCATCCCGTTTCTTCCTTTCTTGTTCCGACTTCAGCTTCAAGTATATTTATATCACAATCCTGCTATATTTTCCTGAACGGCGGACGAATTGAGATAGGGGGAGGTGACTAACCTCCGTCCCTCTCACACCACCGTACGTACGGTTCCGTATACGGCGGTTCCAGATTATGTATGACGCAAAATTTCATATCTAGCGGA